>DAIUBY010000019.1:17959-22141 GCA_036846425.1 Polaribacter sp.
GCTAAAGAAGCAATCGCATCATATTTTGCAATGTGCATGTCAACTTCTCTGTCATTGCCAACAGTGAAAAGTTCTATTTTTTTGTCTATTGAAAATCCTTTATCCCAAAGTTTCATGCTTCCTTTTTTATTTACTTCTAATATCTAAAATTTAACTTCTAATATATTACTTTCTCCAACAATTTTACATAAATATCAATGCCTTCTTCAATTTCTGAAATATAAATAAATTCATCAGCAGAATGCGAACGTGTGCTATCTCCAGGGCCTAGTTTTAACGATTGGCAACTCAAAACAGATTGATCTGATAAAGTAGGAGAACCATAAGTTTTTCTTCCAATCGAAATTCCCGCTTTTACCAATTCATGCTCTACAGAAATAGAGGAGGAGTTGAGTCGTAAACTTCTTGGAGTTATTTTTGTGCAGGGTGCATTTTCTTGTAGAATTTTTGCAATTTCCTGATTAGAATACGCATCATTTACACGAACATCAATTACCAAATCTACATGAGCAGGAACTACATTGTGTTGCTTTCCAGCATTGATTTGAGTAACTGTCATTTTTACATCACCCAAAGTTTCCGAAGTTTTTTCGAAAGTAAAATCATGAAACCATTGCAACACATCAACCATTTTATAAATAGGATTGTCATTATTAGGATGTGCAGCATGACTTGCAGTACCTTCTACAACTGCGTCAAAAACAACTAATCCTTTTTCAGCAATTGCTAAATTCATCAAAGTTGGTTCGCCAACAATAGCAACATCAATTTTTGGAATGATGGATAACATACTGTTCAAACCAAATTCGCCACTACTTTCTTCTTCAGCAGAAGCCACAATTACAAGATTGTATTTTAGATTTTTTTGATGATAAAAATAAGTGAAAGTTGCCAATAAAGACACCAAACAACCACCTGCATCATTGCTTCCTAAACCATATAATTTTCCGTTTTCAACAATTGCTTCAAAAGGATTTTTGGTGAAAGCTGAATTCGGTTTTACGGTATCATGATGAGAGTTTAGCAATAATGTTGGTTTGCTTTCATCAAAATATTTATTGATTGCCCAAATATTATTTTTGGTTCTTTGAAACGGAATTTGATGATCTTTGAACCAATTTTCAATCAAAAGAGCAGTTTTGTCTTCTTCAGATGAAAAAGACGGAGTTTCAATCAACTTTTTTAAAAGCGAAATTGCTTCGATAGTTAGTTTTTTGAGTTCCATTTAAAGTGTTATTTTAGTAAAGTTTTCGTTTTCTTGTGTCAAAATTGAAGTATTTCCCATAAAAATAGTTTGAACTCCATCTTGTAAAGCATCAAAACAATTTGATAATTTTGGAATCATTCCATCTGCAATAATTCCTTTTGACAGTAATTCTTGATAACTTGTTGAATTAATGTGTTTTATAACGGAATTTTTGTCATTGATATTTTCTAAAACGCCATTCAATTCGAAACAATAAAATAGTGTTGTTTCATAAATTTTACTCATTGAAATAGCAATTTGACTTGCAATTGTATCCGCATTTGTGTTTAGTAATTGTCCATTTCCATCATGTGTAATCGCACAAAAAACAGGCGTAAAATTGGCACTTATCAAAACATCAATTGCTTGGTTATCAACAATTTTCACATCGCCTACAAATCCAAAATCAATTTCTTTTACAGGTCTTTTGGAAGATAAAATACAATTTCCATCTGCACCAGATAAACCAATTGCGTTGACTTGTAGACCTTGTAGTTTTGCAACGATATTTTTGTTAACCAAACCACCATAAACCATGGTAATTACCTCTAAAGTTGATGCATCAGTAATGCGTCTTCCATCAATCATTTTTGATTCAATTCCAAGTTTTTGAGCCATTAAAGTAGCTTTTTTTCCTCCTCCATGAACCAAAATTTTCTTTCCTTTTAGGTTTGAAAAAAGCTGTAAAAATTCATGTAAAGCGTTTTCATCTTCAATGATATTTCCACCGATTTTTATGATTGATAGTTTTTCTTTAAGCATTTTCCAAAATTTTCTTCAATACCAATTGCGCTGCAAAAGTTCGATTATTGGCTTGTTCAATCACTAAAGAATTTTCGGAATCCAACACTGCATCTTCCACAACTACATTTCTACGAACTGGCAAACAATGCATAAATTTTGCATTGCCAATTTTGTCTTTGGTAACCATCCAATCTAAATCTGTTTTTAAAATTTGTCCATACGAATCGAACGAACTCCAATTTTTGGCATAAATAAAATCGGCATTTTCAAAAGCTTCTTTTTGATTGTGATTGATTGTCGAATTTTTTGTGATTCTTGCATCCAAATTGTATCCTTCAGGATTTGTAATTACAAAATCCACCTCCATTTTTTGCATGGCTTCTACAAAACTATTTGGAACAGCTTGTGGCAAGGCTTTTATGTGAGGAGCCCAAGTCAATACTACTTTTGGTCTTTTTTTGGTCGAATTTTCGGCAATAGTAATTGCATCAGTTAAACCTTGTAAAGGATGACTTGTGGCACTTTCCATGTTGATAATTGGCACAGAAGCGTATTTTTGAAAAGCAGTTAACACTTGTTCGCTTTCATCTTTTGCTTTGTCTTTCAACGTTGGAAAAGCACGTACAGCAATCACATCACAATATTGTGAAACCACAGCTGCAGCTTCTTTGATGTGTTCTGCAGTTGAGCCATTCATAATACTTCCATTTTCGAATTCAATTCCCCAAGCATCTTCAGAAACATTCATTACAATGTTATTCATTCCTAAATTCAAAGCTGCTTTTTGGGTACTTAATCGCGTTCGTAAACTCGAATTAAAAAACAACAATCCAATCGTTTTGTGTTTTCCTAGCTTTTTGAATTTTAAAGGATTTGATTTGATTTCAAGCGCTTCTTGTATCCAAGAATGAATATCAGGAATATCCTGAATAGAGGTGTAATGTTTCATGATAATTCACTTTTTAGTGCATTCATAAAAATATCTATGTGTTCTTTTTGAATGGTTAATGGAGGTAAAATTCTAATAACATATTGATTTTTAGCATTTCCAGTGAAAATTTTATGATTGTTTATTAGATTTTTTCTGAGCTCAGCAATTGGAAAATCAAATTCTAAACCTAACATCAAACCACGACCTTTGATTTTTTTTACTTGTGGAATTTCTTTAGCTTTTTCGATAAAATATGCTGACATTTTTGTGGCATTTTCCATCAATTTTTCTTCTTCAATCACATTTAAAACGGTTAAAGAAGCTGCACAAGCCAAGTGATTTCCACCAAAAGTTGTTCCCAATAATCCAAAAGATGCTTTGATTTTTTGATGAATTAAAATTCCTCCAACAGGAAAACCATTTCCCATTCCTTTTGCAATTGAAATGATATCAGGAGTTATGTTGTATTTTTGAAAAGCGAAAAAATCGCCTGTTCTTCCAAATCCTGATTGCACTTCATCAGCAATAAAACAAGTATTGTATTTTTTACAAAGAGTATTAATTCCTTCGTAAAATTCAGTAGTACTTTCGTCCAAACCTCCAACACCTTGAATACATTCAATGATTACTGCACAAACATCGTTTTTTGAAAGCGCATTTTCTAGCGCTGCTAAATCACCCAAAGGCAAAATTTCTACTTCTTGTTGTGCATTTAAAGGTGCAATTATTTTTGCATCATCAGTTGCTGCAACAGCTGCAGAAGTTCGTCCATGAAAACTGCTTTTGAAAGCAATTATTTTTTTCTTTTTATTGTGAAAAGAAGCTAATTTTAGTGCATTTTCATTGGCTTCAGCACCAGAATTGCACATAAACAAATCGTATTCTTTACAACCTGAAAGTTGTGCTAATTTTTCTGATAACGCTTCTTGCAACGGATTTTGAATAGAATTGCTATAAAATCCTAATTTGGCAACTTGATTGCTAATTGCTTCCACATATTTTGGATGCGAATGTCCAATAGAAATCACTGCATGACCTCCATATAAATCTAAATATTGAGTTCCTTTGTCATCAAAAACAAACATATCTTTTGCTTTTACAGGAGTGATATCAAACAAAGGATAGACATTAAACAAACTCATAGTTGTTCTTTTTTTATGACGTTAATTTTATTGAACGAAGCTACCATTCCATGAATCAAAGATGAACTCAATCCTTTGTGTTCCATTTCATTTAATCCTTCAATTGTACAGCCTTTTGG
>DAIUBY010000019.1:22241-24427 GCA_036846425.1 Polaribacter sp.
TCTATTGAAAATAGCTTCTGCAATTTTGATTCGTTGTTTTCCAAGTTCGTTACTACATAAACATGTCATTGATTTTCCAACAGCAATTGCTGTGTTTGGCATTGCTCTAATGATAAAAGCTTCGCTTCCAATTGTCTCTTCAATTTTTTGGATGCTAAAGCCTGTAATTGTAGAAATTAACACATGTTTGTTGGTTAAAAATGGTTTGATTTCTTTCAGGATTTTTTCAAAATGAGCAGGTTGCACAGCAAAAATCAAAATATCTGATTGCTGAATTGCTTCAGAATTATTGGTTGTTAAAAACACATTTTTGTATCCCTCAAATTCTGAAATGCTTTCTAAATTTCGTTTTGTAAGATATAAAGAAGTAATGGCGTTATTGATAATCAACCCTTTTGCGATTGATTTTCCTAAATTTCCTGTTCCTATTATCGCTATTTTCATAGTTCGGTTTATTTAAAAATAATTGGCTTTGCTATTCAATCCCAAGGTTTCAGGAAAACCTAAAATTAAGTTCATATTTTGGATTGCTTGTCCAGAAGCTCCTTTTAATAAATTATCTATAATGCTTGTAATCAGTAATTTATCATTTTGTTTTGACAAATGCAATAAACATTTATTGGTATTGACGACTTGTTTTAAATGCAATTCATTGTCTGAAATAAATGTGAAAGCGGCATTTTTATAATACGAATGATAAATTTCTTTCGCCTCATCAATACTTCCTTTGTATTTTGTGTAAATCGTTGCAAAAATTCCTCTTGAAAAATTTCCTCTATTTGGAATAAAATTAATTTCAGATGAAAAATCAGGCTGTAGATTTTGCACAGTTTGATTGATTTCATCCAAATGTTGGTGTGAAAAAGCTTTGTAATGCGAAAAATTATTGTCTCTCCAAGGAAAATGAGAACTTGAAGAAAGTGAAGTTCCTGCACCTGTAGCACCAGTTACAGCGTGAATATGAATGTCATCAAACAATAATTTATTGGCTGCTAAAGGTAAAATTGCCAGCTGCAAAGCAGTTGCAAAACAACCAGGATTTGCAATGTATGTGGCTCTTTTTATTTGTTCTTTTTGCAATTCAGGTAAACCATACACAAAGTTCTTTCCTTCAAAACTTTGGTCAGCAACCAATCTAAAATCATTGCTTAAATCAATAATTACTGTGTTTTCGGAAAATGAATTTTCTTTTAAAAAACTGGTCGAATTTCCATGTCCTAAACATAAAAACAACACATCAATAGAGGTATTTATCGTATTTGTAAACTCCAATTCAGTGTCACCCAATAAATCTTGATGCACCTCATAAATTTTATTTCCTGCATTGGAAGTGCTGAAAACAAAGTTGATTTCGGCTTTTGGGTGATGCAACAACAATCTGATCAATTCACCAGCTGTATATCCTGCACCACCAATTATTCCTACTTGAATCATAATTCGTTACTATTTACTTGGTGATAAATTTTGTTTTGATTTCCGAAAATTTTGATAAATCCTTTGGCATCATCTGCTGTCCAAACTTTATTTTCTTCGCCATAACTTCCGAATTTTGCATTCATCAAATCATGTGGAGATGAAACGCCATCCAATGTAAAATGATAAGGTCTCAAAGTAACAAACACACTTCCAGAAACGTTTTTTTGACTGCTTTCTAAAAATGCTTCTATATTTCTCATGACAGGATCTAAATATTGACCTTCATGCAAATGCATTCCATAAAAACTTGCTAGATATTCTTTGTGTTGCAATTGCCATTTGGTGAGCGTATGTTTTTCTAATAAATGATGCGCTTTTATGGTAATTAAAGCAGCTGCAGCTTCAAAACCAACTCTTCCTTTGATACCAACAATAGTGTCTCCTACATGAATATCTCTTCCAATTGCGTATTTTGTAGCGAAACTATTGAGCAATTCAATACACTTTTCTGGGTCATCAATTTTGCCATTTACAGCAACCAAATTTCCTTTATTGAATGTTAAAACTACTTTTTGATAACCTTCTTTTTCTAATTGAGATGGATACGCACTTTCTGGCAAAGGCATTGTTGATGTCAATGTTTCTTCACCACCAACACTTGTTCCCCACAAACCTTTGTTTACTGAATACTTAGCTTTTTCCCAAGACATGTTGATGCCTTCTGATTTTAAATAATCAATTTCTTGTTGTCTTGTTAATTTTTCATCTCT
>DAIUBY010000019.1:24527-33746 GCA_036846425.1 Polaribacter sp.
ACTGCATGAACTTTATATTTTTTTGATAATTTTACAGCACAATATGAAGTGTCTAATCCACCACTATAAGCAATCACTAATTTTTTCATTTCTTTTCTTTCTTTAAAAATAAGTTTTGTTTCATGTTTTTAAGCCTGTAAAAAACTTTGTCTTTTATTTTTTTTGGTTCTTCGTTTGTTTGATTGTTTGGGTCATACAACATTCCTGTGCACAAACACATTTTGCGGTTTGTTCTTGTCAAAACATCATAGTTTACGCATGTTTGACAACCATCCCAAAAAGTTGGATCATCTGTCAATTCCGAAAAAGTAACTGGTTTATATCCTAAACTTGTGTTGAGTTTCATCACAGCCAAACCTGTAGTGATACTAAAAATTTTAGCATCTGGAAATTTGCTTCTTGAGTGATCAAAAATTACTTGTTTGATTTTTTTAGATAATCCTAAACCACGATAATCAGGATGAACAATCAAGCCTGAATTGGCAACAAATTTTCCATGTCCCCATTTTTCGATGTAGCAAAATCCTGCAAATTTATCGCCATCTAAAGCAATAACTGCATTACCATTTTCCATTTTGGTGGCAATATATTCTGGTTTACGCTTAGCAATTCCTGTGCCACGCACTTTTGCAGCATCTTCAATAGTTTTGCAAATGATTTCTGCGTATCCAATGTGAGTTTTATCAGCAATGACAATTTTCATTGAAATTGAAATTTAGTGAATTAAAATTGTTTGTGAGGTCGATTTTTTGAAAGTAGAATTGGACTCACCTAATTCTGAAATAACGCACATACCCTTAAGGGCGTGTGGAAAAATATCTTGGAATTGTAACATTGTTATTGTGTAAAATAACCTGAAAATGTTGATGAGCTTTTGTTGATTGTTTCATGAAAAAATAAAAAAAATATTACTTTAAATAGGTTCAATTTCTTTGTAAAAAGATTAACAGCGTCTGCAAAGCAAACGCTTACTGGGAACTATTGAAGTGTAATTTTTATTATTTATGTTTTGAATCATACAGTAAAAGTATATATTTTTTAAAACTTATGATTAAAAACGAATTATTTTTTTATAATTTTTATCAAATAATTAAAAAAACAATAATATATCTAATAAATCATTGTTATTTTTGGAAAAATAATAAATTTTTAATAATTTTTTAGAGTTGGTTTTTGTAAGATATCTTTTGGTTTATTGTTTATGACAATTCATCCGTAAAAAATGACAGTTCAGTAAAACTCAATTTTTTTAGGTGAAATCCTGTCGCACTTTTGTACCATCATTAATCTTAAAAACATAGAAATTATGAAATTAGTAACATCAATTGTAGTAATGGCAGTACTTTTCATCACGAATACAATAACTGCTCAAGAAAAAGGAAGTATCACTGTAGAAGTAATTAATGCAACTTCTGATACTGGTAAAATTAGTTTTGCATTGTACGACAAAGCATCATTCATGTTGAAACCAATCCAAGCTATAAATGCAAAAATTGTAGATGGAAAAAGTAGCGTAACTTTTGAAAACGTTCCTTTTGGTGAGTATGCCATTATTTGTTATCATGACAAAAATGACAATGACAAAATGGATTTTTCTCCAAATGGAATGCCAATTGAAGATTATGGCGCTTCTAACAATGTAATGACTTATGGTCCACCAACTTTTGAAGGAGCAAAGTTTGCAGTTTCTGAGAAAACAGTATCTTTAAAAATTAAATTTTAGTTCACCATTTATTTTTTAATCACAGATTATGACACCTAAAATTACCAAAGAAAATATCAAAGATGGTTTTATAACTAGTTTAAAGATTACTTTCATATTCACTATTGTTTTTACCTTATTGAATCAAAGTTTTTCTATAAAAGAAATTGGTTATAACTTTTTGATTTCTGGAATGTATTCCTTTGGATTGGGATTTGGGCAAGGAATTATCAATGATTATTTAAGCCAAAAATGGAGTTGGACAGAGCAAACAAATCAGCGAATTTGGATTGGAATTTTTGCAACAATTGCATACACAGTTCCTGCTGTTTTTTTGATGAATTATATCAATTTTATCATCATTAATGGTAATAATCCTGATAAATTTTTTGAAGGAAATTATATTTGGACACATCTTTTTTACATCATTCTTTCGTTTGGAATTTCAGCGTTTTTACATGCCAGAAGTTTTATGATTGAATGGAAAAAAACGGTAAAACAAGAAACTACCAAACAAGAAATTGTTGCCAAAACAGAAACTGCCAAATTTGAATCGTTAAAAAATCAAATTGATCCGCATTTTTTATTCAATAGTTTGAATGTTTTGACTAGTTTAATAAGCGAAAATCCTAGTCAGGCAGAAAAATTTACCACAAAATTGTCAAAAATTTACAGGTATGTTTTAGAGCAGCGAAACAAAGATTTGATTCCATTATCAGAAGAATTGCTTTTTGCCAAAACCTATATGGAACTTTTAGGAATGCGTTTTGAAGACGCTGTAAAGTTTAATATTCCAGAATCAATTAGTAATCCAGAGTTAAAAATTGTGCCATTATCATTGCAATTATTATTAGAAAATGCCGTGAAACACAATGTGGTTTCATCTTCAAAACCTTTAACAATAAGTATTTATGAAGAAAATGAGTATTTGGTTATAGAAAATAATGTAAATCCAAAAGAAGCGATTGGAAAAAGTACTAAAGTTGGGTTACAAAACATTGCTGACAGGTATGGCTTAATTACTCATAAAAGTGTTCAAATAGAAAATAATAACAAAACTTTTAAGGTGAGGATTCCTCTCTTATTTAAAATGAATAACATCATGTATCAAGAAAATTTAGAAAATAATAAGTATGTCAAAGCAGTAGAAAAAGTGGAAAGGTTGAAAGAATTTTATCAAAATTTAGCCTCATACTGCATCGTAATTCCATTGTTAATTTTTATCAATTTGCAATTCTCACCAAGATTTTATTGGTTTTGGTTTCCACTAATTTTTTGGGGTATTAGTTTGATTTTTAAATATTTGGAAGTTCAAAATTTCAATATATTTTTAGGAAAAAACTGGGAAGAGCGCAAAATTAAAGAATTAATGAATCAAGAAAAATAAAAAAACAATGGATACATATTTTAATAATCAACAATCGTTTGAAAGAGCTCAAAAAAGAGTAAAAGAAATCAAAGGTTTTTACTCACATTTAACAACCTATTGCCTTGTAATTCCGTTCATCATATTTGTAAATCTAAAATTTATGCCCAATTTTCATTGGTTTTGGTTTTCAACTTTAGGATGGGGATTTGGCTTATTTTTTCATTGGTTGGGAATTTTCGGATTTCAATTTTTAGGATTGGGAAAAGACTGGGAAGAGCGTAAAATAAAAGAATTTTTGAATCAAAAAGAATCATAATATGGAACAGCAATTTTTAAGAGAGCAAAGCTACATTCGTGCACAAAAAAGAGTCAAAGACATCAAAGGATTTTATAGTCACTTGGTTGTTTATATTTCAGTAAACATTTTTATCAGTGGTCTTATTATCTATGGATCAATGAAAAGTGGAGAAAGTTTTTCTGAAATAATTGATAACTTTGGATTGTATTCAACGTGGTTATTTTGGGGAATTGGCGTATTTTTTCATTGGTTGGGTATTTTTGGTTTCAAATCATTAGGTTTAGGCAAAGATTGGGAAGAGCGCAAAATCAAAGAATATATGGAAAAAGAAAATGAACAAATGAAAAAGCGTTTATAATTATGAATGTAATCATCATTGAAGACGAAAAACCTGCTGCAAGAAGACTCAGTAGAATGTTGGCAGACTTGAATATTGAAGTACAAGAAATGTTGCATTCTGTTGAAGAATCCTTGAATTGGCTGCAGAATAATGAACATCCTGAATTGATTTTTTTAGACATTCAATTGTCTGATGGATTGTCTTTCGAAATTTTTGAAGAAATAGAAGTGAAGAGTGCTATCATTTTTACAACGGCCTATGATGAATATGCACTCAAAGCTTTTAAATTGAATTCCATTGATTATTTGTTAAAGCCAATTGATGTAGATGAATTGGAAGCAGCTGTGAATCAATTCAAAAAAACCAAACCAAAACAAACTGAAGTAATGGTAAACTTGAATGATATTAAAAAGCTGCTAATCAATCCTGTAGATAGAAAATTTAAAAGAAGATTGTCTTTAAAAATTGGTGCTCATATCAAAATTATTTCAACAGATGTCATTGAATGTTTTTACAGTGAAAACAAAGCAACCTATTGTTTTACGAATGAAAAGCGTAGTTTTTTATTAGATAATTCTTTAGAAATTTGGCAAGAACAATTAGATCCTGAACAGTTTTTCAGAGTAAACAGAACATTTATTGTGAATATCAATGCAATCAAAGACATTATTTCGTATTCAAATTCTAGATTAAAGTTGATATTAAATTCCTATTCAGAAACCGAAATTATTGTTAGTAGAGAACGTGTAAAGGATTTTAAAAGTTGGATTGAGTGAAAATTGTTTATAGATTTACAATTTATTATTACTTTTACTTGCTGATAGCCAAAAGCTAAAAGCTAATAGCATTTTCGGGGATGTAGCTCAGTTGGCTAGAGCGTTTGGCTGGCAGCCAAAAGGTCGTGGGTTCGAATCCCATCTTCTCCACAAAAATCAAAGGAAATTGACTACAATTCATGAAGTCTTTTTCCTTTTTCTTTTGAAAAAAAGATATGTTTTGGTTCGCCTATTTTTTGACTGTTATAAATGCTATAATGTCCAGAAAGTAAATACGAAACTACACAAGCAATTGCAACATAAACACCACTTTCTGCACCAAACAATTCAATTGCCATCAATGTACAAGCAATTGGTGTATTGGTTGCTCCTGAAAAGACGGCTACAAAACCCATTCCTGCTAACAATGCTGTTGGCAAAGGAATAAATAGACTTAAAGCACTTCCTAAAGTTGCGCCTATAAAAAACAGCGGAGTTACTTCACCACCTTTAAAACCTGCAGAAAGTGTAATGATTGTAAATGCCATTTTAATAGCAAAATCATAGATTGGCAATTGTGTGTCAAATGAATTAACAATTGTTGGAATTCCCAATCCAATATATTTTGTAGTTCCGATTGCAAAAACAGATAAAGCAACTAAAATTCCACCAATCAAAGGTCGAAATGGAGGATATGAAATTTTTGATTTAAAAAAATTACTTGTTTGATGACTAAGTTTACTAAAAATTACAGCACAAATTCCAAACAAAATTCCTCCAAAAATAGCATATAGAACTGTTGAAAAAGTTGTTGTTGGGACAAAATCTATTTGATAAACAGTATGTGGAGTTTCCCAAAGTTTGGTGACAATATCTGCGAAAATGGAGGTCAAAAATGCTGGAAAAATTGCTTTGTAATTGATTTTTCCTATTAAAAAAAACTCCAATTCGAAAATAGCGCCAGCTAATGGCGTTCCAAAAACTGACCCAAATCCTCCAGCAACAGCTGCAATCAAAATTATTTTTCTGTCTGATTTCGAAAGCTTTAGAGGTTTGCTAAATTGATCTGCAATTGCTCCTGCCATTTGCAATGCAGTTCCTTCACGACCTGCAGATCCTCCAAAAAAATGAGTAGCAATTGTTCCTACATACACCAAAGGCGCCATGATAAATGGAATTGTTTTTTCGGGTTTGTGAATGGTATCAATCAATAAATTGTTTCCAGCAACAACTTCTTTCCCAAAATAATGATACACCAAACCAATTCCAAAACCACAAATTGGCAAAAATGCGATAATCCAAAGATGACTTTCACGATAATTGGTTGCCCAATCTAAGGATTGTAAAAATCCTGCAGAAGCGCTTCCAATCAACAATCCTAATAAAATACATATCAAAGTCCATTTGAAAATGAATACAATTGAAGGATATTTTTGGAACCAAAAATGCCACCGTTTTTTTATTTTGTCGTAAAATGAAGTTTGAATTTTTTCCATAGAATTTCCCGATTAAAAATGAAATTTAAAAATTAATCAGGCGTCATCAGCTTTTTTAAAAAGCGGTTGGATAAGGAAGCACACCATTTCCTTTGTTTGTTTCGAAGCGAAGATATAAAAATGTTTTAAAAATTAATGCGCAACTTTGTTTAGAACAAATATCATTTTTTTTTCATTTTTCCATCAATCCAAAAACCTTCTTTTTTAGTACCATTTTTAAGGGTAATTATTCCTTTTCCATTCATCAAATCATTTTTCCATTCACCTTCATATTTATCTCCTGTTTCATGATAATATACCCCAAAACCCTCTCTTTTATCATTCAAAAAATCACCAAAATAAACATCACCATTGGTATAATTGTGTTTTCCTAATCCATTGCGAAGGTTCATTGACCAGTTTCCAATGTAAAATCCTTTTTCTTTATAAAATCCAATTCCAAAACCATTGGCGATTTTATTAGTAAGATTTCCAAAGTAAAAAATTTCAACATTTTTAGAATTTTTTAGAGTGATTGTATCTTTTTTGGCATCATTCAATAATTCATTAGTTATGTTTAATTTGTAGTACAAACTATCATTTTCGTTGATAATTTTATTAAATAATGAAACAACAGAATCATTAGCGTTTTTTAATGATAAAAAGGTTTTGTTTGAAAAATTTGAATTCGTGTAATTTGAGTTAATTTTGAAATTTGATGAATCTTTTTTGACAAAGTTTTTAGGATTTTGAGTTAAATTTAAAGAAAAAGCTAGCTTTTTTGTCAGCTCGAAACCTGATAAAGATTCAACATTATCATTACTAAAATTGGATAAAATACTTCTTAAACCAAAAGTAATAGAGTCATATTCTTGCAATTTTATTGACTGAGAAATATTTTTATTTTTTTGGAGTAAAAATTCCCTCTTTAGTTTGATGTTTTGAAATAGTAAAATTACAGAAATACCTAAAAGTAGTATCAAAGAAATAATGAATATAGAATTTTTTTTCAGCATTTTAAGTCATTATTTAATATCCAATATTGATTGGAGGTAATTTATTTTCTGTTTTTCTAAGGTCTAAACTTATCATCACATTCAAACGAATTATGTGACTTGAGCGATATTCAAATCCTGTATTTTTTTGTCCAAGAGTCCACATGTGACCAGCAAAAAATGTTACGTTTTCATTCAAGATGTAACCAAAACCATTGTATGTTCTAAAATCTTCAAAGGGATTGTAGGCAATAGATTTGCCAGAATGCATAAAAATTTCGGCACTTGGCGAGAAAAATAGAGTGTTATTTTCAAACTCACTTTTATTCAAAGGAATGTATGCAAAAAGTTTGTAACGATATCTGTTTGTGAAATCATGTTCATCACCAACATTATTATCTCTTTTCCATCTGTGTTCAAACCTGAATTGATGATAAATTTTGAAACGTCCAATTGGAGGCATAATTAATAACCATTGATGCCAAATTCTAGGTTCAATAGTTACCTTTTCAAAGTTCGGATTTCCAGGTTCAGGAGTATAATTAAAAACTAGTGTTGGTCCAATTACCGCTTCAAAATATTTATTAAAATAGATGTTTAATCCTGCTCTGTTATATATTTGTCTTGTTCTTCCAACAAATGAATTGATGTTATCAAGTCCATTTCTCAAACGATAATGATGCTCACCATAATAACCAAGTTTTTTTGAAAACTTTGCTTTTAGATACAATCCCATCCAAAGACCAGTTTCTTCAAGATTAGTTTCTGAAACATTTTGAGATGATATAGTATGATTGATTGAAAATATAAAAAATAGTAAAAGTAAAATTTTAAGTAATTTCATGGGTGTTTTCAATTATTTCCTCGAAAAATAAGTGGAACATTTTTTTCAAAATTCCACGATGGCAAAAATATATTTAATTTGAAGTTTAATAATTTTTTTTAACAGTAAATTAAGTTTTTAGTTTAGTTAAAAATTGGCTGAAGTTTTGCTTTACTTTTCAAAACTTTATACAAATCAAGCATTGATTTATTGTAATTTTACAGCAATTATTTCCAATCAATATGCTTTGCACTCTTTGTGAAAATACGTTACAAAATCAAATTGATGATTTTTATTTTCAATGCAGTGTTTGCGATGCTTTTGTAAAAGACAGCAAATTCTATGTGAATTTTGAACAAGAAAAGGAACGTTATGAATCGCATAATAATGACGTAAATGATGTTCGTTATCAGCAATTTACATCGCCAATTACAGTTTATATTTTAGAAAATTATACATCAAAACATTTGGGTTTGGATTTTGGTTGTGGCACAGGACCTGTAATTTCTGAACAGTTGAAAAAGCATGATTTTCAAATAAAATTATACGATCCATTTTTTTATCCTGATGAAAGTTATCTAGATTTTCAGTATGATTATATATTTAGTTGCGAAGTTTTTGAGCATTTTTATCATCCAAAAAAAGAAATTGAAAAACTGTTGAATATTTTAAAACCATCAGGAAAATTGTTAATTATGACACATCAATATGATGGTGTAATTGCTTTTCCAAAATGGTATTATCGCAAAGATCCAACCCATGTTTTTATATATACTTTAAAAACATTCGAGTATATTGCTAAAAAATTTCAATTGAAAATCGAATTTCAAAATAATCGGTTTGTGGTTTTGAAAAAATAATTCAAAAACTCTATTTAATCAATATTTTTAATGAATATCAAATTATTTTTACAAAGTATTTTTCGACATTTCTTTTTAGCTTTTAATAATTAAAATCAATAAGATTTACTTATAATAACATAAGAAAACAAAACTTCAAGTAGAGAATTTTATATATTTTAAGTCATATTTTTACAAAGTCAATATGAAATTCTGAGAATAAATAATACCAAAATTCAAAAAAAGTTTAACCAAAATAATAAAAATATGAATCATTCAGGAGCTGCAAAATGCCCATTTGGACATGGTGCAAACACCACAAAAGAAACAAATTCAGTAACAGATTGGTGGCCAAAAAATATCAACTTAGATATTTTGCACCAACAAGACACCAAAACAAATCCATTAGGAGAACATTTTAGTTACAAAGAAGCTTTTGAAAAATTGGATTTAGAAGCCCTAAAAGCTGATTTAAAATCATTCATGACAACTAATCAAGATTGGTGGCCATCAGATTGGGGTCATTATGGAGGTTTAATGATTCGTATGGCATGGCACGCAGCAGGAACATACAGAGTTGCTGATGGAAGAGGAGGAAGCAATACTGGAAATCAGCGTTTTGC
>DAIUBY010000020.1:0-27279 GCA_036846425.1 Polaribacter sp.
GTTTATCTTTCAGAAAAAGTGGCTCAGACATGAAAAGCTATTTTGCAGCAGGTGGCGCAGTTCCTTGGTCAATAAATGGACTTTCATTGTACATGAGTTTTTTTTCAGCAGGGACTTTTGTAGTTTGGGGCTCTATCGCTTATGAATTAGGTTGGGTTGCAATTACTATTCAATTAGCAATGTGTTTAGGTGGTTTTATAGTTGCATTTGTGATTGCTCCTAAATGGCGAAAAACCAACGTATTAACGGCTGCTGAATTTGTAAGAAAACGTTTGGGTGATAAAGTACAAAAGTTTTATACCTACATTATTTTATTATTATCACTGGCTTACACAGGGGCTTTTTTATATCCTGTGGCAAAAATCGTAAATGTTTCCACAGGTTGGTCAATCAACGCGTGTATTGTTATTATTGGATTATTAATTCTGTTATATACTGTTGTAGGTGGACTTTGGGCTGTGATTGTTACGGATGTTTTGCAATTTGTAATTCTTACTGCAGCTGTTTCATTAGTGGTGTTTTTAGCTTTAGAACAAGTTGGTGGCATTGATGGTTTTTTAACTTCACTTCCAGCAGACGCTTGGAAAGCTACAAGTGAAGAATACAGTTGGTGGTTTATCCTTGCTTTCGCAATCTATAATGTGATTTTTATTGGAGGAAATTGGGCGTATGTGCAACGTTATACAAGTGTAAAGAACGCAAAAGATGCCAAAAAAGTGGGGTTGACTTTTGGTTGGATTTATCTTGTAAGTCCATTTATTTGGATGTTGCCACCTATGATTTATAAAATTATAAATCCTGATTTATCTGGATTGGAGAGTGAAGGCGCATATATGCTTATTTGTAAACAAGTTTTACCAATAGGAATGTTGGGATTGATGCTTGGTGGAATGGTCTTTGCAACAGCAAGTTCTGTCAACACAACCTTAAATTTAGCAGCTTCTGTGATTACGAATGATTTATTTTTAGTCTTTAAGCCAAAAGCTAGTCTGAAACAAATCATGAACGTAGCAAAACTTTCCACCATCATATTTGGTCTTGGAACTATAATTGTTGCATTGTTAGTTCCTTCAGTTGGAGGAATTGTCAACGTGGTTTTAAGTATTGGTGCTGTCACAGGTTGCTCATTGTATGGTCCACCCATTTGGGCATTATTTTCAAAAAGACATTCAGGGAAATCTATCTTGATCATTACAATTATAAGTTTGACAATCAACATCGGATTCAAATTTTTTGCTACACTTTCAAGAGCAGATGAAATGCTTTTAGGAACATTATCTCCATTTATTCTGTTGGCTTTGTATGATTTGTATGCAAAATTCAAAGGAATCAACTTTAGTCAAGATTTCATTAATTATAAAAATCAGGAAACGCCCGATCTTTCTGCTACATCAGATATTGCTCAAAACACCTTTGGCATGAAAGTTTTAGGAAATACTTTGATAGCTGTAGGCGCGTTAATTGCTAGTTTGGGAATCATCTCTGAAAACTCAAATGGTCTTATTATTTCAATTGGCGCTGTCATTATTGGAGTTGCATTATTTATTCATCCATTCGTAAAATTTAAAAAAGCATAAAAATGATTCAAGAGAATTTTGTAAAAGAACAAAGGACCATTAAACGTGTTGATATTCAGTCTGATTTTGCCGTCATTGGTGGTGGTTTATCAGGTGTTTGTGCGGCTATTTCTGCAGCACGTGCTGGATTGAAAGTAATTTTGGTGCAGGATAGACCTGTTTTAGGCGGAAATGCTTCAAGCGAAGTAAGACTTTGGAGTTTGGGAGCCACATCTCACATGGGAAATAACAACAGATGGAGTCGTGAAGGCGGATTGATCAACGAAATTTTATTAGATAATTTAAAACGAAATAAAGAAGGAAATCCTTTGATTTTTGATACGGTTTTATTGGAAAAAGTCTTTGAAGAAAAAAACATCACTTTACTTTTAAATACAGCTGTTTATGAAGTTTCAAAAAAATCCAATGATGAAATAAAAGGCGTTGTAGGTTTTTGTAGTCAAAACAGCACGACTTATCATCTAGATGCACCGCTTTTTTGTGATGCTTCTGGGGATGGAATTGTAGGTTTTATGGCAGGAGCTTCTTTTAGAATGGGTGCAGAAAATGGCAACGAATTTGACGAAGGTTTTGCCCCAAATATTGAAGATTATGGGAATCTTTTAGGGCATTCTTTGTATTTCTATACCAAAGAAATGAAACAACCTATTAAATATACAGCACCTTCTTTTGCTATTAAAAATGCACAAGAATTGCCCCGAATCAAAAATTATCAATTGGGTGACCACGGTTGCAGACTTTGGTGGGTAGAATATGGTGGACGTTTAGACACGATTCACGAATCTGAAAACATCAAATTTGAATTGTGGAAAGTGGTTTATGGCATTTGGGATTATATCAAAAACTCAGGGAAATACCCTGAAGCTGCCAACTTAACCTTAGAATGGGTTGGGACGATTCCTGGAAAACGTGAAAGCCGTCGTTTTGAAGGCGATTTCATGCTTTCCCAAAAAGATATTGTGCAACAACAAGATTATTATGATGCAATAGCTCATGGTGGTTGGGCCATGGATTTGCATCCTGCAGATGGCATTTACAGCAAGCATAGTTCGTGCACACAATGGCATTCTAAAGGAGTGTATCAAATTCCATACAGATGTTTTTATTCCAAAGACATCAAAAACTTATTTCTTGCAGGTAGAATAATTAGTGCTTCTCACGTGGCTTTTGGTTCAACCAGAGTGATGCTGACTTGTGCTTTAGGAGCGCAAGCTGTGGGTGAAGCTGCTGCACTTTGTTTTAAAAATAATTGGAAACCTAGTGATGTTTCAGAAAATGAAAACATCAAATTATTACAATTAGAGTTAAACAGAAAAGGACAAAGCATTCCTAGAATTTCGATTGTTGATACATCAGATTTGACTAAAATTGCCACCTTAAAAACGTCTTCTACTTTACAATTTAACGGATTTAATCCAAGTGAAAATTGGCAAACATTGACTTTTAGTACAGCGCAATTATTGCCTTTGGAAGCCAAAACGAATTACGAATTTCATTTTGAAGTTGAAGCTTCAGAAGATACTTCTTTAGAAATTCAATTGAGAATTGCCTTAGAAAAAAGAAGTTTCACGCCAGAAAAAATTCTAAAAACCCATGAACATCAATTGAAAAAAGGAATTCATAAAATTACTTTTAAAAGTGATATTGCTTTGGATGAAAAACAATACGCATTTGTTTGTTTGATGAAAAACGAACAAATCAAAGTGCGAATTTCAGACGAGCGTTGTTCAGGCATCATGACTGTTCAAAACCGAATTAACAAAGCTGTTTCCAATTATGGAAAACAAGAACCACCTGAACATGTTGGCATAGACCGTTTTGAATTTTGGACTCCTGAACGCAGGCCTAATGGCAAAAATTTGGCTTTTTCAGTAAGTCCATCTTTGTCCATTTTTGAGATTGAAAATATAACAAACAGTGAAATAAAACCCAATCCTAATGGGGAAACCAACGTTTGGACGGCTTCTTTTGAAGATAAAAAACCAACGGTTCAATGTTCTTGGGAACATGAAATTTCCGTTCAAAAAATCAAGTTGTTTTTTGACTGCGACTACGATCATGCCTTGGAAAGTACGCTCATGGGCCATCCTGAAGATGAAATTCCTTTTGTAGTAAGCGATTATACGATTGAGGACGAAAAAGGAACTGTTTTAAAAACCGTACAAAATAATTATCAAGCCATCAATGAAATTTTATTTGAAAATACGGTAAAAACAAAATCACTCACATTTAAATTTTCGCAAAAACAGCCCAACATTCCTGTGGCTGTTTTTAAAATTGCTGTTTATTAAATATTCCAAAAAACAAACCCATGCAACTACGTACAATTCAAAATAAAACTCATTCCCAATCCATTTTTCATTTAAAATGGATAGTTTTTTTATTGGTTTTTCAACTTGGATTTTCTCAAAAATCTGAAAAACAATTTTTAAATGGCACTTGGGCTTTTAAAATTGACCCTTATTCACAAGGCGAAAAATCAGGTTGGCAAAACGAAGATTTAGACACTGCATCTTGGGACAAAATGAAGGTGCCTGGCAATTGGGATTTGATCAATGAATATTCAGAATATGCAGGTGACGCTTGGTATTCCAGAACTTTTTCTATAGATAAATCATCTGAAAATCAGCAAATTCGACTCGTTTTTCAATCGGTTTATAACGATGCAAAAGTTTGGATTAATGGAAATTTTGTCGGCGAAAATCATTTTGGCTATTTGCCTTTTCATTTTGATATTTCAAAATTCATCAAATTTGGAGAAGAAAATCGCATCACAGTTTTAGCCAATAATGTTTTCAGAAAAGGTGCTTTTTGGAGTTGGGGAGGCATTCGCAGACCTGTTTGGCTAGAAATTACGCCCACTACAAGAATCGAATTTCAACACATTGATGCCATTCCTGATTTGAAAAAAGGGGACGCAAATCTAACCCTGAAAATCGTAGCTAGTAATGAGAGTAATGAACCTAAAAAGGTACGCTTCAACATCAATATTTCAAGAGAAAACAACATTGTTGCAAAAGGTCAAATTGAAACAACAATTCCCCCAAAAACTTCAAAACACGAAGTGAAATGGACACACAATTTAAAAAAATCTCAAGTAGCGTTGTGGCATTTTGATTTTCCAAATTTGTATCAATCTGAAGTTTCAATGACTGAAAACAACCAAGTTTTACATCAAAAAACCGATAAATTTGGATTTAGAAAACTAGAAATTGATGGTTTGCAAATGAAATTAAATGGCGAAAGTATTCGTCCTGTTGGATTCAATTTGGTCCCCGAAGATCGTTTCACTGGAAACACGTTGCCTTTTGAACGCATCAAAGAAGATGTGGATTTAATGAAAAGTTTGGGAGCTACTTTTGCCAGATTGAGCCACGTAACTTTACCAAAAGAATACCTAGATTATTTGGATGAAAAAGGAATCATGGTCATAGAAGAAGTAGGTCTTTGGGGAAAAGATGCTTGGGTGGACCCAAATCATCCCATGCCAAAAGAGTGGTTGCAGCGCATTGTGGAATATCATTACAATCATCCCTCAGTGGTGGGTTGGAGTTTGGGCAATGAAATTGGAAAAGAAATGGACAATCCGAAAGTGAAGGATTATGTAAAAAGTGCTGTTGAAATGTCAAAAAAACTCGACCCAAACAGATTGGCAATTTACGCTTCACATACCGCACAGAAAAATCCTGATGATGCCATTCAATTTACCGATTTTTCTACCATCAATTTGTATGGTGGTTGGGGTGGTGGCGTTGACAGAGCTTGGCAATATCATAAAAAACCAGTTTTTGCAACCGAGTTTGGCAATATTTTAAACGATGAAGACCCTAATTTGGGAAACATTCCTATTGAAAAAATGATGAATTCCATGCGGAATAAAGACTATGTTTTGGGCGCATCCGTTTGGACATTCAACGATTACAGAAGCACCTATCATGGACTTCCTGGCTGGAAAACACCCCCTTCTCAAAACCGAGCTTGGGGAGTTGTAACCACTTTTAGAAATAAGAAAAGAGGTTTTTTTGATTTGCAAAAAGAGTTTGCGCCCATCAGAAGTTTAAAAATTACAAACCTCAATAAAAATGTAGGCAAAGCAGAAATCACGATTCAACCGAGAACTAAATTAGATATTCCAGCGAATGTTTTAAGAGGTTTTCAATTAAAATGGTATTTGATAGATGAAAATTTCAACGAAAAACCCTTAAGAAATACCGTTTTAAAAACCATCTTTCCTGGTGATGCTTCTTTTTCCTTTCCATTTCAATGGGATGCTAAAAAAATGACAAACGGCTTAAAAGTGGCATTTTTAGACCCACAAGATTATGTGGTTTTAGAAGAAATAATTTATTTTAATCAACCCAAAAAACCAGCAATCAAAGGAGTTCAAACTTCTTTGAAAGCGTTTAGAGTGTTGTTTGAAAAACCAAAACAAGGGCATGAATATTTTTTAAAATACCAACAAGGCGATTCTATTGTTGTTTCTAAGAAAACCATCAATCATTTTATTGAGATTGAAAATGAAACCTTACATCCCGAAAAACCAATCAAAATTCAGTTGTTTTCCGAAAATAATTTTGGCGTAAGTAACCCTTCAGAAACACTCACAATTCAGTTGAACGAAAGCGAATTACCGCCTGTAATTTGGAATGTAAAACGTGTTGAAAACGACATTTTTGTAGGTTTTTCAGTTTCACCTTACGATTATTTATATGAAATTGAATACGGTTTTGAGCCCAATAAATACAATCATAAAGTTACAACCAAAGTAAAAGGCGTACTAAATATTCCAAACATTCCTCAAGAAAAAACAGTATATTTCCGCATGCGAACCATCAAACAATGGGGGTTTGCAAGTGAATGGACAACTGAAATTGTCCCAAAAATCAATCAATAACTAATGAATCATTTCTAATGAAAAAACTACTTAAAATTAAATCCATTTTCTTGTTGTGTTTTCTATTCGTTTTTTCCATGAACGCACAAATAAAACTACCTGCAATCGTGTCATCAGACATGGTTTTACAAAGAAACACTACCATCAATCTTTGGGGATGGGCTTCACCTGCTGAAAAAATAACCATCAAAACTTCTTGGAAAAGAGAAGAAATACATGTGATTGCAAATAACGATGGTACATGGAAAGTGGAAGTAGAAACGACTAATTCTATAGTTCCACAAACAATTTCTTTAAAAAGTAACACTTCTGACATCAATTTAAAAAATATTTTATTTGGCGAAGTTTGGTTGTGCTCGGGGCAATCCAATATGGAAATGCCTGTAAAGGGATTTAATGGGCAACCCACCTTTGGAGCCGCTCAAGCCATTATGCATGCTAATAATACTAATTTGCGGTTGTTTACGGTGGAAAGAAATGCTTCAAAAGAGGCACTTGATACATTGAAAAAAAATAACGGATGGAAAATTACATCCCCTGAAGCAGCTGCCAATTTTAGTGCGGTTGCATATTTTTTCGGAAGTCAATTGCAAGAAATTTTGGATGTCCCAGTTGGGTTGATTCATACTTCTTGGGGCGGAAGTTCTGTTGAAGCTTGGACGAGTAAGGAAGCTTTGAGTGAATTTCAAACGGTTGATTTAGAGAAAGTGGACATTTCTAATAAGCCGAACGTCATTCCCACAGTCTTGTTTAATGCCATGATTCATCCTTTAGTAAATTATAAAATCAAAGGTGCCATTTGGTATCAAGGAGAAAACAATCGTGGCAAACCAGAAGAGTATAAAAAATTATTTCCAGCGATGGTAAAAGATTGGAGAGCAAAATGGAATATTGGAGATTTTCCATTTTATTATACGCAAATTGCGCCTTTCAACTATGGAGGAAACAATCAATTTGAAGTTTCAAAAAATTCAGCTTTTATGCGAGAAGCACAACTAGATTGTTTGGAATTGATTCCCAATTCAGGCATTGCGATTACATTAGATTTGGGTGATGCAACTTCCATTCATCCACCCAAGAAAAAGGAAGTGGCAGATCGATTGTTGATGAACGCACTCAATCAAACATATAAAATAAATGCCATAAAACATTTATCACCCACTTTTGATTCACAAGAAATTAAAGAAAATGGCATCTTGCTGAAATTTAAAAATATTGGAATGGGTTTATATGCTTTTGATACATTGAAAGATTTTGAAATCGCTGGAGAAGACAAAGTTTTTCATCCTGCGAATGCTAAAATTGTTGATAGAAAAACACTTTTGGTTACCAATGAAAAAGTACCAAATCCTGTTGCAGTAAGATATGCTTGGCGAAATTTTGTAGAAGCTAGCTTATTTGACAACAACCTTTTGCCACTTTCATCTTTTAGAACAGACAATTGGAATGATGCTACACATATTGAAAAATAACTTAAATTATGACGACAATAAATATAACAAAATTGCAATTACTTCTTTTCTTTCTGCTTTTTATGAATACACTTTTAAACGCTCAAAACGAAGTGATTGAACTCTGGAAAAATGGTGTTCCAAATGCCATTGAAGCTCTTGATTATAAAGAATTTCATGACGAAAAAATAGATAGAGTTGGGAATGTTTCTAATCCAACATTGACTGTTTTTGTTCCTGAAAAACCAAATGGAACTTCCGTAATTATTTGCCCTGGTGGAGGTTATCAATTTCTTGCCATCAACAAAGAAGGTTATAAAACGGCTAAATGGTTTAATTCTTTGGGCATCACTGCTTTTGTTTTAAAATACAGATTGCCAAGTGATGAAATCATGGAAAATAAAGCTATTGGTCCTTTGCAAGATGCTCAAGAATCTGTAAGATTTATGAGAAAAAATGCTACAAAATGGAACTTGAATCCTGATAAAATTGGAATTCTTGGATATTCTGCAGGTGGTCATTTAGCGGCTTCACTTTCTACAAAATATGAGGAAGTTGTATATCAAAAAAATGATTCCACTAGTGCAAAACCTAATTTTTCGCTCTTAATTTATCCTGTAATTTCTATGACTACTGAAATTACACACAAAGGTTCTAGAAAATCACTGCTTGGAAATGAACCTGCAAAAGAACTTATTGATCAATTTTCTACAGAAAAATTAATCAATGCTGAAACTCCACCAACTTTTTTAGTACATGCAATTGATGATAAAACTGTAGTTCTAGAAAACAGCATCAATTATTTTTTGGGATTGCGAAAACACAACGTGATTTCAGAAATGCATTTGTATCAAAAAGGAAACCATGGATTTGGATTGGGAAAAGACGGAACCAGCCAATTTTGGACAACTCATTGTGAAGCATGGCTAAAACTAAACCAATTTATCAACTAAATATTTCAATTATTATTAAATCATAAATAATGAAAATTACTCATTTGTGTATGATAGTTATTTTATCTTCCTTCTTTTCTTGTGGAAAAAAATTAACTGATGGCGCTTCAACTAAAGATACTGTTTTTAAAAATCCTACTTGGGAAAATCCTGAATGGGAAAATCCTGAAATTTTTGAAATAAACAGAGAAAGACCAACTGCTTCGTTTTATAAATACCAAAATGAAAATGAGGCTCTCAAAAATGAAAGTTGGGAAAATTCTCCTTTGTATCAATCTTTAAATGGCACTTGGCAATTTTATTATGCTGATAGCGTACAAGCGCGTCCAACTAATTTTCACTCAGACAATTTTGACACCTCAAATTGGGACAAAATTGAAGTGCCATCTAACTGGGAAATGAAAGGTTATGGAATTCCAATTTACACCAATATCAAATATGTTTTTCCTGCAAATCCACCTTATATTCCTCATGAAATGAATAATAATGGAAGCTACAAACGCAATTTCGATATTCCTTCAACTTGGAATGGAAAAGAATTGTATTTGCATTTTGCAGGTGTAAGTGGCGCCATGTATATTTGGGTAAATGGGGAATTTGTTGGCTATAATGAAGGTAGTAAAACAGCTGCTGAATACAATATTTCTAAAGTTGCAAAACCAGGAAAAAACTCTATTGCTGTGCAAGTTTTGCGTTGGTCAGATGCCAGTTATATGGAAGATCAAGATTTTTGGAGATTGTCTGGAATTGAACGTGATGTGTATGTGTATGCCACTGAAAAAATTAGTTTGAGAGATTTCACTGTAGTAGCAGATTTGGAAAATGACTATAAAGATGGTGTTTTCAATTTGACATTAGATGTTGAAAACAAAACAAATGCAAAGATTGAAAAAACAGCAAATATTAAAATTTTAGATGGTGAAACAGCAATTTTTTCAGCTGAAAAAAAAGTGAATTTAGACTTTGGAAATAATACAATTTCATTCGAAAAAAAATTACCAAATATCAAAACTTGGAATTCCGAAAAACCAAATTTATACACCCTATTAATTACTGTAAATGGAGAATCAACTGCTATAAAAATAGGATTTAGAAACATCCAAATTAAAAATGCACAATTCTTAGTGAATGGAAAACCTGTTCTAATTAAAGGCGTTAATTTGCACGATCATAATGACAAAACTGGCCACGTAATTTCGGAAGCATTGACCATCAAAGACATGGAAATCATGAAACAAAACAACATTAATGCCATTCGTTGTAGCCATTATCCAAAAAATCCATATTTCTACAGATTGGCTGATAAATACGGTTTTTATGTGGTGGATGAAGCCAATATTGAAACGCATGGAATGGGCGTAACTCAAGATATTGAAAAGCAACCTTCTAAAAAAGACAATCATCCTGCGTATTTACCTTCTTGGAAAGGTGCTCATTTAGATAGAACTATCAGAATGTTTGAACGCGATAAAAACCATGCAAGTATTGTGTTTTGGTCTTTAGGAAATGAGGCTGGAAATGGCGAAAATTTTTACGAAACGTATAAATGGTTGAAAGAAAATGATGCTAAAAGAGCTGTGCAATATGAAGGAGCTGTGGGTTATGAAAACTCTGATATTGAAGCGCCTATGTATTGGAGAATGCAACAGATGAGCAATTATATAAAAAACGATGGAAAAAAACCGTTGATTCAATGCGAATATGCGCATGCTATGGGAAATAGTTTGGGTAATTTTCAAGATTATTGGGATTTAATCGAGAGCAATCCAACCATGCAAGGAGGCTTTATTTGGGATTGGGTGGATCAAGGAATTTTAACTAAAAATGAAAAAGGACAAGAATTTTGGGCTTTTGGAGGAGATTTAGGCGGATTTAACATTCAAAATGATAATAATTTTTGTTTAAATGGAATTGTAAATCCTGACAGAGGTGAAAAACCTACTTTGTATGAAACCAAAAAAGTATATCAATACATAAAGTTTACAAATGCTGACATTAAACAAGGAAAAATCAACATCAAAAATAGGCATGATTTCACAAATCTAAATGAATATGAATTCTCATGGATCTTGTTAGAAAACGGTTTGGAAATCAATAAAGGAACTATCAATACTATTGATTTAGAGCCTTATAAAACAAAAACAATTACCATTTCTTTTCCTTCCTTACCAAATAAAACGAGTGATTATCATTTGAATATATGTGCAAAAACCAAAGAGAAACAAGCGTTGGTTCCACAAGGACATACAGTTGCTTATGAACAATTTGAATTGCAACAAGGAGTTTTTGTTCCTGTTATGTCAGAAAATTCAACAGTGATTGCATCAGAAAACGAAAACAATCTTTCGATTTCAAATAAACAATTTTCAGCCAAGTTTGATAAAAAAACTGGTGTATTAACCTCATTAGATTATGGAAAAGGAAATTTGTTGAAAAAAGGAATTACGCCAAATTTTTGGAGACCAACAACTGACAATGATTTTGGTTTTAAAATGCCTCAAAAATTAGGTGTTTGGAAACAAGCAACTGAAAATCAAACGCTGATTTCTATACAGCATCAAACCAAAAATGAGGAAGTATTTGTTACCACTAAATATCAGTTGGCTGCAGTCAAAAATTCTTTGGCAATTGTTGAATATATTTTCTCTAAAAGTGGTCAAATTACGGTAACAACTTCACTTGATACACAGAGCCAAACATTGCCTGTGATTCCCAAATTTGGAACTAATTTTATCATCAACAATGAATTTGATGCTGTTCAATGGTTAGGAAGAGGTCCTTTTGAAAACTATCAAGACCGAAAAACAGCAGCTTTGGTTGGACAATACAAAGCTAGTGTTGCTGATTTATATTTTGAATATATCAGACCACAAGAAAATGGTTACAAAACCGAAAATCGTTGGGTAAAATTCACCAATAAAAATGGTGAAGGAATTCAAATTACAGCAATAAAACATTTCGGATTTAGCGCACATCATCAATACAATGCTGATTTTGATGAAGGGGAAAAGAAAAATCAAAAACACACCACAGATATTGTAACAAGAGATTTTGTAAACATCAATATTGATGCTGTACAAATGGGTGTTGGAGGTGATGACAGTTGGGGAAGTATGCCTCTTAAAAAATATCAAATTGAAGCTAAGAACAGGAATTTTACCTATATAATCACTCCAATTAAAAAATAAGAATTCGTACAAGTCCCCAAATTTAGGGACTTGTAGGTTTTACCTTTCATTAAAAACTATTTTATGAAATTTAGTAAAACTCTTTTTTTCCTTTTTCTGAACAGCATTTTTGCAATTTATATTTTAGGATGTAAAAGCAGTTTTGATAAATCTTCAAAAAAAGAACAAACACCAAATTCAACCGAAATCAATCCTTTTGCACCTGATTTTAACAACCCTGAAAAAGAAATCAATGGTTATCAATTAGTATTTCATGACGAATTCAATCATGAAGGCCCAATGAAAACTGAATATTGGAGAGCTGAAACTGGATTTGTAAGAAATAATGAGCATCAATGGTATCAGGCTGAAAATGGATTTTGTACAGGTGGAAGATTAATCATCACTGCCAAAAAAGAACAAGTTCAAAATCCAAATTACATTGAAAATAGCACGAATTGGAAAACCAATCGAAAATTTGCTGAGTATACTGCTGCTAGTTTTATTACGCAGAATAAATATCATCAAAAATACGATTCCATAATGATGATTATGCGTGCAAAATTGCCTTTAGAAACTGGTGGTGATGAAGATTATGGAGTTTGGCCAGCCTTTTGGACCACAGGAAATGGACCTTGGCCTCATGGAGGTGAAATTGACATTATGGAATATTACACAGAAAGATTGATGGCAAACTTTGCCATAAAAGGAAAAAAAGGTGTAAAATGGACAGGCAATAAAGAAGAAAACAATCCTAATTCCTACATCAAAAACATTATTGAAGGAAAAGCTACAGGTTTTGAAAAAGACCCAAATTGGCTAAAAAAATACCATACCTGGAAATTGATTGGCGATGGTAAATTTTTATCTGTGTATTTGGATGATGTTTTGATGCACCAAATTCCAATAGACACCAAAAACGAGGATACTTCAGTGAGAGAATTCCCATTTAAAGGGAATTTATGCAACTTTTGGCTCAACCTTGCAGTTGGAGGAAAACCTCATCTTGATGAAGAAAAATTAGCAAAAACAACTTTTCCAAGACAATATGAAATTGATTATGCACGAATTTATATCTTAAAAAAATGAAACAAAAAATTCAATTTTTAACCCCAACTTTCAGTTTATTTCAATTATCATTTTTGTGGATTTTATTTGCTAATTTTACTATAAATTCTCAAGAAACCAGCTACAATTCATTTACTTCTGGCGAATTGTGGTTAGACAATAACAATCAACACATCAATGCACATGGAGGTGGTTTTCTTTTTCATAACGGAATGTATTATTGGTTTGGTGAACACAAAGGAAGTGGTGAAAAAGGAAATGAAGCTCACGTTGGTGTAAGCGTTTATACCTCCAAAGATTTGTACAATTGGAAAAATAGCGGAGTTGCATTACAAGTGGTAAAAGACACACTTTCCAAATTGCAAGAAGGTTGTACTTTAGAACGTCCAAAAGTAATTTACAATCAAAAAACCAAAAGGTTTGTAATGTGGTTTCATCACGAATTGAAAGGCGAAAGTTACAAAGCCGCTTTAACAGGTATTGCCATTGCTGACACTATTACAGGACCTTATACTTATTTGGATAGTTTTCGAATTCATGCAGGAATTTTACCTCAAAATTTTAGTCAACAAGACTTTGACAATGCGCCAGTTATTGAAAGACGAAATGATCCAAATTGGAAAGAAAAAGTACGTTTAGGCGCTTTATTTGTGCGAGATTTTAGAGGCGGACAAATGTCAAGAGACATGACGCTTTTTGTGGATGATGATGGAACAGCCTATCACATCACAGCATCTGAAGAAAATCAAACACTATTGATTTCCAAACTTTCTGATGATTATTTATCAGTGTCTAAAGAGTATGTAAGAGTGTTGCCAAGTGAACGCAATGAAGCACCAGCCGTTTTAAAACGCAACCAAAAATATTACTTATTCACCTCAGGATTAACTGGTTGGAAACCCAATCCTGCACGTTTATCAGTGGCAGACACTATGCTTGGAAATTGGACTTCTTTAGGAAATCCTTGTGTGGGAACTGAAGACGAAATCAACACTACTTTTTGGTCACAAAGCACTTATATCATTCCTGTACAAGGAAAAAAAGACGCTTATATTTTTACAGCTGATAGATGGAAACCTGAAAATCATGCAGATGGAAGATACATTTGGTTGCCTGTTCAATTTAAGAATGACATCCCTTTTTTGGCTTGGAAAACAAGTTGGGATTTGGGGATTTTTGGGGAGTGAGTTTTAAAAAATATACAATAAACTGCGAATTTTGAGGATATAGTTATAGCTGTAGTAGTTAGAAAAAAATTGCTACATTTAATTGAATTTTATTTAAAATATGCAAAATCGTTTTCAAGACCAAAATTTTCGTCTCAAAGATTTTCAAGAAGCAGTAGCTGTAGCTTGTCCCAAATGCGAAAAACAAGCACAAGCCACAGCAAATTTTGAAGAAAAAAAAGCCAAACTTACTTGCAGTCACTGTGGATTTTATGAATCAAAATCCACTCTTATAACCCATTTAGGATTTACAGCTCATTATCAAACCTCAGCAGATAGCTATTTTGATGTGGAACTTTGGTATGCAGCATCCTTTAAAAAAGATTATTTTTTTGCATATAATGAAGCCCATTTGTTGTATTTAGAGCAATATATTGGTGCTAAACTTCGTGAACACAAGGACCGTTCGCATTTTACATTGTTAGAAAAATTACCTAAATTCTATCATGAAGCTAAAAATAGAGAGGTACTTTTAAAATTGATTGAAAAGTTGAAGAAAAAGTGATTTTTTGAAATTTCTAATTAAAAAAAATAGACACTAATTTCTCAAATTATTAGTAAACTAAAAATATGTTCTTGAAACAAATCTGTGAAAATCCGTTTCTAAAAAACTAAAAAACACGTTGCTTTGATTAAACAACGTGTTTTTATTTTATGAAAATTACATCATTAATTCCAGAAAGCTGCGTATAAAGCAACTAAAACTAGAATGATTGCAAAGGATCCAATATTGAATAATGGGCTTGTTTTGAACAATTCTTTGGTAATTTCAATACCTTTTTTGTCATCAGCACCTTTGTGTTGAAAGTAGCTTACCAATCCAATTACTCCCATTGTTAATAACAACGTATATCCCATTTGGTCCATAAAAGGAACATCTACAAAAAGTGAACTTGTTGACCATCCTTTTGGAGCAACTTTAAAATACATGGCAATTGGAATGGAAACCAATGCTCCAATAATTGCAGCTTTATTAGTGGTTTTTTTCCAGAATAATCCCAATAAAAACACCGCTAAAATTCCTGGACTTACAACACCAGTATATTCTTGTATGAATTGAAATGCTTGGTCTAAGTTTCCTAATAACGGTGCCATAATACAAGCAATAACCAATGCAACAATTCCAGATATTCTACCCATATTTACAATAGCTTTATCAGAAGCATTTTTACGAATGTATTGTTTGTAAATATCCATAGTAAAAATGGTTGAAGTTGAGTTCAGCATAGAAGCCAATGAAGAAACTATTGCTGCTGCCAATGCTGCAAATGCCACCCCTTTTAATCCAGTTGGTAAAAACTGCAACAACCAAGGATATGCCTTATCAGCTTGCTCAGGGGTTGGTAAATTTTGCATACCTGCAGCCCCTAATCTTGCCATAATTTCAGGATCGTTTACCATAACATAAGCAGCAATTCCAGGAATTACTACAATTAATGGAATTACTAATTTTAAACCTGCTGCAAATAAAATACCTTTTTGAGCTTCTTTTAATGATTTTGCCGCCAATGTTCTTTGGATAATATATTGATTAAAACCCCAATAGTACAAGTTGGCAACCCACATTCCTCCTACCAAAACTGCAATTCCGGGTAAATTTTTATATTCAGGATTTGATTCGTCTAAAATCATGGCAAAACGCTCAGGTACAGCTTCGTAAACAGTTGTTAATCCTGCAAACATTCCTTGTCCGTCAGAAACTGTTTTTAAAGCTAAATAAGTAGTTACCAAACCTCCAATTACTAAAAAAACTACTTGAATAACATCAGTCCAAGCTACAGCAGAAAGTCCACCATATAAAGAATAAGCAGCTGAAAAAAGCGCTAAACCAATTACACCATAGATTAATGGAATTCCCATAATGGTTTCAAGAGCTAATGATCCTAAATATAAAACGGTTGTTAAATTCACAAAAACGTACAAAGCAATCCAAAAAACTGCTAAAATGGTTTTTAAATTGGTAGAATATCTTTGTTCTACAAATTGAGGAATGGTGTATAATCCTTTTTCGATAAAAATTGGTAAAAAATATTTTCCAACAATAATCAATGTAATTGCAGCCATCCATTCATAAGAGGCAATTGCCAATCCTGATGCAAATCCAGAGCCTGACATTCCAATAAATTGTTCTGCTGAAATATTTGCTGCAATTAATGAGGCTCCAATTGCCCACCAAGGTAAAGATTTACTTGCCAAAAAATAATCTTCGGCATTTTTTTGATGTCCTTTTTTGTCTCTGGAAACCCATAATCCTACACCTAAAATCAGAATAGCATAAGCTACAAAGATGGCGTAATCTAAAAATTCAAAACTTGCTGTCATAGAATAAAAAATAGTTTAGTTTGGTTGTAAATGTGTTTTTCTATTTGCTGAAATTGGAAATTTGTAATTAAAAATTGTACTATTAATTTTAAATATTATCTAAATAAAACAAAAAAACTTCATTAATCAAACAAAAGTAAATTTATTTCACAAATTCAAATGGGGTGAAATCGTTCAAAAAGGGGAGTGAAAGCGTAATTTTTAGTGTTTTTTAGGTGCACATTTTTGGTTAAAATAAAAAATTATTTCATCAAAACAATTCTTTATTACTGATATTTAGGTAATTAAGTTTCACATAATTCAAAATTGTATCCAAAATTTCGCCCATATTTTTACAATTTAAAAATGCATCATCATTGGTATAATCTCGAATTTGTTTGCTGAGTTTTGCAATGTTTTCAGGATATGAAATGGTATCATTTTTCATACAATGCATCAAGTTTTTTATTCTTTTTGGAGCAGTAATCATCCTTTTTGCAATGTATGAGCGTTCTTCAATTTTATATTGTCTAATAGAACTTCTTGCCAATTTTTCATTGACCATATCAATAATTTCAAAATTTTCTTTCAAATATTTCATGTTATACACACGTAAATTTCCTTCAAAAGATTGTTGGTCAAAATCTATGGCTCTGATTCTATACACAATTTGGTCAAAATCGTGAATGGGAACAATCACATAATTGTACGAACGCATATCCCCTAACAAACGCACCAAACAACGCTCTTTGAACTTTACAAACTCTTTGGCAATTTGCGATTTTTCAGAATCTGAACATTTGGGCAAAAAATCTTTGATAAAATTATCTCCTGGAATTCCTGCAATATGCTCCTCAATTAAGGTGTCTTTATAAATCAAAAAATTGATGTTGTGAGGAGATAAAATATGTTCTATTTCCAAACCATACACACGAGAAGCATCTGCTTTTTTTACATAGAAATAGGTGTAATTATCATTTAAAATATTTCTGATTTTGATTCTAAAAGGTTTAGAATTTCCAAATGTGCAATAATCAATGGCATCTACATTTAAAAAAGGAATGGTTTCTTCATTTCCATCAGAATGCAATAATGTATATACTTTTTTTAGACACAAATCAATTTCTTCACGATCGCAATCTGAATAATAAGTTCGCACCCAAAGTGTGTCATCATCATTGTTATCATAAACTACAATACTTCCATGAAATCGTAATAAATCATCATAAAAAATTGGTATTTTGATGCTTCTATTATGGTCGTGCAAATAGTTTTCCAACAAAGTTGAAATTGGAAATGCAGGTTTTTTTTTTGAAATTAATTTTTCTTCAGAAGCCATATGTAACTGTTGTATTTCATCAAAAATAAGGATTATTATGCGAGTTCAAACATTTTTCCAGGTAAAGGTTTGGTAATTCCTTTCAGTTCCATTTGCAATAAAACTGATGATAATTGATACATGGGAATGTTACAATCCAACGAAATTTCATCTAATAATTGTTTTCCTTGTGATTTCAAGTAGTTAAAAATAGCTTGTTCCTGTTCCGTTAAAGTGATAAAAAGTTCTTGTTGAATGGCTTTTTTAGGTTTTGAAACTACATCCCAATTGAGCATTTTTATAATGTCATTGCTAGATGTTAGCAACACAGCTTGGTTGTTTTTTATCAAATTATTACAACCTTTACTGTAATGGTCTGTAACTTTTCCAGGCAATGCAAAAACTTCTCTGTCATATGAATTTGCTATATCTGCAGTAACTAATGAACCTCCTTTATCAGCACTTTCAATGATGATAGTTGCTTTTGAAATCCCTGCAACAATTCGATTTCTTCTTAAAAAATTTTCTCTTAACGGACTTTCTTCAAAGCCAAATTCTGTGTAAAATCCACCATTTTCCATCACTTGACGCATGTATTTTTTATGAACTTTTGGATAAATCTGTTCAAATCCGTGAGCCAAAACAGCAATGGTTTGCAAACGATTTTTGATGGCTGCTTTGTGAGCACAAATATCCACTCCATAAGCAAATCCACTAACAATTATGGGATTATAAACAGCCAATTCTTCAATCAATTGTTCGCAAAAATCTTTGCCATATGTACTCATATTTCTGGTACCCACAATGGAAATTATTTTATCATTTTCTAAATTGATATTTCCATCTTTGAATAATAAAATAGGACTATCAATACATTGAAGTAGGTTTTTTGGATAATCAGCGTCCAAAAAGTAAGTATATTGATAATTGTTTTTTTCAATAAATACGAGTTCTTGTTCTGCTAATTTTATATTTTCTTTATCAAACAAATGTTGAATTGCAAAACTTCCAATTCCATTAATTTTTTGAAGTGAAGAGGGTTTTTCGCTGAAAAGTTGCTCTACATCACCAACAGCAATAATCAATTTTTTAGCTAAAATATCGCCAATTGCTTTGCTTTTTTGCAATCGTAAAATGGCAAGAAGTTTTTCCGTTTTCAAAAGATTTATTTTTTTGAACAATATATGCAATTTTGTTGATAAATATTCTCAAAATTTCTGTTGTGAAAAATCAAAAAAACTATATTTGTTTTATGAATTTATCAACTTACATCAAAGACTTATTATACAGATACGATTGCGTAATTGTTCCTGATTTTGGCGGTTTTGTAACCAGAAGAATCAGTGCAAAAATCGATGAAGAAACGCATCAGTTTTATCCACCTTCCAAACAACTTTCTTTCAATAGAAATTTGAATAATAATGATGGATTATTGGCAAATTACATTGCCTCTGTTGAAAATAGTTCTTTTGAAAAAGCTTCCAATATCATTGCTTTGTCCGTGATTAAATGGCAAAATGAAATTCAAACAAAATCAATTGAATTAGAAGGAATTGGCATTTTAAAATTGAATGAATATCGTCAAATTGTTTTTGAACCAACAACGAATGTCAATTATCTTTCTGAGTCATTTGGATTGCATTCTTTTGAGAAATCAGCAATTGTAAGACATCAAAAAGAAGTTAAAAAATTCATTCCTGAAGTTGCAAAAACCGAGAAAAAAGGCATTCCAACTTTCATCAAATATGCTGCTTCAGCAGCAATTTTAGCAACATTGGGAATTGCAGGATATTCAAGTTATCAATCAACAATTCAAAAAGAAGTTTTTGCAAAACAGCAAAAAGCGATTGAGAAAAAAATTCAAACTGCTACGTTTGTAATTTCAAATCCATTGCCAACTATCAATTTGAATGTTGCTAAAGAACTTCCAAAAATATTTCATGTGGTTGCAGGTGCATTTGAAAATCCAGAAAATGCGCAAAGAAAAGTAGCTCAATTGAAAGCTGAAGGACACAATGCTACAATTATTGGCGTGAATAAATGGGGTTTAACTCAAGTGGTTTTTGCTAGTTTTTCTGATAAAAACGAAGCTACAAACTACTTATACAACATCCAAAATACTACTTCAAAAGACGCTTGGTTACTGATTAAAGAATAGTTTTTTAATCCTTGGATGCTTATCTTTGCTAAAATTTTTTTTGATGGAAGCAAAAACACCCAATGATTCATTAACCATTCTTACAGACTTAGTATTACCAGGAGAAACCAATTATTTAGACAATCTTTTTGGTGGTGAATTATTGGCAAGAATGGACAGAGCTTGTAGCATTGCTGCAAGACGTCATTCTAGAAGAATTGTAGTTACTGCCTCCGTAAATCATGTGGCTTTTAACAAATCTGTGCCTGTTGGAAGTGTCGTTATTGTTGAAGCAAAAGTTTCAAGAGCGTTCAAAACTTCCATGGAAATCTATGTGGATGTTTGGATTGAAGATCGTCAATCAGGACAAAAAACAAAGGTAAATGAAGGAATTTACACGTTTGTTGCAGTTGATGAAACTGGAAAACCTGTTGAAATTCCGCAAATAATTCCCCAAACTGATTTAGAAAAAGAGCGTTTTGATGGTGCTTTAAGAAGAAAACAACTCAGTTTGATTTTAGCAGGAAAGTTAAAACCTAGTGAAGCAACCGAATTAAAAGCATTATTTTTATGAAAGAAATCGAAGAGTTTTTTGTCAATTATAAAACTATTGAATCTATCATTATTATTTTTATCGGGACTTTATTACGAATTTTTGCTACAAATTCGTTAACCAATGTTCGTAAAAAATTTGGTTTTCAAAAAAATAGAGTGGTGATTATTAGCAAAATAATTACAGTCCTGATTTATGCAACCGTGGTAATTATTATTTCTTTTATTTGGGGTGTAAATGAGGAGGAATTATTTTTATTTGTGTCTTCATTTCTTACCATTTTAGGAATTGCATTTTTTGCACAATGGTCTATTTTATCCAATATAACTGCAGGTTTAATTCTTTTTGTAAATTATCCTGTAAAAATTGGTGACACTATCACAATTCTTGAAAAAGACAATAATGTAACTGGAGAAATTAAAGATATTGGCGCTTTTTTTATCACACTTCAAACGGAAGATAAAGAGTTTGTAACTGTTCCAAATTCGATTATTTTACAGAAAAATATCAAATTTAAATCGCACTAAAAAATCTTATCTGCGTAAAATCCAGTCTGATGGATTTAAACGAGTGGTGTTTTTAAAAATTACAAAAATCAAGGTAGATTTATTGGAAAGTTTATCCGTAAATATTTGTCCAATTCTTTGACCTGTAGTTACTTTGTCTCCTTTTTTTACTAATAAATTTTCTAAATTATTGTAAGAAGTAATGTAATTTCCATGACGAATTAACACGTTTTTCAATCCTCCTGTTCCAATCAAAACATTCATTACTTCTCCATTAAAAATAGCATTTGCAAAACTTCCATTGCTAGTAACAATGTGTAAACCTGAACTTGTAATGGTAATTCCTGGGAAAGTTGGATGTGGTTGATCACCAAATTGTCGAACTACAATTCCTTCTTTTACTGGCCAAGGCAATCTGCCTCTATTGCTTTCAAATTCAGTTGCTAGCGCTTTTGCTTCTGGTGTTAGAAAGAATTCATTTTTGGTTGTTTTAACATCTTTTTTTACAATTTTTCTATTGGCTTTTTCAATTTCTTCTTTGATTAATTTATCAATTTTGGCAACAATTATTTTTTCGTCATTAATCCTTTTTTGAATCTCTCTTTTAAACTGCACTTCTTTCTTTTTGATGACAACCAAATAATTTTCTTGCTTCAATTTATCCAATTCCATCTCTTTTTTCTCTGCTTCTTCAGATGCCAACAACGTCTCTTTTTCGCGCTTTTGAATGTTCAATGCATCAAAAAGTTTTTTTACTTCTGTAGATTGGACAACAATTTCTTCGCCTTGTTTTTTTCGAAAAGAAGTGTATTGTTTCATATATTCTAGGCGTTTATACGCTTGATAAAAATTTTGCGAAGACAAGATAAACATCAATCTACTTTGCTGAGATTTGCTTCTGTACGATTTGTAAATCATTTCTGCATAATCTGCTTTTAAATCGGTTAATTTTTTAGTCAACTTGTTTAATTCTTGTTGTTTTTCGGTAATTTCTATGGATAATAACAACGCTTCTTGCTGAAATGTAGCAATTAATTTATTCCTAATTTCAATTTTTTGTTTGATGTCTTTCAAATCTTCCATCACATTTTGCTCCTTTTTTTGCTCGTTAAAAAGCAATTTATTCAGTTGAACAATTTCTGCTTGGTATTTTTTACGCTGTTCTTCCAATCGTTTTCTGGTTTGTCCAAAACTTGAAAAACCTACCAACAAAAAAAGAAAAAAGAGGAAGTAAACTGGTTTCATTTTCATTAGAATTCTATTCTTTTATACCCTTTTGGAATTTCAAAAAGTGGCGTAAATGTGGTGTCAAAAACAACTGATTTAAAGCTCAAATCAATAGTTGTTACTTTATTTTCCGATTTAGCAATTATCTTAATTTCTTCAGGAAAAAGTACTTTTTCAATTAAATTGTATCCTGTATAATTGATATCTAAACGCATTTTTTTGGCGTCACTAACAATGGTTTGATTCTCTAATTTGAAATTTAAAGGATTGATAGTGAAGAAAATATCAAATAAATCAGCTTGAATTTCAGGAGACAAAACATATTTGTTATTCACAATTTCCAATTGTTGTTTTTCTTTTTTTACATTTTGCAAGGCTTGTCCTAAAAATAAATTTTGCAATTGTTCAAAATTGATTTCAACTCCCAAAAAATCTTCTAATAATGAAAAATCACCTTCAAAATAATTTTTGGCAAATGGCGAATAATAACTTACTGATGTTGGAGTGATTTTCGCTTTAAAAACAGTGATAAATTTGGTGCCTTTGATATGAATAACTTTGTCTTTTTCAATTTGCAAGGTCACATTTAAACTTTGATTTGTTTTGCCATCATCAAAATTCACTTTTAGTTTTGCATCAATTGTTTTTTGATCAAAATGTGCATCCACATGTTTTTTAGCCACTTTTTTTGCGGAAGTTTCAGTTGCGATTGCAGTTTTATCAATCATGCTTTTTGTGGTTTTGCAAGAAGTTACAAAAAATAGTAAAATGACACTCACTAACAAAAATCGCTTCATTTATCTTTTTAGATTGGTTGCTTTTTGTAAATATTTTTTTTCTTCAATTGGGTTTCCTAAACTTTTGTACGCTTTTGCAATTTCGGTATAAAAATCAATTTCCATAGCTATTTCAATCACAAAATCCAAGCCATTTTTCAAGGAATTCAGCGCTTTTTGAAATTCTTTTTGCTGATTCAATGCTTTGCCATATTGCAAATACACTAATGGTTGCTCAGGAAACAAGGTGATTCCTTCTTTGCTATATTTCAATAAATCATCCAAATTATTTTCAGATTTCTGAAGAATTTGCTCCAAAATTTGATAGGTTTTCTCATTTTCAAATTGATTTTTCAATCCTTCTAAATCATTGATTTTGATTTCTTTCACATCAGGAACTTTGGTATTGTCCAAACGATTTTTCAAATCCGTAAATTCTGGCGACAAAACACTTTCTTTTTCTAAAATTGCTAATAACCCAATTGCCTCTTTCAATTGGTTGTTTTTAAAATATAAATTGACCAAATATTCACGCTCTTTTGGATGTTTTGCTGCGATTTTTTGTTGCACTTTTATAGCTTCTGAAAAATTGGATTCTTTTTCAAAAACGGTTACTAAATGTTTCAACATCCAATAATTTTCAGGGTCATTTTGCAACGCTCTTTGAACATATTCTTTAGCTAAAATAGTGTTATTGAGTGCAAAATAATTTTTTGAAAACTCAAAAAAAACGGCCACTTGATTTTCTATAATTTGATTGCAACTCTCTAAATTTTCAATTGCTTTTTGATAGTTTTCAATGGATTTTTCTGACAACGCTTTGAAAAAGAACTCTTGAAATCTGATTGTTTTTTCTTCGGTTACATCTTTTTTATCTGGAATACTATCTTGAGAAAAAGCAATAAAATTGCCCAAAAACAACCCTACAAAAAACAAGAAAAAAGGCATCAATGACACCCTTTTATTTGTAATATACACTTGTATTGTTGTTTTTTGTTGCATTTTAAGTCAATTCTGTATAATCTCCAATACTTACTGAAGTAAATTTTCCATTAAAAATTGCATGATTTCCAATCATTGCGTTATCTAAATCCGCGTTTAAAATGGTAACGTTGTTTTGTATTAACGAATTTTCGATGTTTGAATTGTTTACAACACTATTGTCACCTAACGAAACATAAGGACCTATTTTTGAATTTGAAATCACCACATTTTTGCCGATAAAACAAGGCTGAATAATTTCTGAATTGTTCAAAACAACATCTTTTGAAACCAAATCATTTCCATCTTCGTGTTCAAAAAACAACACTTGTTTGTTGGTGTCAACAGTTGGATCTTTTTTGCCACAATCCATCCACGCAGAAACTGTTCCAGGAATGAATTTTGCACCTTGCAATTTTAAAGATTCTAACACATTTGTCAATTGATATTCATTGTTTTCACGCAAATCATTATCGATCAAATATTGGATTTCCTCCAATAATTTTTCACCACTTTTAAAGAAATAAATTCCAATAATTGCCAAATTAGAAACAAAATCTTTTGGTTTTTCTATAAAATCTGTAATGAATCCATCTTGCAGTTTTACCACTCCAAATGCACTTGGATTGTCCACTTTACTCACCCAAATTGCGCCATCAGCATTGGTATCTAAGGTAAAATCGGCTTTAAAAAGTGTGTCTGCATAAGCCACAACACAAGGTCCACTTAAAGATTCTTTGGCACAATAAATTGCGTGTGCAGTTCCTAAAGCTTCATCTTGTGTGTAAACACTTCCAGCAGCTCCTAATTCTGCAGCAATATTTAATAATTTATGCTTCGTATCAATAGGAAATCCTTTCGTTGTTGGTCCAATAATAAACGCAATTTCATCAATTTTTTGGTTGATTACTTTGGCGATATCTTCTACCAAACGTTGCACAATTGGTTTGCCAGCAATCACTGTTAACGGTTTTGGAACTGTTAAGGTATGAGGTCTTAAACGCGAACCAATTCCAGCCATAGGAACTATTATTTTCATATATTTTTTGGTTTCAAAATTTGATGCAAGATAGTATTTATTGAGTGATTCAAAAAATACTTTTTAGGGATAAATCCACTTAAAAACATAACCGCAAAGACGCTAAGTTTTCACAAAGTTCGCATAAGAATTAAAAAAATGTTGATACGAATTACACAGATTTTCACAAATTCAGAAATTCAAATACACGATTTAAAATCCGATAATCTAGGTTCAATTTGTGCTGATTTGTGAAATTTGTGTCGTTTTAAAGAGCAACAAATGAGTGTTTGTGATAGTTTGTTTAGGGTTAATGAGCTCAAATTTTCGTTTCTTTGCAAAAATTTTCAAAAAAGTGAATTATTTATCCGTAGAAAATATCTCAAAATCGTATGGTGAACGTGTGTTGTTCGAAAACATTTCTTATGGCATCAACAAAGATCAAAAAGTAGCTTTTGTGGCAAAAAATGGCAGTGGAAAAACCTCCATTTTAAATATTATTGCTGGTTTAGACACGCCTGATACAGGACAAATTGTTACAAGAAAAGAGATTTCAATGGCATATTTATCACAAAATGATGTGTTAAATCCTGAGTTGACAATCGAAGAAACGATTTTTGCCACCGAAAATAAAATTCTTTCTATTGTAAAACAGTATGAAAAAGCGTTGAAAAATTTGGATGATTCAGAGGCATATCAAAAAGCGTTTGAATTGATGGAGCAATACAATGCTTGGGATTTTGAAACGCAATACACACAAATTTTATCGAAATTAAAAATTGATGACTTAAGCCAAAAAGTTTCATCACTTTCTGGAGGACAAAAAAAGCGTGTTTCTTTGGCAATTGTGTTGATTCACAAACCCGATTTTTTGATTTTAGATGAGCCAACAAACCACTTGGATTTGGAAATGATTGAATGGTTGGAAGCGTATTTTGCGAAAGAAAAAATAACACTTTTTATGGTAACTCACGACCGTTATTTTTTAGAACGTGTGTGCAATGAAATCATAGAATTGGATGAAGGAACTATTTATAAATACAAAGGAAATTATTCTTATTATCTAGAAAAAAAAGAGGAACGTATTCAATTAGAGCAAGTTACCACTGAAAAAGCAAAAAACTTATTCAAAAAAGAATTGGATTGGATGCGCAGGCAACCTAAAGCTAGAACCACAAAATCCAAATCGCGAATTGATGATTTTTATCAAATTAAAGAAAAAGCGCAACAACGCAGAACAAAACACAAAGTGCAGTTGGAAATCAATATGGAACGTTTGGGAAGTAAGATTTTGGAGTTGCATAAATTGAAAAAATCGTATGGAGAAAAGAAAATTTTAGACGGTTTTGACTACGTTTTTAAACGTGGAGAACGCATTGGAATTATTGGAAAAAACGGTACAGGGAAATCGTCCTTTTTAAATATCATTACAGAAAAAAATCCAGTGGATGCTGGCACAGTTTCTATTGGTGAAACCATCAAATTTGGCTATTACACACAATCAGGAATTGTGATTAAAGAAGGGCAAAAAGTCATTGAAGTCATCAAAGAATTTGGCGAATTTATTCCACTTGCAAAGGGACAAAAAATCTCAGCTTCACAATTATTAGAGCGCTTTTTATTCGACAAAAAAAAGCAATATGATTTTGTTGAAAAACTTTCAGGAGGAGAACAAAAACGTTTGTATTTGTGTGCGGTTTTGATACAAAATCCGAATTTTTTAATTCTGGATGAGCCAACGAACGATTTGGATGTAGTTACCTTAAATGTCTTGGAAAATTTCTTGTTAGATTATCCCGGAAATTTATTGGTAGTTTCACATGATCGTTATTTTATGGACAAAATTGTGGATGCACTTTTTGTGTTTAGAGGTGAAGGAGTTGTGGAAACTTTTCCTGGAAATTACTCAGATTTTAGAGCGTATGAAGATTCAACTCCGAAAGAAAAAGTAGAGAAAATTGTCATAGAAAAAACAGCATCAACACCTACAAAAAATAGTTTAAATTTTGAAGAAAAAAGAGAATTTGGAGCTTTGGAAGCCGAAATTGAACGTCTTCAAAACCGAAAAAACACCATTGAAACTCAATTTTTGAATGTTGAAATTACGCCTGATGAAATTCAAAAAA
>DAIUBY010000020.1:27379-33362 GCA_036846425.1 Polaribacter sp.
ACCATTGAAACTCAATTTTTGAATGTTGAAATTACGCCTGATGAAATTCAAAAAAAATCAGAAGAGTTACAAGAAATCATTACTTCTTTAGAAGAAAAAGAAGAACGATGGTTGGAACTTTCTATGAAATTGGAGGAATAGAAGCCTCCCCCTAACCCCTCCAAAGGAGGGGAGTAAAACTAACTACATAAAAATTATGCTTAGTAGTAAAAAAACCTGAAGGATTTACTTTTTTATTGCTGAAATTTCTGGTAAATCCCAAAAAACAGGCAATAAATAGTACACAAAAAGTGTAATCAAAAGAATTGAAATAATGTTTAGAACAAATCCTTTTTTAAACATATCTTCAATTTTCAAATATCCTGAACCAAAAACAACGGCATTTGGAGGTGTTGCAACTGGCAACATAAATGCACAAGAAGCCGCCAAAGTTGCGCCAATCAATAAATAATATGGATGTAAACCAAGTGCAGCAGCTAATGAAACCAACACAGGAAGCAACATGGCTGTTGTAGCTAAATTGGAAGTTACTTCTGTTAAAAAATTTACTGAAGCTACTAATATCAAAATCACTAGAAAAAGTGAAACAGCTTCCAAAGACGTCAATTGTGTGCCAATAAAAGTGGCTAAACCACTGGTTTCAAAACCCAAAGCCAATGCCATTCCACCACCAAAAAGCAAGACAATTCCCCAAGGCAATTTTACAGCATCTTCCCAAGTCATTAAATTAATTTCTTTATTTTTTGAAGGAATAATAAATAATAAAACCCCAAAAAATATGGCAATTATAGTATCATCAATAGTTGGTATAAAACTTTTTAATAGAAAAGAACGTGTAATCCATGAAAAAGCCGTCAATAAAAAAATTATAAAAACCGCTTTTTCTTCATACGAAATTGGGCCTAATTCTTGCAATTGCTTTTTGATTTCTTGTCTTCCTCCAGGAAATTCTTTTTGTTTGAATTGATATGCAAAACGAGTTAAATAAATCCAACATAGAAATAACATTATTACCGCGATTGGAAAACCTAACAAAAACCATTGTGCAAAAGATATTTCAATTCCATAAGTCTGTTTGATGATTCCTGCCAAAACCAAATTTGGTGGTGTGCCAATCAAGGTAGAAATTCCGCCAATTGAGGCACTGTAAGCAATTGCCAACATTAAGGCTTTTCCGAAAATAATATTTTCATTTTCAATTGTTGCAGGATTGTCTCTTAATTGCGATACAATTGCCATTCCAACAGGTAAAATCATCACTGCTGAAGCCGTATTTGAAATCCACATAGATAAAAAAGCAGTGGCAATCATGAATCCTAAAATGATAAAATTTACATTTGTTCCCACAATTTTAATAATGGTCAATGCGATTCGTTTGTGCAATTTCCATTTTTCAATGGCGATGGCTAAAATAAATCCGCCAATGTATAAAAAAACATAAATATGTCCATAAGAAGCTGTGGTTTCTGATAAACCCAAACCTCCTGTTAATGGAAACAAAATAATGGGTAATAAGGCAGTTGCTGCAATTGGAATTGCTTCTGTAATCCACCAAATGGCAATCCAAACTGTGCCTGCTAAAATGGCATTTGCTTCTGGAGATAATCCTTCAGGATGGAAAAGATATTTCACCAATATAAAACCTAAAGGCCCTAATAATAAACCAATATTTTTTTTTGAGATCACGTAATTTAAATATTTAATTAAAAGAGTAAATTCGATGCATTTTGAGCGGCAATAGTATAATTATGGTCTGCATTTTTATGAATGTACAAAGACCAATTAAAATCAAAAGTAGCATTTTCAGCTTTTTGTTTGCAAAAATCAACATAATTTGTGGCGCGCTCTAATCTATGCAAACCTTGTGCATCAGAAAAACTGTTGTGTCTTAAATTGGCATCATTTGGATTGTTGTCAAATTCGCCAACTTGAACAATTACATTTTTTGAAAAGAAAATTTCTGAAGTTGCATTTTGTAAAATACTATTGCTAATTCCATAAGGAAAAGGCACAGTAGCATCAGGAAAAGTGTACCATCCTGCAGCAGAAATCACAGTTTGATTTGCACGATTGTTGGGTTTGAACATCAAAAAACGATGCGCAAATTGAGCACCTGCTGAATGTCCAAAAATTTTGTAAGAATTACTCGTGTTTTTTAATTGACTTTTGATAAAATCAAACAATTTTTCCACCATCGAAAACGTCCATTGAGATTCTGGATTCAAACTATTTGAGGATGGATTATCGCCATTTATATAAACATTTCCTAAATTATACTGAGCAGCTTGAGGAAAATTTTCGTCTGAAAATTCAGGTGCAATTACGATGAAATTTTTAGCATTTGAGGCATTTACAAACGCATTTCTATAGTCTTTTGCATTTCTATTTACGCCATGAAAAACCATCAAAATAGGTGTTGAATTGGCTGCATTGTTTGGAATGTGATAAAAAACACGCAAGGTTTTTGAAAAATTTGGAGCTGTATAATTGTAGATAAAAAAACCACTTCCTTTTGAAGTTTCATCAATTGAAATAGTGTCAACATCAGCATTTTCGCTACAATTGGCAAAAAGCAACAGCATAAAAACTCCAAAAAATGGAACTATTTTTCGTGATGAACGCATCAAAATAAATTTTAATCCAAATAACTTGTAAAAATTTCTATATTTATGGTACCAATTTATAAAGAAAATGAATACCAATCATATTTTTGCTATTGAAAGAATTCAGAAAGAATTCACAAAAAACACTTCTGAAAAAATCATTTATATTTCTTTATATAAGGCAATTAAACAATGTATTTTGAACACAGAATTGCCAAATGGTTGGCTATTGCCCGCTACAAGAATTTTGGCTGATGCTTTAAATATTTCGAGAACATCTGTTTTAAAAGCGTATGAATTGTTGCTTCTTGAAAAACTAATCGTTTCAAAATCAGGCTCAGGAAATAAAATAAATTATCATCCTGAAGAAAAAATCAAACAAAAAAAACAGACAAGTCTTCCAGATTTTTCTTCAAAATATCCTGAAATATCTGAAAAAGGAATTTCGTATATCAATAACACTTCCATCATCAACAGATTGGATAATGACGTGATTGCTTTTAGACCAGGTTTGCCACCTTTGGATGTTTTTCCAATCAATCAATGGAAAAAATTACTGAATTCGTATTGGCGCCATATCAAATCATCTGGACTTTCCTATTCCAAATCAACAGGACAACAAGAATTGAAAAAAAGCATCTGTAACTATTTGAATATCAGCAGAAATGTGAAATGCTTGCCCAATCAATTAGTGGTAACTTCTGGTTCATTGCAATCGCTTTATTTGATTGCAAATACGTTGATTAATAAAGGTGATACTGTGGTGATAGAAAATCCGTTGTTTCCAAATGTGCATTCGGTTTTTAGAAGTTCGCAAGCAAATTTAATTGCAACTCCTATGGATGATGAAGGAATTGACATCAAAAAGTTGCCATCAAAAAGCGATAAAAATCCAAAATTGATTCATGTAACACCTTCCAATCAATATCCTTTAGGCATTAAAATGAGCTTGGAGCGCAGAAAAGAATTGGTTGATTGGGCTTCCAAAAATAGTTGCTTGATTATTGAAAATGATTATGAAAATGAAATTGCGAATTATTCAGAGCAAGTTCCAACTATATATAGTTTAGACAATGAAGATAGAACGATTTATATAGGAACTTTCAACAGACTGTTGCATTCTTCCATACGTTTGGGCTACATGATTGTGCCTAGCTATTTGATGCCAGCAGTACAAGCATTACTAGAACATTCGCATCGTTTTGTGGCACCTTCTATTCAAATGGTGATGGACCAATTCATAGAAAAAAACTATTTGTATCAGCACATCAAAAATAGTATCCGTGTTGCAAAAGAACGACATGATTTGTTCAAAACCTTGTTTGCAGCTCATGTAAAAACAATGCATATTCAAGAAAAACCATTTTCGAGTTTTCATGTGTTGGCATTTTTCAATACCGAAAAAACAGTAAAAGAAGAAGCTGAAACCATTCAACAACTAAAAGCGCTAAACATTATGGCATATCCACTCAGCAAATGCTATGTAGATGAACCACAAAAAACAGGATTGATTTTTGGATATGCAGCTGTTAGAAGCACCATTATTAAAAAAAATATAGAAAAAATGGGTAGGGTTTTATAACAATATAATAATTGGTATGATAATATTTTAGTAATTGGTATTTATTGTAAGATGTTGTTTATTATAATTTTATGGCAACTAATCTCATTATTATAAAATTACTTACCTATGAAACAAATTTACACATTAGTATTATTATCACTATCATTTATTACTTATGGTCAGACTACCATATTTTCTGAGAACATGGGAAATACCGTAAGTACATCAACTATACAAATTGCTAGCCATACTTTTCAAAATAGTGGATTAACATTTACTGGAAATGCAGATACAAGAACAACGAATGCTTCAACAGGATATAGTAGTGCTTCTGGAAATAGAAATGTGTTTTTCTCTACAGCTTCAAGTGCAATTGCAAGAGATTTTGCAATTGAAAGTATTGATGCCTCAACGTTTACTAATTTAAAACTGCAATTTGCTTACAGAAAAGAAGCGTCAGGCAGTTTACCTCTCTTAACAGTGGATTATTGGAATGGTTCTGAATACGTAAATTTGCCATTCACTTTTAATGAAGCAGCTAATGCAAGTACAGGTTGGTATTTGTCTCCCGAGATTGATCTTCCAGCAGCAGCTCAAAATAATGGACTTAAATTGCGTTGGGTTAGAGCTGATGGAGGAGGATCCACAAGAATAGATGATGTTGTTTTGAAAGGAACAGCTACTACACCTGTTTTAAATGTTAATCCAGTAGCTTTAACCAACCTTAGATATGGTGAAGGAAAAGGACCCTCAAATTCTAAAAGTTTTAGTGTTTCAGGTGTAAACTTAAATGGTAGCAATGTTACAGTATCTGTACCTGGGGGTTCTAATTTTGAAATTTCTGAAACTGAAAATGGTACTTATGGCACTTCAATAACATTAACCGCTTATAATGGAGCTGAAACAACTATTTTTGCAAGACTTAAAAGTGGCTTAACTATAAACTCCTATAGCGATACAGTAACAATTTCTGGTGGAGGTGCTGCTTCAAGTCCTACAGTAGCAGTATCAGGAAGTGTCACTGAGGCAATATTCCTATTATATGATTTTACTGAATCAGTTCTTACAACATATCAGTCACCAGCAAATGCAGTGACATCAAATTTTCAAGTAACTAGCACAACACCAACATTTAACACAACCATTGCAGGATGGACAGGTTCTAATGTACCTGTTGCTCAGAGTGGATCCAATTGGAATGCTACAAACAAAGACGATGCAAAATACTTTTTCTATACAATTACCGCAAATAGTGGTTACAAAATAGATTTAACCAATATTTCATTTGAATGGAGATCAACAGCTGCTGGTCCATCTGCAATAACTGTTGAAATAAATGGAGTAGAAATTTCTACTTTTAATGCAGCTGGTGACGTTACAACAGTTTTTTCTTCACCTATTTCTATTCAAAATCAAAACTCAATTGAAGTCCGTATAAAAGGGTGGTTAAATGGATCTAGAACATCAGCTGGTACTGGAATTTTTAGGATAGATGATGTTCGTTTAGATGGTGCTATTACTCTTAGAGAGGTTACAACTTGGACAGGAAACACAAACACAGATTGGGCTACACCAGGAAACTGGGATAATGGAGTTCCAACTAATACTTTTAATGTTACAATTCCAGATGTAACAAACGCTCCAATAATTAGTGGTTCAACAAATGCATCTGTAAATGATTTAACAATCAATGAGCCAGATGGATTAACCATCAACTCAGGAGGTTCATTAATTGTAAACGGAACTTCAACTGGAAATGTGACCTACAATAGAAACTTGCCAACTACAAACTGGTATTTGGTTTCAGCGCCAGTTT
>DAIUBY010000021.1:0-33341 GCA_036846425.1 Polaribacter sp.
TCATTTTTTTGTGATGGTTTTCTGCTTAGAATCACCACTTCATGATTTCTATCAATCAATAATTGGGTAAGTTTGTTTCCAATTAAACCTGTTCCTCCAGTAATTAAAATTTTTGCCATATTGTAAAGATAAAAAAACCGCAATCGAAAAGATTGCGGTTTAGATAATAAATACTTATTGAATTATTTTATTTCTTTTAAAGCATTGGTAATCAATGTTTTTAAATGATTTTTATGCGCAATTGTTGCCAAATCTCCAGTTCCATTGCTAACCCAAGTTTTGATGTTATTCAAATTATGAATAGCCATAGATTGTGAAGCCACTGAAAAACGACTGCTTGTTGTTCCTGTTATCATAGCAATCAATCTTTTAACATACACTGCTTGTAAATTTTGACGGAAAGAATTGATTGTTCCAGCAACATCTGGCTTGAACATCATATCGTTTAAATCTGTCATGAAAGTTGACAGTTTGTATTGGTTTCCATACAATTCTGAGTCAGACATTCTTTGCAATGTATTTGGATGCATGATGTGTGCTAATACACTTGTTTGATATCCTAACACTTGGTCATGAATTTTTGGATCCTCAGTTCTTCCTGAAAAATTATAACCTCTTCTTTGTCTAGCAATGAAATTGTAAATATCATTTGGAGTATCAAATGCATTTGGCGCAAAAATGTATTTATTCAATGCACTCATCGCTCTTTTTTGATCTTTCAAACTAACAGCGGTGTAAGGTTGTGTTGCGCCTTCTTGACCAAAAGTAGCTCTATCAACATACACACCTCCAATATATCTTGAAATTACTCCACCAGAAACTGAAGATTGACTATGAAGTGAATAATATGCTCTTCTCAAATCTTCAAAAGTTTCACCTTTTTTGGAAAATTGAGTTTTGATTTTTTTCATCATTGTGTTCACTAATTCAATTCTATTGATGGAATATGTAATTGCATCACTTGATAAATCACCAATCATAACTCTTGGATCAATTCCATTCCCTGGAGAACGCATGTCATCTGCATCGTTTCCAAAAGTCAATTCTGGTAATGTCGATTTGCTTAACAAAGCATTTCTTTCAGCTTCATTTTTGAAAGGCATATATCCAAATTGAATTGCCCAAATGTCATATGGACCAACATTCATGTCATAATAATGTCCTTGTTTACTTCTATCATTGGTGATGTTGATACCTGCATAATCCATTACAGATCCTGTCAATGCTTTTCCTTTTATAAAATCCTTGTCAGCTAATTGAGCAGGTGTAAACATTTGACTCGCCTTCATATTGTGATTTAATCCTAAAGTATGCCCAACTTCGTGCATAATCAACGATTTCATTCCTTCTTTTTTGATAGCTTCCATATCCAATTCTGATGCACCTGTTGCTTGTAAAACAGTAGTTCCCAATTGCAAGTTTTCGTGCATAATGTGGCCAGCAGAACACATCAATAAATTCTCTTTTGCTAAAAATTGTTGAATTTCTAATTCTTGTGAAGTTTCCAATTTCATGTTTGCAGCAGCATTATTGAACAATTTGTCTTGAAAAACTCTATTTGTAAAATGCACATATTCTAACATGATGTCAGCTCCTAAAATCTCTCCAGTTCTAGGATTTACGAAACTTGGTCCATAACCACCAAAAGGAGGATTTGGAGAAGATGTCCAACGTAACACGTTATAACGCACATCTCCTGCGTCCCAATCAGCGTCATCAGGTTGCACTTTTACAACCATAGCATTTTTAAAACCTGCTTTTTCAAAAGCTTCATTCCATGCCAAAACACCTTCTTTGATGGTTTCTCTCCATTCAACAGGCGTTGTGTTTTCAATCCACCAAGTTATTGGAGTTACAGGCTCTGAAATTGCTGCATTTGGATCTTTTTTTACCAATTTCCATCTGTGAATCATATCTCTATAATTGATGGTTTCAGTAGTGGTCATGTCATTTGTTTGTGTTAAAAAATAACCAACTCTTGGATCGTCCATTCTTGGTTCATAATCATCTGCAGGCATGTTCATAAACGTGTGAAACACTTTTATTGATACACTTCTACCATCAGTTACTGCCTCAGAACCACCATTCATTACAAAAGGATTATAGTACACATAATCAGTTTTGATATTGGTGTTTTCAGGATAATTTTTGATAGCTTCAATTTTAGATCGACTTTTATCAAAGTTACCTAAACTAAAAGCAAATGGAGATTCACCTGGAAATCTTGGTCTTTTAATGGTTGTAAATGTTTCTGATAAAAATAATCCATCAGCATCAATTAAATATTCTCCAGTTTTTTCATCAGCAACCAATACTTTTCCTGATGCAATTACAGCATCACTAATATTTGCAGTTGCAGATTTAGAGATTGCATTGTTTTTGTCAAAATAGAAAGCTGTGTTTGGAGCAATAAAATCGATTCTGTCAAAATATTGTTTGATGTGAAATACTGACGAACCTTGATATGCGCCTCTAAAATGACCTGCTTCAGTTACACCGTCAGCAATTTGTGCGAAATAAATAAAGTCTTTGTCTAGTTGATCTTTTTTTACCAAAAGTTTCACAGCACCTGTTACAGTGTCTTGAAAAATGGTAAATAAACCTTCCATTTTTTTGTTGCCTTTTGTCAATTCAGCAACAGTTTTGTTTTTTTTAGCAGGAGGTGTTGGATTTGGAGCAACAATTTCCTTAGAATCCTTTTTTTTCTTACTTTGAGCTTTGATGTCTTGAACACTTATTACAGAAAGTGCCAACACAAAAACCCAAAGAATCATGAGTTTGTTTGAATACGTTGTTTTCATTATGATTTGAATTTTTGATATAAGCTGTTAAAGTACTTTTTGTGACGGTATTTGACTGTTAATTTTTTAATAAATTTAAGATTTTAAATCGTAATAAAAAATTTGTTAAAATATCCAAATTGCCTGCTATCATTGTATTTAATCATTTAAGAATATCGTATTTTTATGCTAATGAAAAACAACGCAAAAAAAGGGTTTTTATTCACCTCTTTTCAATCAGAAAATCAGTCGCCTTTTGAGAAACTTTTTGAGATTTTCAAAGAGTTAATTATCTATACTTCTGGAGATTTTGATGAAGCAATTGATTGGCTTCGTTCTTTAGACAAAGAATATAAATTGACAGATGAAAATTATACGATTGATGATTTTGTAGAGGATTTAAAAAAGAAAGGCTACATCAAAGAAGAAATTGACGCAAATGGAGTTGGAGGAACAAAAATAACTCCCAAAACGGAACGTGCCATTCGTCAACAAGCGCTCAAACACATTTTTGGAAAAATCAAAAAAAGTGGTTCAGGAAATCATAAAAGCAAATCTCCAGGTTTGGGTGATGAACATACAGGAGATTTTAGAGAGTATCAATTTGGGGATAATTTAGACAAAGTTTCCATCACTGAAAGTCTAAGAAATGCACAAATCAATCACGGAGTTAAGGATTTTACTTTATCAGAAAATGATTTGGTGGTTGAAGAAACTATGCACAAATCTCAAATGAGTACTGTTTTGATGATTGACATCAGTCATTCTATGATTTTGTATGGCGAAGACAGAATTACACCTGCCAAAAAAGTGGCTATGGCTTTGGCTGAATTGATAACAACACGTTATCCAAAAGACACGTTGGATATCATCGTTTTCGGAAATGATGCTTGGTCAATAGATATCAAAGAATTACCATATTTACAAGTTGGTCCTTATCACACAAATACAGTTGCAGGTCTGCAATTGGCCATGGATTTGTTACGCAGAAAACGAAATACCAACAAACAAATTTTTATGATTACGGACGGAAAACCAAGTTGTTTACGTTTGCCTGATGGACAATATTATAAAAATAGCAATGGTTTAGATAAATATATTGTCAATAAATGTTATGCAATGGCGCAACAAGCTCGAAAATTGCACATTCCAATAACCACATTTATGATTGCTCAAGATCCATATTTGATGCAGTTTGTGAGTGCATTTACAAACGCAAATCAAGGAAAAGCATTTTATACAGGTTTAAAAGGTTTGGGAGAAATGATTTTTGAAGATTACGAAAACAATCGAAAAAAGAGAATTAGAGGATGATAAATTGCTATTAGCTTTTGGCTTTTAGCTTTTAGAAAAATTAATAGTATATACGGAAATAGCTAATAGCCAAAAGCTAAAGGCAAAAAGATAAAAAATGAATTTACAAAATATAAAAACATTAGGAGATTTAAAGAAATCAGGATATCAATCAAAATCAATTAAAGATGAATTGAGAGAAAACTTGATTAGTAAAATCATGAACAAAGAAACCGTTTTTAAAGGTGTTCATGGTTATGAAAATACGGTAATTCCTGAATTGGAAAGAGCGATTTTAAGCAAACATAACATCAATTTATTGGGTTTACGTGGACAAGCAAAAACACGTTTAGCAAGATTGATGGTGGAACTTTTGGACGAATACATTCCTGTTGTGGAAGGTTCTGAAATTAATGATGATCCATTTTATCCTATTTCAAGATTTGCAAAAGAAATTGTCAAAGAAAAAGGAGATGAAACTCCCATTTTTTGGTTGCACAGAAGTGAACGTTTTGCTGAAAAATTAGCAACTCCAGATGTAACTGTTGCTGACATTATTGGCGATGTTGATCCTATAAAAGCTGCCAATTTAAAACTGAGCTATGCAGATGACAGAGTGATTCATTTTGGGATGATTCCTCGTGCAAACAGATGCATTTTTGTCATCAATGAATTACCAGATTTACAAGCGAGAATTCAAGTTGCTTTGTTCAATATTTTGCAAGAAGGTGATATTCAAATTCGTGGTTTCAAAATGCGATTGCCTCTAGATATGCAGTTTGTCTTTACTGCAAATCCTGAAGATTATACCAATAGAGGAAGTATTGTTACGCCTTTAAAAGACAGAATTGGCTCACAAATTTTAACGCATTATCCACAAGATATTGAAACTGCAAAAATCATTACGCAACAAGAAGCACAAAAAGTAAGTGCTCAAAAAGAAAATATAAAAGTGCCAGAATTGGCAAAAGATTTACTGGAGCAAGTGGTTTTTGAAGCGCGAGAAAGTGAATTTATTGATGCCAAAAGTGGCGTAAGCGCACGTCTAAGTATTTCTGCTTACGAAAATTTATTGAGCACTGCAGAACGAAGAGCATTGATTTCAGGCGATTCAAATACCACGATTCGTTTGAGTGATTTTGACGGAATTATTCCTTCAATTACAGGAAAAGTAGAATTGGTTTACGAAGGTGAACAAGAAGGCGCACATGTTGTTGCTGAAAATTTAATCAAAAAAGCGATTAAATCATTGTTTCCAACATATTTTCCAGAGATTAAAAAATTAGAAAAACAGCATGAAGAAACTCCTTATGATGAAATTATTTCTTGGTTTTTCACTTCAGATGAAGATTTTGAATTATTAGATGATTTTACAGAAAACGAATATCATAATGAATTAGATAAAATTTCAGCAATGGATGATTTTCTGATAAAACATCAACCAAATATGAATCCTAAAGATCGTTATTTTGTGAAAGAATTTTTATTGTGGGGATTAGTAGAGTTTAAAAAATTGAGTAAACACAGGTTTGCAGAGGGAACTCAATTCAAAGATCCTTATGGGAATTTTATAAATGGTTTGTAATAAAAAAGGCATCTAAATATTAGATGCCTAATTAATCAACCAAAAATAACAATTCACTCAAATGAAAAAGTTAACTTTTAAAAATTTACTGCAAGTAAATTTAAACTTGTGTTCAATGTTTTTTCAACATCGGTTTTTAGAATTTTATTCAAATATGGAAATATAGAATTTCCAATTTGTAGGATTTTGTTTTTGTCTAAAATATAGGTAATCAATAGTTTATTCTCTAAATCAGAAAAATTTCGGTACAATTCAATATTTTTATTAGTATAATTTTTCGAATCATTTGAAATTATTTCTTCAATCTTATTATTTTCGAAATATAATTTTACTATTAAATTTTCGATAAAGTCCTCATTTATTTCAAGCACTAAACTTTCTTTTAGAGATGATTTTATTTCATTACTTAAATTTTCTTTAATGCTTTCAATAAATATTGAATCGGGTTTTAACTTCAATAAAAATTTTTTTTCTGCAATTGTATATTTTTTTGATTCCTCAGAAGTTTTTATTTCTTCAAATATTTCAAAATTTAATCTTTGGATAATATCATTTACAAAAAAATGATTCTCTTCAACTTTTGTTGCATTAAAAAAGTCACCAATATTTACATGTTTAATATCATCTTGCGAAAAAGTATGAATCGAAATGATAATGATTATTGATGTTAGTACTTTTTTCATTATTAAAAGTTTATATTACAAATATAATAGCAATACTTTTAATAATGAAATCAATATTTTCAATTTAACAACTATTTAACAATACTAAATATTTATTGCTATTCTTCAAGTATAATCATCAAAATATTGAATTAACTTCAATAAAAAAATCCTTTGAAAAGTAATTTTTCAAAGGATTTTAAAAATAATTATTTTGATTTTTTATCTAATAATTTTATTCGGAAAAACAACCACACTTTCATGACCATTTGCACCAACTGTAGCAACCCCAAAATAAAAATTGTCAATTACAATTCCTTCTAATGTAAATTCAGTTGTTTCAACATATCTGCTGTGATCCCAAGTTGGAGAAGTAGTATCTCTCCAATAAATTTTGTAGCCTTTTGCACCTTCCACTTTGTTCCATTTTAATTTTGCTGAAGCTTCTACAATTCCACCAATTGCAACTTCAGTTGGAGAAGGAGGTGCCCAAGCCAAACTTGCTAAATTGATAGCATTTACGGCAGTTAATTTTTTCACATATCCAAAATTTACATGTTCAAAAGTATCTCCATAATTGATGCCATTTTCGGTTCTAATATCTTGATGTTGTTGGGTATAATTTTCGTGAGCTTCCATAATTCTGACACCCGCAAAACCTAAATCATTGAATGGTTTGTGATGTCCTCCACGTCCAAATCTATCTAACCTGTAAACCATCATTGGATTCATTTCTGGCATGTAAGTTTTGGTTGTTTTGTGTACATATCTTGCTAACTGTCTTGAAATTCCATCTACTTCACCTCCATATAAACGACGCATATTTCGCTCTCTTTCAGTTTCAGTTGGTGGAACAGGTTCAGAGAAAATTCGGAAAGCTCTGTTGTCAATCACACCATCAACTCCTGTAATATTTCCAATCATATCATTATTAAAAACTCCAATAATTTCCCATCCTTTTTCTTTGGCATATTTTGCAAATCCTGCACCACCAAAAAGTCCTTGTTCTTCCCCTGATAAGCCTAAATAAATAATGCTATTTTCGAATTTATATTTACTCAAAACTCTTGCTGCTTCTATGGTTCCAGCCATTCCTGATGCATTGTCATTGGCACCTGGAGCATCTTTTGTAAAATCAGATCCATCACTATTTCTGGAATCAATATCACCAGTCATAATGATATATCTGTTTGGATATTTTGTCCCTTTTTGAATAGCAGCCACATTCACAATCCAAGTATCTTTTGGAACTCTACTGCTCATTTTTGTAGTTACAAAGTCTTTTTGATAAAAAGTAGTCAAGCAATTTTTACAATCTTTAGAAATATTATCAAATGCTGTTTTTATCCAACGTCTTGCAGCGCCAATTCCACGAGTTTCAGAAATCGTGTCAGAAAAAGTATTTCTGGTGCCATAATCTGCTAAAATTTTTACATCACTTTTCAATCTCTCTTCAGAGATATTATTGATGATATCGTATATTTTTTGATCAGTTTGAGCAATAATTACAGTAGTAAAAATGAAGCATAAAAGTGTTATTTTTTTCATTGGGAAAATAGTATTTAGTTATTTTTTGTTTCAATAATAATTTTTAAAGATACAGCGCTTTTTAAGAATAAAAAAACCACTTCAAAATGGGAAGTGGTTCTGAATAAATTATCATAATTTTTTATTCTTTGTCTAATTTTTTTGTAAAATTAAATCCTATCAATAATGATGCACCTGAACAAATAAAAACTGATGCTGTATAAAAAACTTCAGAACTAATATGAACATTCGGTCTGCTTTCCCAAGGACCATCATAGGCAAAATTTAATGCTAAAACAGTTCCTAAAAGAATTCCAAATCCAATTCCACAAGCTAATAATCCTAAATTTAAAATAAGTATTTTCCAAAAAGGAGCAGCTTTTTTTGCATGTCCTTTCATAAAAATACTTGCGTCTGCACCTTTTTCTATCAATGCCAAACGTTCTTTGTTTCTTGTTGAAAAGTATAAATAGAATACCCCAAATATGCTTCCAAAAATTACTGCTAATACTGCTACTTCCATAAGTTCTAAATTTTAATATTTAAATGTTTATTTTTATTGTATTTGTAGCTTTGACGAACCTTTTTTATTCGAGGTTACAAAATTTGATAAAAAAAATAAATTTTTTATTTTTTGTAACCTTTTTTAGTTGAAATATGTCATAGATAAAATGAAACCAACTAACGAACAAATTCTTATAGAAAAAGTGCTTAATGGAGATGCAAATTCGTTTGCATTTTTGGTAGATTCTTATAAGAATATGATTTTTACATTGGCGTTCAAAATGACAAAAAATAGGGAAGAGGCTGAAGAAATTTGTCAAGATACATTTATAAAAGCGTATCAAAATTTGAGTAAATTTCAAGGAGAATCAAAGTTTTCTACTTGGTTGTACAGTATTGCTTACAATGCATCTTTGGATGCTATTAAGAAAAATAGAAAACATAATAATACTTTGGAAATCAATGAGATAAATTATCATAAAATTGCATCTTTTGATTCTGCTTTACAACAATTGGAACAAAAAGAGCGTGCAAAAATGATGGATAATTGTTTGTTAAAATTACCTGAAGATGAACGTTCAATTATTTGGATGTTTTATTATGATGAACTATCTTTAAAGGAAATTTGCGAAGTCACTTTGTTGTCAGAAACGAATTTAAAAGTAAAATTACACAGAGCACGAAAAAGATTACTAACCATTGTTGAAACTTTTGTTGAGCCAGAAATTATAAGTCATTATGGAAGAAGATAAAATTCAAAAAGAAATAGAAGCTTTTACAAAAAAATATGTGAAAGAAATTGAGCTTGAAAGTCCTTCAAAAGATTTTACAACACTTTTGATGCAACGTATTGAAAATAAAAAAAGTTTAGTTTTTACGCAACAAGAATTGATTTCCAAAAAAGGGTGGTTTACAATTTTAACTGTGGCAATCTTACTATTTTTCTTTTCGTCAAAATCATCAGAAAAATCAATAATTATACTTCCTGAACTTGATTTTTCATTTATTTCGAAAATGAAATTTTCTCAAACTTTTGAATTTTTATCAGTGTCAAACATCACTTTAATAGCTTTACTTTTATTTGGAGGAATGTTGATTTTTCAGCTGTTATATTTGAAAAATTATTTTGACAAACGATTTGAATAACACTATTTTTTATCCGTTTTCAGTTGGATATTTTTATCAAAAGGAATCTTAAATTGATAGATAATATCTTGGTCTGTTTTGTCATCCAATAAATCCAATCCATAAATAACTTTTTTGGGATCATCATAAGTCATCGTTCCAAAAATACGATCCCAAAACGAAAAAATGTTCCCAAAATTAGTATCTGTCCAAGGCATTTCGCGATGATGATGAAATTTATGCATATCTGGAGTGATAAAAATATAGCTTAAAAATTTATCAATCTTTTTGGGAAAAGAAAAATTTGCATGCGTCAAATAGCCAAAAAACACAGTTGCCATTCTGTAAAAAAGGTAATAAGCCAACGGAATTCCAAAAATCACAATCATTATCAACGCAAAAATTTCACGAAAAGCATAATCTCCAGGATGATGTCTTGTGGCACTTGTAGCGTCTAAAGTGGTGTCTGAATGATGAATCATGTGAAAACGCCACATAAATGGAATTTTATGCAACAAATAATGAACCACATATTGAGCTGCAAAATCCAATGCCAAAATAGCTATGATTAATTCTATCCAAATTGGCAAATCAATTAAATATAACAAGCCAAATTGATTTCCTGAAAGCCATGAAAAAATTCCCACTGTAAGAATTCCAAAGAGTAAATTTAGGCTTACATCTGAGGCTAAAAAAACCATATTTACACCTGCATGTTTCCATTTTTTATAGTTGAATTTTACGAATGGAATGATAACTTCTACAATCCAATTTGCTGATATACAAATAAATATCCAAACTAACTTTTGCCAAGAAGGCATGTTTTCAAAGAAGTTTAAAAAATTTTCCATGTTACAAAAAAGCTTTTTAGTGCTGGAAAGATAGTAAAAATCAAGTAATTTTTTAAGCAATCAAAAAATTCAAAAACATTACATGATTTGGATTGGAATGCGTTTTAGAAATTTGATAATCTGATTTTCCAACGATTTCAAAACCTTGTTTTTTGTAGAAATTAATGGCTCTGTGATTTTCGACCCAAACATTCAACCAAATTCCAGATTGTTGATTTTCAGTACAAAGTGATTTGATGAAATCAAACAATTGTTTTCCTAAACCCAAACCATAATACGCTTCTAATAAATAAATCCTACTTAAATATGCAGGATTTTCCACAAGAATTTGTGGTTCTTTTTTGTTGAAAATCACCAAAGTGTACCCTACAATTTCATCATTGTATTTTATCAAATAAAAATGATTTTTTTCATTGGATAATTCTTTAAAAAATACATTTTCAGTGAAGTTTTGAGACATGTATTCTTCAATATCTTTTTTTGGTGCACTATGACCATGAGCCGATTTAAAAGAATGAAATCCTACTTCTGATAGGATTTTAGCATCATGAATTGTTGCTTTTTGAATTTGAATCATTTGAAATTAAAAAAAAATAATTTTAATTTTTTGGTTTAATACCAACGTTTTTTATTCTTTTTAGAAGCTTCAGATTTTCTTCCTTTTTTATTTTTACTCAACGTATTTTGTGGAGGTTTTTTATTTTTTGGTTTGGCAATTGGATATGGATGTTCGTCAATAACTTTAATCGGTTTTTCAATTAACGTTTCTATAGTTTTGATATATTCATTTTCATCTGGCGAACAAAAAGAAAATGCAATTCCCGATTTTCCTGCTCTTCCTGTTCTGCCAATTCTGTGAACATAAGTTTCTGGAATATTTGGAATATCAAAATTGATAATTGCATCAACATTCGTTATATCAATACCTCTTGAAGCAACATCAGTTGCAATTAAGATAGAAGTTTTTTTGTTTTTAAAATCTTCAATTGCTTTATTTCTAATGATTTGTGTTTTATCTCCGTGAATACTAGTTGCTTTATATCCGTTTTTCAACAAAGATTCTTCCAATTTATCAACACCAAATTTGGTGCGTCTAAAAATGATAATTTGACCATTAATCGTATTTCTTAACAAATGCAAACACAAATCTGTTTTGTTCTTTTTTGGTAAATAATACAACAATTGACCAATGTTTTTGGCAGTAGTTTCCTCAGGATTTATGGAAATTTTTACGGCATTTTTTACAATTGATTTGGCTAACTCGTCAATTTTATCAGGAATTGTTGCTGAGAATAATAAGGTCTGTTTTTTTCTTGGGCATAATTGTTCGATTTTTTCAACATCATTGATAAAACCCATATCTAGCATTAAATCTGCTTCATCCAACACAAAGATTTCAATGGAACTCAAATCGATATTTCCTTGATTTTCAAGGTCAATCAATCTTCCAGGAGTTGCAATTAAAATATCTACACCTTTGGCTAACATTTCTTTTTGAGGCTCTAAAGAAACGCCACCAAAAACGGCTGTTGTTCTCAAATTTGAATATTTACTAAAACTTTTAAAATTCTCAAAAATTTGAATTGCCAATTCACGAGTTGGCGTAACAATTACTGCTTTTATTTTCTTTTCTCCTTTTTCTGCATCTTGTTTTTCAAATAACAAATCAATGATTGGCAAAGCAAAAGCAGCCGTTTTTCCTGTACCAGTTTGTGCAGCTACTATGACATTCTTCTTTTCTAAAACTAACGGAATTACTTTTTGTTGCACTAAAGTAGCTTTTTGAAAACGTGCTTCAGCAACTGCTTTTAAGATGGATTTGTTAAGTGAAATTTCAGAAAATTGCATTGATTATTTTTGTGCAAAGGTAAGTTAAAAGATTTTCTGATAACCAGAAATTGAATGAAGTCAATATTTTATCATTAAAAAAAATGCTATTTTTTTAAAAAAAAACTTACTTCTAATTTTTTATCATTTATTTTAAAGAATTGATTAGTAAATTTAATAATACAGCAAAGTATTCTGTATCAAAACCACTTAAGTCAGTTCTAAATGTTAATGAATTATATAAGTCTCCAGTCACACCAGTAACACAATTGCTATTTTTGCATTGTATCTTAACTTCTTTTTGTGGAGTTCCTATAATGGCTTCTGAAATATCTGAAATGACTATTTTAGATTGTCTATTTCCTTTTATATTGCAATATAAATAAACTTCATCAACAGAAAGTGGCCCATAATAACCATTATCAAAAGTTTCAAGAAACGTGTTTATGACTCTTAAATGTTCATAGTATTCCTGACTTTGAGCTTTTTGAGAAAAGTTGAAAAGAATAATTAAAAGTAACAGTGTTTTTTTCATTTGACATTTATTTTTTTAAATGTTGCAAAAGAATTCATGATTATTTTCATGTCTTTTGTTCTTTATTTGACTTGTAGATTTAAAAATAAATTAACCATTAAATTAGGATTAAAAGTAAATAAAAAACCTCTTTGCTTTCACAAAGAGGTTTAAAAATTACAGGTTGCAATTTCATTATTTTATCAACTCATAAGAACGTTTGATGAAACTTGTCAATTCTTCACCATGCAATAAGTTTTGAGATAATTTAGCCAAATCAAATGCTTGTGAAATCAAACGTTTTTGTTCAGTTTCATCAGTTGTGTTTAAGATATTTGAAACCAATTCGTGATTCGTATTTACCACTAAATTATACATATCAGGCAAACTTCCCATACCAAACATGCCACCTCCAGTTGCGCTCATTTCTTTCATTCTTCGCATAAATTCAGGCACTGTAATCATGAAAGGAAATGTGTTTGAATCTAAAGATTCTAACTGAACTGTATAAGTTTGTGAAGGAACAGCAGCTTCAATAATTGGTTTTAATTTATCTTTTTCTTCATCAGATAATTTAGAAATAACTGTATCGTCTTTTTTGATTAAATTATCAATATGATCTGCATCAACTCTCGAAAACTTCACTTTTCCATCTCCAGAAGTTTCTAGTTTTTGCATCAAATGCGAAATGATTGGAGAATCTAAAATTAATACTTCATAGCCTTTTGCTTTGGCAGCTTCAATATAACTGTGCTGTGCATTTTTGTTAGCTGCATATAATAAAATATGATTTCCATCTTTGTCAGTCTGAGAATCTTTAGTTTTTTCAATCAATTCATCAAACGTGAAATAAGTGTTGTCAACAGTTGGATACAATGCAAAAGATTTTGCTTTGTCATAAAACTTGTCTTCAGACAACATTCCATATTCAATAATTACTTTGATATCGTTCCATTTTTTCTCAAAATCTTCACGATTTTCTTTGAAAAGAGAACTCAATTTATCACCCACTTTTTTTGTGATGTATCCTGAGATTTTTTTCACAGCGCCATCAGCTTGTAAATACGAACGAGAAACGTTCAATGGAATATCTGGAGAATCAATAACACCTTTTAGCATTTGTAAGAAATCTGGCACAATTCCTTCTACATTATCTGTTACAAATACTTGATTTTGATATAGTTGAATTTTATCTTTTTGCATGTCTAAGTTTTGTGTCAACTTAGGGAAGAATAAAATTCCAGTCAAATTAAAAGGATAATCTACATTCAAATGAATATGAAATAGGGATTCTTCAAATTGCATTGGATACAATTCGCGATAGAAATTTTTGTAATCCTCATCCTCTAAATCTGCAGGTTTTTTAGTCCAAGCAGGATTTGTATTGTTGATAATATCATCAACTTCAATTTGTTTGCGAGGTTCTGTAGTTTCTTTTCCGTCTTTATCAGTGATGGTTTTTGGTTCGTGATTTGGATCGTTTATTTTTTTCGTTCCGAATTTAATAGGAACTTGATTAAAACGATTGTATTTGTTGAGCAAACCTCTAATTTTTCCTTCTTCTAAAAATTCTTTAGAATCATCAGCAATGTGCAAAATAATTTCTGTACCTCTGTCAGATTTGTCATGCTCAACTAAAGTATATTCAGGTGAACCATCACAAATCCAATGAGCAGCAGGTTCGTCTTTATACGATTTTGTGAAAATTTCAACTTGTTTTGCCACCATAAATGCGGAGTAAAAACCAAGTCCAAAATGACCAATAACGCCTGTGTCATTTTTATCATCTTTGTATTTTTCTAAAAACTCCTCAGCACCAGAAAAAGCGATTTGGTTGATGTATTTTTCTACTTCTTCTAATGTCATTCCTAAACCTTGATCTTTGATTTTCAAAGTTTTGGCTTTTTTATCAATGCTGATTTCGATTTTTGCATCACCCAATTCTGTTTGCGCTTCACCAATAGAAATGAGGTGTTTTAGTTTGGTTGTGGCATCAGTTGCGTTTGAAACCAATTCACGCAAAAAGATTTCATGATCAGAATACAAGAATTTTTTAATCAGTGGAAAAATATTTTCAACTGAAACATTGATATTTCCTTTACTCATAATTTATATAGTTTGTTAATTAATATTCGATGTTGATTAGTCAAAAAAAATACCAAAGGTTTTATTGTGACAAGATGTCAGCGTTTTTCAATTTTTAAAAAAAATCAATTGAAATTTTAGAGTTTTTTTTATTTTGGAATGCTATTAAATAATCACTATTTTTGTTAGTAACAAATTACAGATAACTAAATTTTTATACCTTTTAAATATGTATCATTCAAAAATTACAGGTCTTGGTTACTATGTTCCTGAAAATATTGTTACCAATAACGATTTAAAAGCGTTCATGGAAACTTCAGATGAATGGATTCAAGAACGAACAGGAATTGAAGAACGAAGATGGATTGATCCAAAAACTGGAGATAATACCTCTTCAATGGGAGCAAAAGCGGCAAAAATCGCTATAGAAAGAGCAGGATTGACAAAAGATGATATCGATTTTATCATTTTTGCCACTTTAAGTCCAGATATGTATTTTCCAGGAGGAGGAGTTCGTGTGCAAGATATGTTGGATATGCCCACAATTGGAGCTTTAGATATTAGAAATCAATGTTCAGGATTTGTGTATGCACTATCAGTTGCTGATCAATTTATCAAAACAGGCATGTATAAAAATATTTTGGTAATTGGTTCTGAAAATCATTCTGGAGGATTAGAACGCTCAACAAGAGGTAGAAATGTTACTGTAATTTTTGGAGATGGAGCAGGAGCTGCCATTTTATCAAGAAGCTCAGCAAAAGGCAAAGGAATTTTATCATCACACTTGCATTCTGAAGGTAAATATGCCAGAGAATTGATGTTAGATGGACCATCTACAGGAAGATGGGTTCCTGAAATTTTGAAAGAAAATGATCCTGAAGATATTTCATATTTTCCATATATGAATGGGCAATTTGTGTTTAAACACGCAGTTGTGCGTTTTGCTGAAGCAATTGAAGAAGGTTTGGAAGCAAACAATTTGAAAAGAGAAGATATTGATATGCTAATTCCGCATCAAGCAAATTTGAGAATTGCTCAATTTATTCAGAAAAAATTTCAATTGTCTGATGACAAAGTCCATAATAACATCATGAAATATGGAAATACCACTGCAGCTTCCGTAATTATTGCTCTGACTGAAGCTTGGGAGCAAGGAAAAATTAAAGACAATGATTTGGTGGTTTTAGCAGCCTTTGGAAGTGGCTTTACTTGGGGAAGTGTTGTGATTCGTTGGTAATTAATTTTTTAAATCTTCATTTTATGAAAAATACAACTTTAGTTCTTGGTGCATCTTTAAATCCGAATAGATATTCTAATATTGCCATTAAAAGATTTTTAGATAAAAACATTCCTGTTGTTGCAGTTGGAGTTAAAAAAGGAACTGTTTTAGGTGTTCAAATTGAAGATGAAAAAAAAGATTTTCAAAACATTGACAATGTAACACTTTATATGAATGCTGAAAGGCAAAAGGATTTTTACGAATATGTAATCAGTTTAAAACCAAGAAGAGTTATTTTTAATCCTGGTGCAGAAAATGAAGAATTTGTAGCGCTTCTAGAAAAAAATAATATTAGAGCAGAAATTGCTTGTACATTGGTTTTACTGTCAATTGACCAATATTAGGATTTTTTCAATTTATTTCAAAAATTTTTCCAGCTTCTGCTGCAAATGAATTTTCAAAAATAGATTTTGCCTCTTCTTCAAATGATTCAATGTTTTTGTATCTACCAGAATAATGTCCCAAAACCAATTTTTTCACATTTGCTTCTTTGGCAATTGTAGCAGCTTGCGCAGCTGTGCTATGCAATGTTTTTTCTGCTAAATCTTCTTTGTCTGATAAAAATGTAGCTTCATGATACAGCAAATCTACATTTTTTATGATTGGAATTATAGATGGTAAAAAACTGGTATCACTGCAATATGCAAAGCTTTTTGGTGGTTCTGAAACAATTGTCAATTCTTCATTAAAAATAATTTCTCCAGATTCTAGAACGATATTTTTTCCAGCTTTGATATTTAGATAATCTGCTTTGTCAATTTCTGGATAATTTTCAATATTCTGAATGTGCAATTTTTTTGATTTCTCTTTTTCTTTAAATAAAAAACCATTGGTATAAACTCTGTGTTTTAATGGAATTGTTTGCACTGAAACTTTGTCATCTTCAAAAATGATTTCACTTTTTGTTGACGAAAGTTCATGAAAAATAAGTTCAAATTTAGCATGAGATTGTGAAATTTTTAGAAGCATTTCTGTGGCATCTTTTATTCCTTTAGGACCAAAAACATGCAATTCTTTTTCCCTATTTAAAATGCCAAAAGTAGACAACAACCCAATTAAACCATAAAAATGATCGCCATGCAAATGAGAAATAAAAATATGATTGATTTTCGCAAAACCTACTTTGTATTTTCGCATTTGACGTTGTGTGCCTTCTCCACAATCAATGATAAAATGTCGATCGTTAATTTCTAAATATTGTGAAGTTGGAAATGCATTTACACGTGGAGTTGCTGAATGACAACCCAAAATAGTTAATCGTAAACTCATTGAATAACCATGCGTTTAGAAATGCTATTTTCCTTATTTTGAATGGTATAAATATAAATTCCTGCAGTTAAATCACCTTTTAAAAATGGAAAAGCATTGTTTCCTTTCGTGGTTTCAATTGTTTTTTGAAACACCACTTTCCCTAGAATATTTTTTACTGTAAAAGTTGCTTTTGAATCACTTTCTGATTGAAAAGAAATGATGGTTGAGTTTGAGAAAGGATTTGGAGCTGCAGATAATTTTTCAATAGGATTTTCTTGTGAAAAAACGATTGAAATTGTAAAAAAGAAAAATATGAAAAGTAATTTTTTAAGCATATACTATTTTTTAAAAACCTAATTCCCTTTCAATTGCTTCCATCTCTAAAACATCTTCTGCTTCTTGTAAAGTAGGTACAATATTGAAATTTTCAGGGAAATCATCAATATTAATTTTCGAATTGACAATTACAAATGATGTGCCGTTTTCTTTTTTATGTTCTGAAAAATCTAAAAATTGTAAAAATTCTTTTTTACAAACTTTCAACGAATCAGAAATCAACAAAACCAAATGTTCTTTATCGAAATCATTTTTGTGTGATAAAAATAAGGTATAAAAATCAGAAAATGAATTTTCATCCGAAGAAATAAGGGTATATTTTTTCTTTTTTTTGATGTTCATAAACTTATCTTTTAATTTGCTCTGCCAATAAATAAATTATTGCCATTCTAATAGCAACTCCATTTTCCACTTGGTGTAAAATGATAGATTGTTCAGAATCAGCAACATCACTAGTAATTTCTACACCTCTGTTGATTGGTCCAGGATGCATAATCACTATTTTTTTATCTAAATTATCTAAAATCTCTTTGTTGATACCAAAAAGTTGTGTGTATTCTCTTGTTGATGGAAAATAATTAATGTCCATTCGCTCGTTTTGAACTCTTAAAACATTGGCAACATCACACCATTCCAATGCTTTTTTTAGGTTTGTTTCAACAGTGACTCCTAAACTTGTGATATATTTGGGAATCAATGTTGTTGGTCCACAAACTTTCACTTCAGCACCTTGCATTTGCAGTGCAAAAATATTGGACAAAGCAACTCTTGAATGCAAAATATCACCAATAATTACAATCTTTTTTCCTTTTACGGTTCCTAATTTTTCTCTGATAGAATACGAATCTAACAAAGCCTGAGTCGGATGCTCATGAGTGCCATCTCCAGCATTTATTATTTTTGCATTGACATGTTTGGATAAAAAAACTCCTGCACCAACACTTGCATGACGCATGACAATAATATCCACTTTCATAGATAAAATATTGTTGACAGTATCAATAAGTGTTTCTCCTTTTTTTACAGACGATTGTGAAGCTGAAAAGTTGATTACATCAGCAGAAAGTCGTTTTTCTGCCAATTCAAAACTCAGTTTTGTTCTGGTGCTATTTTCAAAAAATAAATTGGCAATGGTAATGTCTCTTAACGAAGGAACTTTTTTGATGGGTCTGTTAATGACTTCTTTAAAATGATCTGCAGTTTTAAAAATAAGCTCAATATCTGAAGGTTTTAAATATTTGATGCCCAGTAAATGTTCTACACTTAGATGATTCATGTTATTTTTGTTCTATGTAAACTGCGTCTATTTCGTGTGTTTCTTTCCAAGTTACCAATACTTTTTCTTCATTGATAGCATCTACTTGTCTTCCTCTATAATTTGGTTGAATGGGTAAATGTCTGCTAAATCTTCTGTCAATGAGCACTAAAAGTTCTATATTTTCTGGTCTTCCAAAAGATTGAATGGCTGTTAAAGCGGCTCTTACACTTCTTCCTGAATACAAAACATCGTCAATTATTACAACCTTTTTGTCTTCGATTAAAAAATCAATTTTGGTTGATGTTGCAGCTAAAGGTTCTGAGCGTCTTCTAAAATCGTCTCTGTAAAAAGTGATGTCTAAAAGACCTAATTTTAAATCTTTTATATTGTATTTATTTTCAAGAAGTTGCACTAGTCTATTTGCTAAAAACGAACCTCTTGGTTGCAAACCAATCAACACAGTATCAGTAAAATCATCATGATTTTCAATCAATTGGCAAGCCAATCTATGGAGAATAATTTCAATATCTTTTGAGTTGAGAAGTGTTTTTTTGCTCATAAGAAACCCATCAAATTTTAGCTGATAGTATTGAAAATCAAAATTACAGATAATATATGGTTGTGCAAAATTTAAAATACTGAAATTAAAACGGATTTGTTAATTAAATTGTTGAAAACAAAAAAACATCCACAAAATCTTACGAACTAGTTATAGTATTTTTAATGAAATATTTCAATTCTATTAGCTATGTCTCTATTGAAATTTGAATCTATGCTGAAAACCAACAGCGTTTACTTTTTTGATTTGGTTGAGTTTGAGGAAATTATCGTTCATTATTTGGATGCAGGAAAACATTCCTTGGCAAAAAAAGCGGTGAAATTAGGTTTGGAACAACATCCTCAATCTGTAGATTTAAAATTGCTTCAAGTTGAACTCTTAGTCTTTGAAGATGAGTTAGATAAGGCAACTTTGTTGTTGAATAAAATTGAAAAAATTGATCCACATAACGAAGAGGTTTTTATTCAAAGAGCAGCAATTTTTTCAAAAAGAGGCAATCATGAAGGTGCTATTCAAAATCTAGAAAAAGCATTGATTTATACAGATGATAACTTGGATGTTTGGTCATTGTTAGGAATGGAATACCTGTATTTAGAAGATTATGAAAACGCTCGTTCTTATTTTGAAAAGTGTTTACACGAAGATGAAGAGGATTATTCAGCGCTTTACAACATTATTTATTGTTATGATATGTGTGAAGAAAGTGAATTGGCCATTCCTTTTTTGAATAATTATATAGACAAAAATCCTTATTGCGAAGTTGCTTGGCATCAATTAGGAAGACAATATTTTATGTTAGACATGTTCAAAGAAGCATTAACTGCTTTTGATTATGCAATTTTGATTGATGAATCTTTTATTGGTGGATATTTAGAAAAAGCCAAAACTTTGGAGGAAATGAAACTTTACAAAGAGGCAATTGACCATTATTTGGTAACTTTAGATTTGGATGATCCAACTGCTTTTGCTTTAGTGAGAATAGGAGAGTGCTATGAAAAATTAAATAAATTTGATGAAGCTATTTCTTATTACAAAAAAGCAGTTCAGGAAGATCCATTATTAGAAAGAGCTTGGATGTTGATTACAGACCTGTATATCAAAAAAGAAAATTTCTCAAAAGCTACATATTATTTGTCAAAAGCACTAAAAATTGATGAAGACAATCCAATTTATTGGAGAAAATATGCAGAAATCAACTTGAAATTAAACTTCTTAGAGGAAGCTGTTCATGGTTACCAAAATTGTTTGTTATTGCAAGATTTTGATTATGCAATTTATATTTCTTTAGCTGATGTTTTGATTCAATTAAATGATTTGGATGAATCCATTAAGGTTTTGATTGATGGAAAAAAAATCTATAAAAATTTTGCAGAAATTGAATACAGATTGGCTGGTTTATATTATGTTAAAAACAGAGAACGAATTGCAAAAAACCATCTGATTAGAGCACTTAATATTGATTTTGAGTATCATACAATTTTAGGTGAATTGTTTCCAACAGTTTTTGAAAATCCAAAAATCCAAAAATTAATTTCCGATTTTAAAAAAGCTACAGAATAAAAAGTTGTCTAGTTTTTTGGATACCAATCTAACTGAACTACTTTTATTGCTTTGTTTTTTTCGGTAACTATTTGTTTGAATTTTTCTACGTCACTTAAACCTCCTGTTCCTCTGTAATGATAAGGAAAAACTTCTTTTGGTTTAAATGCCAACACAGCATCAGCAGCATTTTCCACAGTCATTGTGTAAGGCAGATTCATGCAAACAAAAGCTTTGTCAATATTTTTTAAATTTCTCATCTCAGGAATATCTTCAGTGTCTCCAGAAAAATAAATTCGTTCTTTGTTGATGGTTAAAACATAACCATTTCCTCTGCCTTTTGTATGAAATTTTAATGCATCTTCTCTTAAATTATACATTGGAATTGCCTCTACAGAAAAGTTTTTAAATGCTTTTTGCTCATCATTATTGATGACAATTAGCTCTTCTGCTTTGCTGTTTTGAAATTTATCAGTAACTGCTCTTGGAGCAATAATTGTTGTATTGGACAAGTCCAATTCATTCAAGGTTTTTGCATCAAAATGATCTCCATGAATGTCTGTAATTAAAATATATGTTGGTTTTTCAAATTTTGAAAAAGCAGTTGCACCTCCTGTTGGGTCTAAATAAATAACTTCTTTATCAAATGAAATTACAGCAGTTGCATGTGAAATTGGAGTAATTTTCAAATTATTTTTTTTGATTTCATATTTGTAACTAAAAAGTGAAACACTCAGTATTAAAAGGAATAATTTAATTTTCATCTGATTTGAATTTATTTTTCAAAAGTAACAAGATTTCTCAGTGGCTAAATGTTAACTTTTCTTTAAAATCAACTATATTCGTAGCCAAAAAATATAGAATGAGTAGAACTTTAAAAGAGTATTTAGTAATTGGTTTCAAAGGAATTGCCATGGGTGCCGCAGATGTTGTTCCAGGAGTTTCAGGAGGTACAATTGCCTTTATATCAGGAATTTATGAAGAGTTGCTGGGTTCCATTAGTAGTGTAAATTTTAGTCTGGTAAAAACTTTAAAAAACCAAGGTATCAAAGCGGCTTGGAAACAAGTAAATGGAAATTTTTTAGCAGCATTGTTATCAGGAATTTTTATCAGTATTGTATCCTTATCAAAAATCATCAAATGGTTGTTAGAAAATGAACCCATTTTGTTATGGTCTTTTTTCTTTGGATTGGTTTTGGCGAGTATCTTGTATATGGGAAAACAAATTGAAAAGTGGAATTTGATAATAATTATTTTAGGACTAATTGGGGTTCTTTTTGGATATGCTATTACCATTTCGCCAGCAACAAATACTGCTGATATTAGTTATGGTTTTTTAATTTTTTCAGGTGCAATTGCCTCTTGTGCCATGATTTTACCAGGAATATCTGGTTCATATATTTTATTGTTAATAGGAATTTATCCAGTGGTGATGACTGCAATTACTGAAAAAAATATAACCATATTATCAGCAATTGCCATTGGTGTAGTTATTGGTTTGTTGTCATTTTCAAAATTGTTAAAATGGTTATTTGCGCATTACAAGCAAGAAATGTTGGTCGTTTTAACAGGAATTATGCTAGGCTCTTTAAATAAAGTTTGGCCTTGGAAAAAAATAGTTTCAACTTATACAGATAGCCATGGTGAGATTAAGCCATTGTTAGAGCAAAGTATATCACCTTTTTCATTTGAAGGTGATGCTCAATTAATTTGGGCTGTAGTTATGGCACTTATTGGTTTTGTACTTATTTTATTCATGGAAAAATTAGCTTCAAAAAAACACTAGTGCGATTAGAAAAAACTTTTTTACACAAACTTGGACTTTTTTTAAAAGGTTTGGCAATGGGCGCAGCAAACAAAGTGCCTGGAGTTTCTGGTGGCGCAGTTTCGTATGTATTAGGTTTTTACGAAGAACTTATTTATTCGTTTAAAAAAATAAATATCAAAGCTTTTAAACTGCTATTAAATGGTCGTTTTAAAAGTTTCTATACATACATAAATGGGCAATTTTTGTTACTCATTATGTCTGGAAGTATTTTCAGTTATTTTAGTATTTCATTAGTATTAGATTATTTGTTAAAGTACTATGAATTAAATGTTTGGAGTTGGTTTTTTGGGATGATTATTGGCTCCATTTATTACATCAATAAAGATTTTGGGAAATGGACAAAAACCAATTTGACATTTTTATTGATAGGAACAATTATTGGATTGGCAATCAGTTTTTTAACTCCAGCCAAAGAAAATGATAATCTTTGGTTTGTGTTTTTATGTGGCATTATTGGAGTTTCAGGAATGACACTTCCTGGTCTTTCTGGCTCTTTTATTTTGATACTTTTAGGCAATTATGTGTTGCTTCTAGTGGATTCTGTGAATGTTTTATTTGAAGTAATTGTAAGTATTTTGTCAGGTGATTTTAGTGTTTTTTCTGATGCAATAAAAATGCGATATATAAAAATTATCACTGTTTTTACACTTGGCTCAGCAGTTGGTTTGGTTACATTTTCTCACTTGTTAGCTTATGTTTTAAAACATTACAATAAAGTGGTAAATGCTTTAATCTTAGGATTTATAACAGGTTCGTTAGGAATGGTTTGGCCATGGAAAAAAACAATTTATCTCACAGAAAACAATCAGTTTTTGTTAGATCAAAAAGGCAATAAAATCATCGAAAATTACGAAAGATATTTCCCTGAAATTTTCAGCTTTGAAACCCTTTTTGCGGTACTTTCTATTTTATTTGGATTGGGATTAATTTTAGGTATTGACTATTATGACAGAAAAAGAAGAAAATAACGTCTTTGGATTGCTTGGAAAAAATATATCTTATTCATTTTCAAGAGGTTATTTTACTGACAAGTTTCAGAAATTGAATTTAAAAAATCATTCATATCTCAATTTTGATATTCAATCTTGTGATGAATTTCCATCAATAATTGCATCAGAAAAAAGCTTAAAAGGAATGAATGTTACCATTCCTTACAAACAAGAAATCATCCCTTTTTTAGATGAATTGGATGAAATTGCTCAACAAATTGGTGCAGTAAATACCATCAAAGTTACTAACAATAACAAGCTGAAAGGTTATAATTCTGATGCTGTAGGTTTTGAAAAATCGATAAAAACTTTTCTAAAAAGTCATCATCAAAAAGCATTGATTTTAGGAACAGGAGGTGCCTCAAAAGCAGTTGCATTTGTGTTTCAAAAAAATAATATTTCATTTCAATTTGTGTCTAGAAATCCTGAATCAATAAATGAAATTTCCTATAAAAATTTGAACAAAGAAATCATTGAAAATCATACAATTATGGTGAATTGTTCTCCACTTGGAACATCACCCAATATTGAAAAATATCCTGAAATTCCCTATCAATTTCTAAATCAACAACATTTATTGTACGATTTGATTTACAATCCTGAAGAAACCGTTTTTTTATCCAAAGGAAAAAATCAAGGAGCAATAATTAAAAATGGTTTGGAAATGTTGCAATTACAAGCAGAGGAATCTTGGAGAATATGGAATGATTTATGAATCATAAACATAACTTATAGAGAAATCTTGTAAAGTATGTAAGTTGTCCTTATTTTTGTTGACAGTATGATTATAGTATCGTACAAAGACCTGTAAACATTGTATATATGTTAGAAAATAGTAAGGATAATTCCAGTAACATTGAAAACGAATTAAATGAAAAATCTTCTTTAATATCTGAAAATCAAATAGTTGAAAATGATATTGAAACTATTTCAGATAATCAATCCATTATTGAAGAAGATAATCACGAATCTGAAAACGAACCAATTTTAGAAGATTATTCTGAATTTTCTTTAGAACAATTGGTTACTTCTCTAAAAAATTTGATTGAAAATTCGCCAATTCAGCAAATTAAAACTACTGTTGATCAAATAAAAAATGCTTTTAACGAAAAATTCGGAACGTTATTACAAGAAAAAAAACAAGCATTTTTAGATGAAGGTGCAGACTCTTTAGACTTTCAATTTACGCATCCTACAAAATCAGAATTTAGTAAGTTATTGTTCGAATATAAAACGAAAAGAGACGATTATTATACGAATATTGAAAAAAAATTAACTGAAAATTTAGAGAAACGTATTCAAGTTATTGAAGAATTAAAAACATTGATTGATGAAGCTGAGGTTTCAACAATGTATAAAAAATTCAAAGAAATTCAGGAAAAATGGAATGCAATTGGAGGTGTTCCAAAATCTAATTATAATGATACTTGGAAAAACTATCAGCATCATGTGGAGCGTTTTTATGATTTATTGCATTTAAGCAACGATTTTAGAGAGTTGGATTTTAAGCATAATTTGGATGAAAAACTAAAAATAATTGAAAAAGCACAAGCTTTAGCCAACGAAAAAGACATCAATTTTGCCTCAAAACAATTGCAAGAACTGCATAAAATTTGGAAAGAAGATATTGGGCCTGTTGCAAGAAATGTAAGAGAAGAAGTTTGGCAAAAATTTAGTGATGCTACTAAAAAAATTCATGATAATAGACACGATTTTTTCAAAGAGATTCATTCAAAATACGATGAATTGATTGAAAAAAAGTTGTTAGTAATTGATGAAATCAGTCTTATAAATGTTTCAAAAAACAGAACACACAATGATTGGCAAAGAAGTATTGACGAGTTAGAGTCTTTGCGAAAAAAATACTTTGATATAGGCAAACTTCCGTATGCAAAAAGCGAGGAAATTTGGCAAAAATTTAAAAATGCTACTAAAAAATTCAATGCTGAAAAAAACAAATTCTACAAAGAAGAAAAGTCTGAACAGCAAGAAAATTTACAGAAAAAAATTGCTTTGATTGAATTGGCAGAGTCTTTAAAAGACAGTGAAGATTGGGAAATGGCAACCAATGCAATGAAAAAAATTCAATCAGATTGGAAAAAAATTGGACATGTTCCACGTAAATTTTCTGATGAAATTTGGAAACGTTTTATTGCGGCTTGCAATTATTATTTCAATAGATTTCATCAACAAAAAAATGCCATTAGCAAAGACCAACAGCTTATTGTTGATAAAAAAATGGAGTTTTTAGAATCTTTAAAAGCGAAGAAAAACCTCACTAAAGAAAGTGTTTTTAGTGCAATCAATGAATGGCATGAATTAGGAAAATTACCTAAAAATTCTAATCATTTAGACGGAAAATTCAATAAACTTATTGAAACAATTTTAGAAAGTCTTTCATTGGATAAAAACGAACTTATATTCTTGAAATTCAAGAATTTAGTTGATTCATATTTGGAGAAAAATGATTTTAAAAAATTAGATAGTGAGCAACTATATGTTAGAAAAAGAATTGATGAAATTGTAAGAGAAATTCAACAATTAGAAAATAATTTAAGTTTTTTCTCAATTTCAAATAAAAGCAATCCTCTAGTAATTAATGTACAAAATCAGGTTGCCGAATTTAAAGTTGAATTGATACTTTGGAAAGAGAAATTGGAATATCTCAAAAAGTTAGATTATTAAAATAAAAAAAACTCGAAGTTTTCAAACTTCGAGTTTTTTTTATTTCTGAAAAAAAAATTAAGCCATAATTTTTTCAATTTTCTCTTTTTCTTCAGCAGCTAAAGCAGAGTCAACTAAAATTCTTCCACTGTGTTCATCAATGGTAATTTTTTTTCTGTTAGCAATGTCTAACTGAACTTGTGGTGGAATTGTAAAATACGAACCTCCTGAAGCGCCTCTTTCTAAAGCCACAACAGCCAATCCGTTTTTCACTTTGCTACGGATTCTTTTATAAGCTGTAAGTAAATGACTGTCAATTAATTGTGAGAATTCATCTGATTTTTCTAACAATAATTTTTCTTCTTTTTCAGTTTCTTTCAAAATAGCATCTAGTTCAGCTTTTTTATGTGCTAAATGCATTTCTTGTTTTGCTAATTTCTCTTTAGTATTATTGATGATTTCAGTTTTTTGAGCAATTTTAGCTTTGAACTCATTGATTCTTTTTTCAGCCAATTCAGTTTCCAAAGCTTGGTATTCAATTTCTTTTGATAATGAATCAAATTCTCTGTTATTTCTTACTTTTTTTTGTTGCTCATCGTATTTTTTCGTCAACGATTTTGCTTCCTCAATAATCAATTTTTTATTGTTGATATCCGTCTCAAAGTTTGCAACTTCTTGTTCCATATTTGAAATTCGGGTATTCAAACCGGCAACTTCATTCTCTAAATCTTCCACTTCAAGAGGCAATTCTCCTCTAACGTTTCTAATTTCATCAATTCTTGAGTCAATAAGTTGCAAGTCATACAACGCTCTTAATTTTTCTTCCACTGAAACTTCTTTCATGTTTGCCATGTTTATAGGTAATAATATATTGGATTTGTTCTATTTTCTGATAAAATGACTGCAAAATTACTAATTTTTTTTGTAAGAAAATCAACTATCAAGTTTTTTGTAAACTGTTCACTCTCATAATGTCCAATATCTGTTAATAAGATGCTATTTTCAGCGTTAAAAAAATCATGATATTTAAAATCAGCACTAATATAAGCATCTGCTCCCGCTTTTTTTGCAGCTTCTATTGCAAAACTTCCTGAACCTCCTAAAACTGCAATTTTTTTGATTTCTTTATTTAAAAATGCAGAATGTTTAATACAATCTGTTTTCATAGTTTTTTTTAAAAATTGCAAGAAATCCTTTTCAAACATTGGTTTAGGCAATTCTCCAATCATTCCCATTCCTATATTTTGATAGCTATTTTCAACCGAAATAATTTCGTAAGCAACTTCTTCATACGGATGATTTTCGAACAAAGCTTTTAATATTTTTGATTCATTTTTAATCTCAAATAGTACTGAAAGTTGCATTTCGTTTTCAGAATGTAAAATTCCTTTTTTACCCAAAATTGGATTTGAATTTTCATTACCTCTAAAAGTTCCTTCACCAGAAATTGAAAATGAACAAGCATCATAATTGCCAATATTTCCTGCACCTGCCTCAAAAAGAGAATTTCTTACATCAATGGCATTTTTTATTGGAACATAAGTAGTTAATTTTTTAAGAATATTTTTTTTAGGCAATAAAATTTGAGTTTTTTCAAGCCCCAAAACTTCACAAATTTTAGCAGAAACGCCCTGAAAACTATTGTCTAATGCTGTGTGAATTGCATAAATAGCAATTTGATTTTCAATGGCTTTAATAACAACACGCTCCACATAATTTGCACCATTTAATTTTTTCAATCCATTGAAAATAATGGGATGAAAACTGATAATTAGATTGCATTTTTTAGCAATTGCTTCATCAATTGTGGTTTCTAAAGTATCAAGAGTTACTAAAACTCCTGTAACTTCTGTATCATTTTTTCCAACTAATAATCCAACATTGTCAAAATCTTCAGCATATTGCAAAGGCGCAATTTCCTCTAAAATAGAAGTAACTTCTTTTATTTTCATGATTTTAAATAAAAACCAAAGTTACTATTTTCTAATTATCAATCCATAAAAATACGTTATTTTCGTACTTATGAAAATACTTCGTTTTTTATTATTTCCATTTGCAATCATTTATGATTTGGTAACAACCATTCGTAATTTTTTGTTTGAAATTGGTATTTTTAAGCAATCCACATTTCCAATTCCGGTAATTGTTGTAGGAAATCTTTCTGTTGGTGGTACAGGAAAAACCCCACAAATTGAATATTTAATCAGATTTTTAAAAAATCAATTTCAAATTGCGGTGTTGAGTAGAGGTTATAAACGAAAAACTTCGGGTTTTTTAAGAGTTAATGAAAAACATTCAGCTAATGAAGTTGGTGATGAACCATTGCAATTTTTTAAAAAATTTGAGAATATTTTTGTTGCAGTTGATGAAAACAGAGTTTCTGGAATTCAACGAATTTTAGAGGAATCAACATCGGAAATTGTCTTGTTGGATGACGCTTTTCAGCATAGAAAAGTGAAAGGAAGTTTTTATATTTTACTAACCAAATTTGATGATTTATTTACAAATGATTTTTTGATTCCAACAGGAAATTTGAGAGAAAGTAGGAGAGGAGCAAAAAGAGCAAATGCCATTATCATTACAAAATGCCCTGAAAATTTGACTGAAAATCAGCAGAAAATCATTCAAAATAAACTGGCTTATTTTCAAAAACCTGTTTTTTTTACCTCTATTTCGTATTCAAAAAAACTGAAAGGGAATAATCAAATTTTAGTTGAGGAGTTGTCAAATTACCAAGTTTTGCTGGTTACAGGAATTGCAAATCCAACAGCTTTACGTCAATTTTTAGAGATTCAAAATTGCACTTTTCAACATTTGAATTTCCCAGATCATCACCAATTTTCAAAGCAAGATATTAGTCAAATACAATCAAAATTTGATAATATCCAAAGTGCAAAAAAGATAATTTTGACAACTGAAAAAGATTATGTTCGTTTGAATTCGGAGTTGAAGGATTGTTATTATTTGGAGATAGAAACCGTTTTTTTAGGAAATCAGAAAAAGGATTTTGATACATTATTGCTTTCTCACATTCAACATTTTTCTATTTGATTATCTAAATTTAGTGGTATTATTTTTGATACTTTTGACGTAAATATTTATTGAATGAAAATTTCCACTTTTACACTTTTATTTGCACTTTGTTTTTTTCAAAATTATTTTTCACAAGATACGATTCAAAAAAATTCTCTTGATTGGGCATTGACTTATAATGATGCGTTGAAAAAATCAAAAAATGAAAAGAAACCAATTTTAATTTATTTCAAAGGTTCTGATTGGTGTGCTCCATGTAAAGTTATTGATATAGAATTATTTGGTTCTGAGCGTTTTAAGCAATTATCTGAAAAAAGTTTAGTGTTGTTGGAAGTAGATATTCCAAGACAAATAGATTTGTTACCAGTTGAAAAAATGACTGAAAATTATACTTTAAAAAGTCGATTTAAAGTAAAATCATTTCCCACAATTTTAATTGTTGATTCCAAAGGCAAAGTGTTGGCAGAAAAAAAAGGATACATTATTACGGAATATTATTTTCACTTTATAGAGCAGGAAATCATGAAATTTAAGTCATAAAAAAAAGAGGCATTTGCCTCATTTTTTTATGATATTCTATTAGAATTAGTTTTGATTTACCACTCTAAACGTTGTTCTTCTATTCACAGCATGCTCAGCTTCAGAACAAACCACATTATCAGCACATTTATTTAATAATTTACTTTCTCCAAAACCTTTTGCAAACAATTGACTTGCGTTGATTCCTTTTGAAATTAAATAATCTGTAACTGCTTTGGCTCTTCTATCAGATAAATCTTGATTTTCTTTTTTTGTACCTCTCATGTCAGTGTGTGATTCAATGAACACTGCAAATCCATTTTTTAGGATTGGCAATAATCTTGCATCAATAATCGCTTTTGCACCTTCATTCAATTCAGAACTCGAAAAATCCCAATTGATTGGTAAAGGAGTATTGTCAGTTAATTCACAATCAACTGCTTTCCAAGAAGTTAAACCTCCTTTTTTCACTAAGATTTGCTTACTTACAGATTGATAAATTCCAGGAACAATTACTTCTTCAGTTCTTGCATCTCTTACCAAAACAGTTTTTGTAATAGTCTGATATTCAGGAGCAGTTTGAACAATTGTAGTAGTTGGTTTTTGAACCATTACTTTTCTTTTATATGTTTTTCTAACCCCAGGAATTGGCACTCTTATAATACTAGCATCGCTAATTAATTTTTCAACTGGCATTGTTTTGAATTCTGCAGGAATTGGTTTATAACACCAATATCTACAATCATCTGGATTATCTGACTGACAATCAGGTAGTTTTTCGCTCATTTCCCATGAAGCAGTAGCACCTTTAGTTTCAACAGTTTCAAAACCTTGGTTTAAAACAGCGTTTTTCACCTCTATTTTTGTACCATCTTCTTTTTCGAAATAAGTTACTTCTTGGGTTCCCCAAACTGCAGGAACTATTAAAATTTCTTCTCCAGCTTCTTTAATCAGTACTTGTTCAGTGATAGTTTTATATTCTGCTGGATATGTAATAATTTTTTTGTATTCAGGTGATACAGGAACTTGCACAGATTCGTTTTTCCAAATATCTGGAGTTTTACATCTCACATAACATTTTCCTGGTTCTGGATTTTCTGGTAAATCTTGTCCAAAAGCCACAGCTCCTAAAAGTAAAAATGTGGCTAATAATACTATTTTTTTCATATAACAATAATCGTTAATAAGCATATTTAAAACTAATCAAATACGGCACCAAAGGTACTAAAAACATTTATAAATTGATATTAAAATCAATAAATTATAGGGTTTCGTAATATAAACTTTTGATGATTCCGTCAGAAAGTCCAATTTTTGGAACATAAATTTTAGATGCTCCACTCCATTTCATAGCTGAAACATAAATTTTGGTTGCAGGAATAATTACGTCAGCTCTATCAAGGTTTAAACTTAGTTCAGAAATTCTGTCTTGATACGTCATTTGTTTTAAAAACTGATATTGAGCGTTCAAATACACAAATGAAATAGGTTTTCCTTCTAATCTTCCAGACATTTTAAAAAGTTTATTGATGTTTCCTCCTGAACCAATCAATGAAATTCTTTTCAAACCTGCCGTATTTTTTTTGACCCAACGTTCTACGTTTTCAAAAATCTCTTTATTTTCCTCTTTAGAGTTATTTAATAAACGCACAGTTCCCATATTGAAAGATTTTGAAGTAATTAATTTTCCTTCGGAAAAAAGCGTAAATTCTGTACTTCCACCACCAACATCAACATATAAATAAGAATTTGTGCCTTTAATTAATTCTTTTAAATCTGTAGAAGCAATGATTGCAGCTTCTTCTTTTCCACCAATAATTGAAATTTTTACCCCAGTTTTTTCAAAAACTTTTTTGATTACTTCTTCTCCATTAAAAGCTTCTCTCATTGCAGAAGTTGCACATGCTTTAAAACGCTCTACTTTGTGCACTTTCATCAATAATTTGAAAGCTTCCATGGCATCAATCATTCGTGCAATGTTTTCTTCACTGATAATTCCGCTAACAAATGCATCAGCTCCTAAACGTATTGGTACTCGAATTAGGGCAGATTTTTTAAATTGGGCTTCTTTTCCTTCTTGGATTATAACGTTGGAAACCAACAATCTAATGGCATTTGACCCAATATCTATAGCTCCGTATTTTTTAATTTCTATCAATGGTTATCTATGATTTTTGGGAAATTCAGTCATAAAAGTTTTTCCTTTTTTAACGTCTTTCCAATGTTTATCTTGAAATTGAATTCCAATAACTCCACAAGTTGGAACATGAGCAATTGGAATATCACCATATTTATTTACAAATGTGTTGATACCATGATCATGACTAAAAATGATAGCAGAACTATAGCCATCATCTAATGCTTTTACGGTTTTCACCAAATATCCATCACTAAAACTGTACAATTGTCGGCTTTTTACCAATCCTGAAATGGGATATTGAAAATTCTCGCAGAAAATTAGTGCAGTGTGCAAAGCCCTGTTTGCGCTACTTGAGATAAAAATTCCTGGTCTTTCAATTTCGTTTGCTAAAAATTTAGACATTAAATGTGCATCTTTAATACCACTTTTTTTCAAAGGACGATCAATATCGTCAATTCCTTTGTAATCCCAAGAGGATTTTGCGTGTCTAACAATAAATAATGTTTTCATTCAAGTTTGATTGTTGATGTGGTAAATATAAAATTTATGGCGCTAATCTTTCTATTTTCCAAGAAAAATCTTCTAATAAAGTATATCTTATTCTGTCATGCATTCTGTTGGGTCTTCCTTGCCAAAATTCTATCGAAATTGGTTTTACAATAAAACCACCCCAATGTGGAGGTCTGGGAATTTCTAAATTTTCAAATTTTTTCTCAAAAGTAGTTAAACTCTCCTCTAATTCTTTTCTTGATGAAACTATGGAACTTTGGTCTGAAGCCCAAGCGCCTAATTTACTTCCATCAGGTCTTGAATCGAAATATCCATCTGATAAATTTTCAGCCAATTTTTCTGCATTTCCTTTGATGATAATTTGTTGTTCCAAAGCTGGCCAAAAGAAAGATAAACAAACATTGTTGTTATTTATGATTGCTTTTCCTTTTTCGGAATTGTAATTCGTGTAAAATATAAAACCTTCCCAAGTATATTTTTTAAGTAAAACTACCCTGCTTTTTGGAAATCCGTCATTACCAATTGTGGCAATTGTCATAGCATTTGTTTCTTCAACAGTATCAGAATTATCAGCATTGATGAACCAAGTTTGGAATAATTCCATTGGATTTTCTGGACAATTTTCCTCTAGAAGTTCTAGTTTTTCGTAAGATTTTCTGTAGTTACTTAGGTCTTTTGACATT
>DAIUBY010000022.1:0-9779 GCA_036846425.1 Polaribacter sp.
TTTCTTAAATCCAAAAACCTCATATCATTCGATATGAGGTTTTTTCTTTTTTATATATTAAGAATTCAAAAATCAATGAGTCATTTGGTATTTTTATTAATTAACATTTTTATTTTTAGATAAAATTTTCTGTCTTATTTTCGTTATTAAGTTTTTAGTTTGTTTATTTGTTGTTCAATGAAATTTTTATATTCATTTTATTGCTTTTTGCTGTTTTCTTTTGTTCAGTTTGGACAAGTAGGAGGTGAAAATGTATACCAATTTTTAAATTTAGCAACATCCGCAAGACAAGTTGCTTTGGGTGGAGAAGTTTTGACACTTTTAGATGATGTGAATCAGCCTGTTTGGAATCCTTCGGTAATTAATCAGGAAATTGATAATAAAATAAGTGCTAATTATTCAAGTTATTTAGGAGGCATAAATATTGGTTCGTTATCGTATGCACGATTGATTTCAAGAAGATTTGGAACGATTCATGGAAATATTAGTTATCTAAATTATGGCACTTTGATTGGTGCTGACGAACAAGGGAATGAAATTGGAAATTTCGGTGCAAGTGATTTGGCTATTTCTATTGGTTATGCAAGAAATCTTCCATGGACAAATTTATTTTTTGGTGCTAATGTAAAGTTAATCAATTCTTCAATAAGTAATTTTACATCCTATGGAATTGCTGCTGATTTTGGAATTTTGTATTATAGTCCCTACAAACCATATTCGTTTACAGTTGTTTTGAGAAATGTGGGAACTCAAGTCAAATCATTTACAAACGAAATTGAAGAACTGCCTTTAAAGGTTGCACTAGGAGCTTCCTATCAATTGGAACATGTTCCATTAAAATGGTATTTGACCATTGATAATTTGCAACAATGGGATATATCTGTTCCAAACCCTTCAGAACAAACTATTGATTTAGAAGGAAATATCACAAATGATAACATTAATTTTTTTCAAAATGCATTAAGACATTTTGTTGTAGGAGCCGAATTGTTTCCTGAAAGTGTCATCAATCTTAGGTTAGGTTATAATTTTAGAAGAGCAGCTGAATTGAAATTACAAAATGTGAGAACTTTTGGAGGGATTTCTTTTGGTTTTGGTTTGAAAATGAATAAATTTAAATTTAACTATGCGTATTCAAAGTTTCATTCGGCAACAAATGCAAGTACTTTTAGTTTGCAAATGGATTTAGATAATTGATAAAATGAATAAGAAAATTACGATCGCTATAGATGGTTTTTCATCCACTGGAAAAAGTACCATTGCAAAATTAATTGCCAAAAAGTACAATTATATTTATGTTGACACAGGTGCTATGTACAGAGCTGTGACACTTTTTGCAAAGAATAACGGATTTGTTACTCACGATTTTTTAGATCAAGATTCACTTATTGCTAGTTTATCAAATATTTCATTGCGTTTTCAATTCAATGAAAATCTTGGTTTTGCCGAAATGTTTTTAAATAATAAAAACGTAGAAAATGAAATTCGTACATTAGAAATTTCTCAGCTCGTAAGTAAAATTGCAGCAATTTCGGAAGTAAGAAAAAAATTAGTTGCAGAACAACAAGAAATGGGCAAAAATGGAGGAATAGTCATGGATGGAAGAGATATTGGTACTGTTGTTTTTCCTGATGCCGAACTAAAATTATTTATGACTGCATCTCCTGAAAAAAGAGCTACAAGAAGATATGATGAGTTGATTGGAAAAGGGGATATTATATCCTACGAAGACATTTTATTCAATGTGCAAGAAAGAGATAGAATAGATTCTACAAGAGACGATTCGCCATTAGTAAAAGCTACTGATGCTATTGAAATCGACAATTCTGATTTAGGAATTGAAGAACAATTTGAAAAAATTTGTGAATTGATTGATCAGAAAATCAACTAAATTTTAAGGAATATTCAAGTATTTATGTGTTTGTAAAGAAATTTTCCACTTTGGATTTTTCATCACATAATCAACAATTTCCGAAGTCATTTTTTCTTTTTTACTCCATTCTGGTTGTAAAAAAAGTTCACACTTTTCAGAAACTTTGGCAGCTTGTTGTTCTGCAAAATCAAAATCGCTTTTGTTATGAATAATCATTTTTAGTTCATCAGCTTCTTTATAAACTTCATCCAAAGGCAATTTTGTTTTCTTTGGCGACAAGCAAAACCAATCCCATTTTCCAGAGAAAGCATAAGCTCCTGAAGTTTCAATATGCGTTTTCATATTGTTTTTTTGCAACAAATTAGTCAAATAATCCATAGACCACATCAAAGGTTCTCCTCCTGTAATCACAATAGTATCTGAATATTTCTTGGCATTTTCAACAATACTTTCAACGGATGTTGGAGGATGCAGATTTGCATTCCAACTTTCTTTAACATCACACCAATGACAGCCCACATCACAACCACCAACTCTAATAAAGTATGCTGCTTTTCCAGTGTGATATCCTTCACCTTGAATCGTGTAAAATGCTTCCATTAATGGCAACATTTTTCCTTGATTTACTAATTCTTGTATTATTTTATCCATTTTATTTTTTTGCAGCAATCACTTCAATTTCAATTTTTGCACCTGCCACTAAATCCGCTACAAAGGTAGTTCTTGCTGGTAAATTATCAACAAAAAATCTAGTATATACTGCGTTCATTTTTGAAAAATCTTCGATATCAGCTAAAATTACGGTACATTTTACAACATCTTTTAACGTTAATTGATGTTGTTTTAAAACGTCTTCAATGTTTTTTAAAACTTGGGTAGTTTCAGCTTCAATCCCAACAGCCATTTTTCCTGTTTGATGATTTTTACCAATTTGACCAGTTAAAAAATAGAGATTTCCAACTTGAGTTGCATCAGAAAAAGGCACATTTTTTCTACTTTCTTCATGTGATTTATGAAAATATATTGATTGATTTTCTGATTTTTGACAAGAATTCATGACAAATGCCATAAAAATAATGATGACTGAATAAAGGTTTTTCATGATTGAATAGATTTTTCAACAAATATAAATCATTTAATTTTTAATATTTTTAAACTAAAATGCTATAAATCAATGATTTTTTGTAAATTTGCACTCCTTTTTACGAGAACAGATTTGAAAAAGGAATTGAAAAAAATAATTTATAAAAACATCTCTTATTGTTTTTATCGTTAAAAATCTGAAATACAATAAGATACAAATTAATTTTCAGAAATGTCTGAAGAAACAAACACACAAACACAGCCTACAACAGTAGAAGCTGTAAACCCACAACAATTTTTAGAAAATTTCAATTGGCACAAGTTCGAACAAGGAATTGATGCTGTTGATGATGAAATGTTGAAACAATTCGAAACTGCTTTAGAAGGTACTGTTGGTTTCGTAAAAGAGCGTGATGTAATTGAAGGAATTGTTATCAGAATTACTGATAGAGATGCCATTATTGATATCAACTCAAAATCAGAAGGAGTTATTTCATTGAATGAATTCCGTTACAATCAAAATTTAGCTGTTGGAGACAAAGTAGAAGTTTTGGTTGATAAAAGAGAAGATTCTTCTGGTCAATTAGTATTATCTCACAAAAAAGCAAGAGTTATCAAAGCTTGGGATCGAGTTAACAATGCACACGAAACTGGAGAAGTTGTTAACGGTTTTGTAAAATGCAGAACAAGAGGTGGAATGATTGTAGATGTTTTTGGAATTGAAGCATTCTTACCAGGTTCTCAAATTGATGTGAAACCAATTAGAGATTACGATCAATTTGTTGAAAAAACTATGGAATTTAAAGTTGTGAAAATCAACCACGAATTCAAAAACGTAGTAGTATCTCACAAAGCGTTGATTGAAGCTGATATTGAATCTCAGAAAAAAGAAATCATTGGTCAATTAGAAAAAGGTCAAGTATTAGAAGGAATCGTGAAAAACGTTACTTCTTATGGTGTTTTCGTTGATTTAGGAGGTGTTGATGGATTAATTCACATTACAGATTTATCTTGGTCAAGAATCAACCATCCAAATGAAGTGGTTGAATTAGATCAAAAATTGAATGTTGTAATTTTAGATTTTGATGATAACAAATCTAGAATCCAATTAGGATTGAAACAATTATCTGCTCATCCTTGGGAAGCTTTAGATGCTAATTTAAAAGTTGGTGATAAAGTAACTGGAGAAGTTGTAGTATTGGCTGATTATGGAGCTTTTGTTGAAGTAGAGCAAGGAGTTGAAGGTTTGATTCACGTTTCTGAAATGTCTTGGTCAACGCATTTGCGTTCTGCACAAGATTTCGTAAAAGTGGGTGATAAAATTGAAGCTGTTATCTTAACTTTAGATAGAGAAGACCGTAAAATGTCTCTAGGCATGAAACAATTGCATCCAGATCCTTGGACTGATGTAACTGCTAAATTCCCAGTAGGATCTACTCACACTGGAACAGTAAGAAACTACACAAACTTTGGAGTTTTTGTTGAATTACAAGAAGGTATTGATGGTTTGGTTTACATTTCTGATTTATCTTGGACTAAAAAAATCAAACATCCATCAGATTTCGTTTCTGTAGGAGATACTTTAGAAGTACAAGTGTTAGAATTGGATGTTGAAAACAGAAAATTGAACTTAGGTCACAAACAAACGTTGGATAATCCTTGGGATATTCACGAAGATTCCTATGCAATTGGAAGTGTTCATACAGGAACTATTAAAGACAAAAACGATAAAGGCGCAGTAATCACTTTTGAAGATGGTGTTGAAGGTTTTGCTCCAGTTAGATTTTTAGACAAAGAAGATGGTTCTAAATTAGGAAAAGGAGACACTGTTGAGTTTGTAGTTTTAGAATTTTCTAAAGAATACAGAAGAGTAGTAGTTTCTCACTCATCAATTTATAAAGAACAAGAGAAGAAAAATGTGAAAGCTGCTGTTAAAAAAGCAACTGAAGTAGAAAAAACTACTTTAGGTGATTTGAATGATGATTTGGCTGATTTAAAAAAGAAAATGGACGCAAAAGCAAAAAAAGATAAAAAATAATTTTTTTGATATAACGCTTTTAACTTTTTTATAAGTTTAAAAAAACCACTGAGAAATCAGTGGTTTTTTCTTTTTAAATCGTATTTTGGATGCTTCCAAATTTATTTTTATGAAGAATATTTCAGTATTATTTTTAGTTTTATTAATCACATTAAGTTGTTCAAAAGAAACTTCAACTTCAGAAAAAATAATCCCAATTGACTTTTGGGGAGAAAATCCTTGGCCTGAAATCAGAAAAAAAAGAATTAATACGTTATTACCAAATGCACTAAAAAATGCAAATGTTGATTGTTGGTTGGTTATTTGTAGAGAAAATAATAATGATCCTTTAGCAGATCATATTGGAGGTGAAAATGCTGGTGGAACAGCAGTTTTTCTTTTTTATAATGATTCAAACGGTTTTCATTCTCTTGTTTTTTCGCCTTCTGGAGAAGCTACAGCTTTGGATGATTTGAATATTCATGATGAAGTAATTCCTGTTGACAGAGCAGTTTCAGCAGTTTCAATGGCAGCAGAATTTATCAAAAAGCAGCAATTTAAATTCATAGCAATTAATGTTTCAACAAGCAATTCTTTAGCAGATGGAATCTCATTTACCCAAAGAAAAAACTTAGAGGAATTTTTAGGAAAAGACGCCGAAAAATTGGTTTCCTCTTCTGAATTAGTTTACGAATGGTTATCTATAAAAACGGAAGAAGAAGTAGCAATTTTAACAAAAGCAGCTCAATTAACTGCTGATTGGCAAATTGAAGCATACAAACAAGTTAAACCCGGAATATCTACAGATGCAGATATAGCAAAATTTTTAAAGAGAAAAATGACAGCATATGGTGTTACTGATGGTTGGGCTCCTGACCAAAATCCGAATGTAAATTCAGGTCCAGATAGAGGACATTCTCATGCTACTGATAAAATAATTATGCCTGGAGATGTTATTCAAATTGATTTTGGCATTAAATTATACAATAGATGGGTAAGTGATATTCAACGTTTTGCATATGTTTTAAAAGAAGGTGAAAAAGTAGCTCCAAAAGACATTCAGTTTTATTGGGAAAGTTCTAAAGCTGGAAATAGAGCAGCACTTGCAACAATGAAACCTGGTGTAAAAGGCGTTCAAGTTGATAGTACACAAAGAATTTTAATGAATTCCGCAAAATCAGAATTTGTGATATGGAGTACAGGTCATCCTGTTGGTTATGTAGCACATGATATTGGCCCAAATTTGGGTGGTTCTCAATCTTCTCATGTAAGACCAGATTCAGAAAAAATATTGAAAGAAGGAATGACGTTTGCATTTGATGGATTTCATGCATGGAAACGTAAAGATGGAACAATCAAAACGATTTCAGTGGAAGAAATGGCAGTTGTCACAAAAGATGGCGCTCGTTATTTGATTCCACCACAAGAGGAATTGATTTTAATTCCGAATAAAAAATAAAAGATGCTATTTGTATAAAACTAAAAAACCACTGAATTTTCAGTGGTTTTTTAGTTTTATTAGATGTTTATTTTTTGATAATATCTGAGTTTAATAAGAAAACTGCATTTGCTAAAAATAGTTTACCATTATCCCAAAAAGAACGAAATAAAGGATTATCAACCATATAAATGATACTTCCTCTTCCTTTTTGTTCTTCGCCAAATAACAACGATTCTGGAATATTTTTCACAGCCAAACTGCCAGCATAACCTGAAATGTTTTTAATAGTTTTATCAAAATATCCAACATTTATCCCCTTTTCAAGAAATGAATACGATTTATTTCCCAATTTCAACGAAAAATAAGCGTCTTTATACCCAAAAGCTAATGGATGTGTAGTATCAATAGTACTTTTAAAAATGGCACCAGTTATAAAGTCTTTTACACTATTGCGTTCCAAATCTGCATAAGGTATTAAATTATTATTAATTTCCTTTTCTGGTTCTTTATTTTTTAACGCAAATCCTTCTTTGTCAGCAAAAATTTGCAAAGCATTGTCAATGGCAATCAACGTTCCACCAGCTTGAACCCAATTTGAAATTTTTCCAAGTACATTTTTAGTGATAATTTCATCATAATATCCATCAGGAATAATCAAAACATCATAACTTGATAAATTAATTCTTCCAAAATTATCGACATTTAAAACAGTAATTGGATATTGAATATCGGATTCAAAAAAGTGCCATATTTCACCAAAACCTAGTGATGAAGTTCCTTTGCCTGAAAGTAACGCAATTTTTTGTTTGTTGATTGGTTTTACGCTATAAGAACCAAAGTCAACTCCAGTAGTTACAAATCCGCTAGAAACAGTCTGCACTTTTCGTTGGTTTTTATTGGCAATTTCAATTAATAAATCATCAAAATTAACTGATTTATTGTCATTTCTAAGAATGATTAATGTACCTCTTTCATACGATTTCCCTTCAATTGAAAAGGGTTTTTCAGAAAAACGAGCAATGATATTGTTTTGTAAAAGTGCTCCTAAAAAAACAGCATCGTCCAAACTATTCCATTTAGATATGTATGCATACGCATTTTTATCTACCAAATTTGTATAGGTTTCTGTGGCAATTGATTTGGAGGAATTCACACTTATTTTTGACGCAATTGCCTCAAATCCATGTGCATAAGGTATTGACCAAGCAGTGATATCATAGGTTAATGAATCTGCTAAAAAGGCTTTTGGTTCAAACAACACATTTACCATTTTTCCTTTTGGTTGATTGGTATGAATCACTAAATCACCATTTGAAGTATTCATTTTTCCTTCTTCAGATGTTCCATAAACAAAACCTTTTACTGTTCCATTTGAGGCAAATTCATAGGAAATTTCGTGTTTGTCCAACAATTTTTTTAAACGATTTGTTTTGTCAGGATTGTCATTTTTCAACACAAAACTTTTGTATATCAAACTGCTATTATCAAAAAACTTTTTGAATTCGGTGTTTAGTTTTTCAGCATTTTTTGAGGCTATTTCAATTGTTGAAAGACCTGATGTCATGTGGTGTAATGCCCTGTCTTTTAAGGTTAAAATATCAACTCTATCCGTTTCAATTCCCAAACCTGCTCTTCCACTTCCAGCTTGTTCATACGTCATTCCAATTGCGCCCATAAAAGTTGGATAGGTATCTCCATAACTTGGATACAACAAATCAAAACTTTCTTTGGTAAAATACAACCAACCTTCTTTGTCAAAATATTTTGCATGATTTTTTCCAATTTCAGTCTGAAAATTGCGTTGCCAAGTAGTAATAATTTCGTGATAAGGCGCTGCAGCTGGTGCAAAATAATAGGGATTATTAATACCTTGTTCATGAAAATCAACATGAATATGTGGCATCCATTTGTTGTAAATTTTCAATCTTTGTTGGGTTTCCAATTGAGTAGCCCAAGCCCAATCTCTATTCAAATCAAATAAATAATGATTTGCTCTTCCTCCAGGCCAAGGTTCATCATGTTCTTTTGCGTCTTGCGAAATGTTAAAAGGCTTGCTTTTCACTTGATTGTACCAATTCACGTATCTGTCTCTTCCATCAGGATTTACACAAGGATCAATAATCACTAACGTGTTTTTTAGCCATTCTTTTTTAGATGTTACTAGTTCATAAAGTGTTAACATTGAGGCTTCTGTGCTAGAAGATTCGTTTCCATGAACATTATAACTCATCCAAACTATGGCAGTTTTATTATCAGAAGTTCCTTTTAAAATCCCAGTTTGAAAAAGATTTGCTTTTCTGATTTCTTCTAAGTTTTTGATATTTTCTTCTGATGAAATATAGGTTACATACAAAGGTCTGTTTTCATTACTTTCACCATATTTTTCGAGTTTTACATTTGGTAGCGATTTACTTACATAGTCAAAATAATCTACCACTTTGTGATGTCTTGTAAAACGACTTCCAATTTCATAACCTAAAAATTCAGATGGAGACTGGATGTCTTGAGAAATTATATTACTAATCGTTGTTAGGCAAACAAAAATAAAAGCAGCTGGTTTCATGAAAAATTTTTTGATATTTGTCAAAAGTAATGAAATAAATTCAGTTTATATCCCAAAACGATTTTTGTTCGTTAAAAATATGTTAGATTGAAATTCATCTATCCTAAAAGCTTAAAATATTCGTAATTTTACCAAAATAATTTAATGTATATGTTTTTTTTTTTAAATGTTGATTGCTTGCAAAATTGTTTAAAAACGATATGAAAGTAACTCACATTCCTTTTCAGAAAACTGGTTTTTTTTCAAAAATGATGCATGATTTTTTAGAAAAAAATGAAAAACTAAAACCATTTTACAGTCAATTTCCTGACTTGGAAGGATTTTCAAATCAACTTGAAATTAAAGAAAAATCATTTCCTTTACAGACAAGAACCATACTTTACAACGAATTAAAAAATCAATATAAAACATTTGAAGTTTCGCAAAAAACAAATGTAAATATTGATCTTTTACAACAACAAAACACTTTTACAATCACAACAGGTCATCAATTAAATTTGTTTACTGGACCTTTGTATTTTTTGTATAAAATCATTTCAACCATCAATTTATGTGAGGAACTTTCAGTGAAATTTCCTGAGAAAAACTTTGTTCCCATTTATTGGATGGCAACTGAAGATCATGATTTTGATGAAATCAATTATTTCAATTTCAAGGGAAAAAAAGTAACTTGGAATCGAAAAGATGGAGGTGCAGTTGGACGTTTTTCAACTGATGGTTTAGAGGAAGTTTTAGAGGTGTTTTCAGCACATTTAGGAAATTCTAAAAATGCCATTTTCTTAAAAAATTTGTTTTCTGATGC
>DAIUBY010000022.1:9879-32699 GCA_036846425.1 Polaribacter sp.
TGAAAGGATTTTTTGATACGATTCACATTCCATTTCCTATTTTGTTGCTTCGAAATTCGGTTCAAATCATTTCTAATAAACAATCTAAAAAACTAGAAAATCTCTCTATTTCTAAAGAAGAAATTTTTCTGAATCAACATGAATTGCTTTCTAAAAAAGTATTAGAAAACTTACTTATTGAAATTCAGTTTGATGAAAAGAAAGCCTTTTTAAAAAACCAATTTTCTGAATTAAAAGAGGTTGCAAAACTTACAGATATTACTTTTTTAAATGCTGTAAACGCTCAAGAAAAAAAACAATTAAAAGGTTTAGAAAACCTAGAAAAGCGTTTGTTAAAAGCTGAAAAAAAGCGTCAGTATGACTTGGTTCAACGAATTACAGAAATTCAATATGAACTATTTCCCAATCAAAGTTTGGAAGAACGTCAACGAAATTTTTCAGAATATTATCTAGAATATGGAGAAACGTTTATTCAAGTTTTGAAAGAATCTTTAAAACCTTTGCAACACGAGTTTACGGTTTTAGAACTTTAATAAAAAACGGTGTCTTTCCAATGATATTTTTTGCAGATATAATGTAAAATTGTGTACACTAACATATGCACAAAAACCAAGCATATAAAAGCGTATAAAGGAACTCCGAAAATTTGATACGGCCAATAATACGTCCAAACTCCTAATTGAATTGTAATAATTTCTCCAAAAGCGGGTAATATCAGAGCTAAAATGATTGCTAAAATAATTTTATTCTTTTGAGTTTGGTATTTTAGTAAAGGAATTAAATTTCGTTCTAATTTGTACAAGTAATGAAATGCTAACATCCAAGCAAATGGCAGCCATAAAGGCAATTTTCTAGTCACTTCATGATATTCCCAAAAACCGTTTTGAACACCCCAAGTTTCGCCAATAATGCCACCAAAACCAGTTAACAACATGCCAATTAAAAGTACCCAGTTTTTATTGGTTTTTGGTTTTATAATTTCTTTATAAATGTTTTGGAAAACTTTTAAACACAACAAAATAGCTAAAATTGCATCGTGTTTTTTGAAAACACCAATGATAATTCCTGCTAAAATCAGTTTTAAAAGTGCTTTGCCTATTTCTTTTAAAAAGATTTTTTTGTTGATGATCAAGAGATGATTGTATTATTTATCTTTGGATTTGATGAGAAGTTTTTTTAAAATATTATCTGATAGTTTTTGTAAAATCAACATAATATCCTTGTTGTGTTAAATCACCATCAACTTCTCCCGCCAATTTTTCTTTGCGTCTTTCCATATAAATTTCTTCATAGTCTCTTGTATAATGAGGAGAGGTAACAACGCTTACATCAAATTTTATGGTAGTGAAAATATCTTTTTCAGTGTTTGCAATAATGGTAATAAAAAATTCCACATATCCAATATTTTTGGCACTATCATAATCAAGAGTAATAAAACCAAAGTCATCTTGCCCAATAGAACCTTTAGGATAATCAACTTGAATACAACCACAAGAAGCTTGCACCTCATAAATGATAAGTGGCTCAACACCTCTGTTGTAAATTTTATAAGCAACATTTAATTCAGAATCACGTAAGATAGGATAATAGTGACGTTCAGGATCAATAACCTCCATTTTAGTCCTTTTTACGTTTTCAATACTAGGTTTTCTAAATTCGCAAGAACTTAGAAGTATGATGAGTGTTATGAATAAAAAAATATTTTTCATAGTGTAAAGTTACTAATTTTTTTAATTGAAAATTACTTCATCACAAGCCAACGCATTTTTTCCTGATATTTCTGCTCTTTTAATCACAATTTTAAAATATTCTGGTAATGGATTTTTATCATAATCAGAAGGTAAATCAATAGAAATTTCTTTTGTATTCAATGCATCTTCGTTTGCTGGAATGCTTATTTTCTTTAATAATTTGTTGTTCATATCTACGATTTCAACAAAACTTGGATAATAAATTTTGTGTTTTTTATCTTGAAGAAAAGAAAACGTAATTCTTTTTGCGTTTGAAATGCCACTTTTTTCAACTTCTAAAATCAGATTGTCTGTAGAGCTCAAATGCCAATTGGTATTGTAGTTTTTTACACCAAAAGTTCCGTCATTTAAAATTTTGAATTTTGTATAATCTTCATCCATTTTAGATAATACTTTGAATGATTTTTTATAAAAATAATGCTTTCTTTTATGATATCTAAAAATGGTTTGTCTCCAACTATTGATATAATCTTCCAAAGTATATTTCACTTCATTGTAGGTTTTGATATCTGTTGATTTGCTGTAAATCAATAATTTATTTAATAAAACTCCAATATCGTTTTTTACAATAATTTCGTTATTTTCGTTCAAAGTAGCAAAACCAAATTCACTGAAACCAGCATCTCTCATGATTTCTAGTTTTAAAAATGTAAAGGCTGTTGCAAGTTTTAAAAAATCTTTATCGTATTTATTATTTTGAGTGTGTGAATCAAATTCTTTGTAAAAACTAAAGAAAACTTTTGGGTCTAAATATTTATTGATTGATTTGTTGATTCCACTGTAAATACCCAATTCTTTTTTGCTAGTATAAAAACTGCTTTCAGCAAATAGGTAATAATTTGTCAAAATATCTGCCAATTTTGGAGGATATTTTGATTTAAAATAGTGGTTAATTTCAGTATCCAAATTGATACTTGTATCCCAAAGTAAATTTGCTAGAAGCGTTGCTTTCATATCCTGAAATGTGCTGTAATTGTATTCACTTCCATGAATAAAAACGCCATTTACACCTAATTTTTTATATAATTTTAAGTTATCTTGAGTAACTCTTAATGAAGGATATAAATCAAAATAGTTGTCAAAATTGACTGCATAATGCCAAATGTAAACGTTGTCTAAATAATCTTTCCATTTTTTTATATCACTTTCAAACTTCGCGAAATTGTTACTTCTTTCAATTGGAATTCCTTTCTGAATATTGATGGTACTGTAAAATATTCCAACATTTTCTGCTGCTTTAAATTTTGGAACTTCTTTCACACTGTTATAAGCAGCTGTGAAAAATGACAATTTTGGATGATTTTTAGCCAACTTATTCATGAATGCAAACACAGCAGGAGCAGCGTCTTTGGTGGTGTTTCCAACAGCTTTGCAAGTGCTACAATTACAAACCATTTCATTGTCATTAGGCAAAATCATGAATTTTTTTAAGGCATTATCATTTTCATGAATTATTGTTATTTTATCGTTTATAAATTCGAAAAAATCGTTGCTTGTGAAACAAAATTGTTCTTCATTTCTTTCTTTGTCAATTTCTGCAAAAATGGTTTCAGGAAGTTTTGAGCCTTTGATTAGTTTTGGTAAGTTATGACCCCAAATTCCCCATTCTAATTCTAAGTAATTTGTTTTGTTCCAGTTTCTAAATTCTGCTTCAAAGTTTGGAGAAAAATAAGGTTCTCTATAATCAAAATCTGGACTAGAGCAGAGGCTTAATTCGTTAGGAAGCATGATTTCGCTCAGAGGTTCGTCTTGTAAACTTTGATTGATTTTTTCAGAAAAATTAAGTGTTGTAAATTTTTTAAAAAACTCCTGAACTGCAAAAGCTAAGTTCTTGTGAGATGATCCTTGAATAACAATATTTTTTTCTTTTTTATAAATACAATAACTGTCTTTTTGAGTTGGATTTACGCTTAATTGTATGTAGGAATAATTTTGGTTTAAGCTATTACTTCTTTCAACAACTAATGTTTCTTGAGTTAGCAATTTAAAGTTTTTTATAAATTCGCTTGCAGATTCAGTAGTTTGATTATCAGCTGCTAATGGAATTGAAACCCTTGGTATGATCTTGTCTTTACTTGAGAAAAAAACGAATTCATTTTTATCTTGTGCGCAAGAATTTACCATAGAAAAAAATATAAAAATGTATAGATATTTTTGAAACATATTTTTTTTAAAACCGAGTTTTAACTTTCCTAAAATTTAGTAATTATTGTAAAGGCTAAATTGAATTGGTTTACGAATGCAAATGCACCTTCAGAAAATGTATTACTTTGAAAATTTGTCCAAGTTCCATCAATTGCTAAAACAGTTCTTGGGGAAATATTGTAATGATATCCTGCACCCACAGAAATATTTGAAAAATTTAAAAATACAGCTTGTCCTTCAGGCAATTGATTGTCAAAAGGTGCACTACCTCCAGAAACTGTAACAGTTACTTTATCCTGCCTTGTATTTACATTTATTCTTGCTTGACCCATTAAGTTGAAGTAAAAAAAGTCACTATCTGTCATTAAATTTAATTTTGATGAAACCGTAATATCTTGCCAACTTCGAGCGCCACCTAATAGTAATGAAATAAAGTTCGTATCATCTTGAAGTTTAGAATAACGCAATCCAGCTTGTGCATCATAACCATTTTTAAATTCTTTGTAGGCATTTCCGTATAAAATAAATTTTGGAAAAAACAGTGAACCTACCAAAACTCCAACATCTGCATACATGGTTTTATTTAAAATTCTTGAGAAATTTATTCCAGGTTGCACACCAACACCTAATCTTCTGGCAGCATAATTTAAAACAGCTCCATACGTATTTTTTTCATACTTTCGATTGAATGTCAATCCTGCAAGTGACGTGCTAAAAGGCAATGAATCAGAGGTTGCTTTTGAGTAGGTTATTCCAATAATATTTCTTAGTTGTTCTGCTCTTAAAGTTTCAAGTGCAATATTCCATTCTTGCTTTTCGTAAGGATTATCTATTTCTCTAAATTTTTGATAATAATAAGCAGAGTCATATTCCTTCATCAATTCAAAAACAACACCTTTTTTGTATCGTAAAAAATTATCATAAGGAGTTTTTTTCAATTTTTTATTGATAAATTCTAAAGCTTCCTCATTTGGTTTATTTGTAATGTAAAGATTGATTAATCGTTGCAAAGAACCTTCGTCTTTTGGATTAAGATAATATGCAGAATCATAACTTTTGATTGCTTCATTTGCCAATCCTTCATCTTCAAAGTTTTTTCCTTTGAAAAATAACACTTCAGCCAAAGCATCTTTTATTTTTCTATCATACACATACACTTTTTTTAGTGAGTCTAAAATACCAACAGATTTGTCATAATCTTTGTTTAAAGTGTACATGTTTGAAAGTTTTAATTTGAAATTTTTATTTCCAGGATAAAAACTCAAAGCACTCAAACTGTAATTGATTCCTTTTTGATAATCTGGTATTGCTGATGCTGCGTTTATGGCAATGTCAAGCAATGTTTTATTGTTATTTTGTCTTGTTAAACCATCTTCAACAATTGGTAACACTTGTTGAAATTTTTCTTCACGCATCAAAAATGTGGCATATTCTTCAACTTGACTTACATATAAATCAGTGTATTTTTTTTCTAATGGGTATTTTGCTTCTAAATCTCTCGTGATTGTTAATGCATCATCAAACATTTCCATTTTTTGGAAAAGTGTAGATTTTCTTACTAAATAATCTGGATTTTCTGGATCTAATTCAATCAACTTATCAATTTGATCAGTAGCTTCATCAAATTTTTCTTGCTCTAAATAGATGCTATAAATTTGTTGTTCAGCTTCTTTAGTGAAATCAGGTGAAGAAACCAAATCATTTAAGATTGGCAATGCTTTGTCATATTGTTTTCCAAGGATGTAATCTTTTGCAGCATCATACATCAATTTATTGTAAGCAGCAGTGATATCTACATCATCAGGAAATTTTTCGTGAAGACTAAATACTGATTTTTTATAATTTTCAGTATCTAATGTAGCTTTGTATAATTCCATCTGTTTTACAAGATACTTTTTTGAATCTGGATTTCTTTTAAGAACTCTGGTTAATTCATATTGAGCATCTATGTAATATCCTCTTCCTAATGCAGTATTTATAACAATATCTACAGCTTCACCACCACCACCATCTTCTGCTATTTTTTTATAAACTGTATAGCTATCATTATATTGACTAAAAGCAGCAGCTTCTTGCATTACATATGGAAGTGTTTTAGAAAATATTGTTGGGAATTTTGATCTCTCTTTTTCTAAACTTTTGATATATGTTATTGCTTCTCCATGTCTTCCTAATTCTACCAATAAACCAATTTTTTTCTCTACTAAACTCAAATCATCTTTTAGTTCTAATAATGCTCTTTCAGTGAATTGTAGCGCATTTTCCTTGCTACCTTTCATTATTTCGTTTGATATTATACCTTGATATGCATCTTTATTTGTAGGATTATTGTCGATAATGGTTTTGTAAATTTGATTGGCTTCATCATACTTTTTATTTCTGATTGCTTTATCTCCATCACCAATCATCACTTCATTATACGCTTTTCCAATTTCGGTGTCATTTGGATAAATTTGATACAAACGTTTCAAGGCTCTTTCAGCTTCTTGAAAATTACCCATTTGTTTATAAATATTGATTTTTTTCAACCACCAACCTCTACTGTATGGTGTAATTTCTAACAATTCATTTACAAAACAAATGGCATCAGAATATCTTTTAGTTGTTTCTTCAAGATTTACTAAATATTGCAGAACGTCAATATCTTTTCGTCTTCTATTATAAACTTGATTTAAAACATACCTTGCAGTATCATATTTTCCGAGTTGAAGATTAGAACGTCCTAATAAAATTTTTAAATCCAAATCATTAGGAGAAATTTGCAAGCCTCTCCAACTCATTTTTGCAGCTTTTGCATAGTTATTTTCAGAAACATTTTTTTTAGCTTCTTCTAAATACAAATCCGAGGAATCATATATCTGTGAATATATATTTAGTTGCGAAAAAATAATCACAACAAAAATGCATATCAACTTATTAATTTTCATGGTATTATAGGGTAAATTATGTTTTAATTTGTTCAACTTCACCAGCTAATTTTTTTTCTTTCATTCGTTCTAAAAGACTTGGTTTTTTCTGAGTATTATTTCCATTAGAATTTTCTGAATTGTTGGAATTGGAATCTTCTTTTGGAGCGTTTTCATCTTTTTTCTCAGTTTCAAATCCTTGTCTTGTCATTGTTCCCCAGGCTAACTCTCTTGATGTAATAAAACTGTAATACCCTTTCAATGAAAAAAACATAATCATTGGATGGTATAAAATGGGTTCAATGAATGCCGTTAAAAACAATGTCAATACTTCTCTTGAGGTGTTATAATATTTAAACGTCATTTGATCCCAAATAATTACAACACATGAAATCATAATTGCAAACGTGTAAGAATATAATAAAATCAATGGCGCAAAATTCCAGTTAATGTAACCAAACAGAAATAGGAATATGGTAAAAAGTATCCCAAAAGCTTCAATTATAGGTGCTAAAAATTCAAAAATGAAGATATATGGAAACGTAATCATGCCCAATCTTTTATAATTGGGGTTGAATAAGATTTTACGGTGATCTGTAAACATTTGGAATAAACCTGAAGCCCATCTTGTGCGTTGCCTACTTAAAATTTTTATATTTGGTGGTCCTTCAGTCCAACAACAAGAAAGTGGAATATATCCGATTTTATAATCAAGCCTGTTATTCATCATGTGAGCTGCCATTCGCGTCATCATGTCCATATCTTCAGCGTGTGAATCTGCTCCATAACCTCCTGCTTTAATGGCAACTTCTTTATCAAACATTCCTAATCCTCCAGAAACATTTGGTACAGAATTGATTAACTCCCAACCCATTTTTCCTAAAAGATAAGAACGAATATATTCCAATTCTTGAAATCTTGGAATCAATGCTTTTGGTGGTCTTACTCTTGTGATAATTCCTTCTTCGATTTCACAGTTATTTGACATTCGTAATGTAGCACCAACTGCAATAACTCGAACTTTTGAGTTTAAAATTGGTTTAATCATTTTTGTCAATGTATTTCTAGCTAAAATACAATCTACGTCTGTGTTCAAATAATATGGAAAAACAGAAGCGTTCAATCCGGCATTAAATGCATCAGCTTTGGTACCTCCATTTTCTTTGTCAATAACAGTTAAGATTTCAAATTTTGGATTTTGAGATTTGAAAGTTCTTTTGTAAGGTTTTGTTTTAATCTTTTCTACATATGCAAAAGGTACTTCAACCAATTCGAATTCTTTAATGAGTAATTCAAGTGTTTTGTCCTTACTACCATCATTTACAATAATTACCTCAAACAAAGGATAATTTAGTGTTAGTAGTGATTTTACGTTTACAATGATTGTTTTTTCTTCGTTATATGCAGGTGCAATAACCGAAATTCCTGGTGCTAATTTAGAGCTTAATAACTCTTCGTCATCAATATCTGTATTGTAACTTTTGTAATTGTTTATAGCAATAAATGAGAATATAGCTAAAACCATGTAACTCAAAATCAATGAGGTAGCATAGAAAAAGATAAAATACTCATAAATTCTTACAAAAAACTCCATTTGTTTACTTATACTTTATTAGAGGTGTTTCTATATGGTTTAAAATTGTAAGATCAAACCCTTTTATTGAATTTTTTAAATTCTGAAAAGCAATTTTCCCTTCATAACTATAGTTTAAAATTGCTTCTGCAATAATCTTTTTTGTATCTGTATTATTGGTTTCATTGAAAATTTCTTGTAAAAATTTTAACGATTTACCAGTGTTAAATTTTTTTATTGTTTTTACAATTGCAACTTGGCAAACTTCAGGTTCTGTGTAATACCTGTCAATTAAAGTTTGTTCAGTTTCCTTAATTCCTAATTCTCCTAGAGTTAAAATTGCCTCTGCTCGCACTTTTGCGTTGTCATCATCTAATTTTTCAAGTAGAATTTCATCAATTCCTTTTTGTTTGAAATATCCTACCATTTTAATAAGAAAAATTACTAAAGAGACATTTTTTGAATAGTTAATCCATTTTCCTAAACCTTCCAGATTTCCTCTTTCGCTTTGTAATTTTAAATATTGCATCAATTCAATTTCATCCCATTTACTTAAAGCACCATCATATTCGTCAAAAAAACGATATGGGTCATTTGAACTCAATGCAAGATACGAATTTCTGGCTTCTTTTCTAATTTGTGAATTTCTACTGTAAGCATGTGACAAAACTTTTGCATCAAATTTATTCAAATTTAATACAAAAGCCTCTTGAAAAGCATTCATTTTTTCACTATTTGATCTTGAGTCAAATTTTGCTTCTAAATGTTCAATAATTCCAAGTGCTTTAATAATGTGAGGGTAATGTTGAGATTCTCTATGTTCATTTTTAAATCCTACTAAAATATCAACAGCAAAATTTAAAGCTTCTCTATCAACTTCTTCTACAATATTCTTAAATCGTTCAAAAATTTCAACTTCATCATATTTTTCATTTTCAAAAAGAACTTCTTCAAATAATTTTTTTATCTCAGGAACTTTCTCTTTTAAAAATCGTTGAACTTTATTGTGTTTTTTTCGAATAGTGTAGATTGTGATAACAAGTGCGATTGATGCAATGATAAAAAACATCGTTAAAACGATGGTAATCTGTATAATAAGAGGGAACGTTTTTATTTTATAGACAAAAGATAAAAGCCACTCAACGAAACTCATTAATTATATTTTATATTAACTAAATTAAAAATCGCTTAAACGAGGGATATTTGTGCGTTAATATTTTGCAAATGTAATGAAAAATGTTATTAAATCAATGATTCAATAATAATAATGCAAAATTTATAAATGAATCACTTCTCCATAGGCATCAGCAACTGCTTCCATCACAGCTTCGCTCATTGTTGGATGAGGATGAATTGCTTTTAAAACTTCATGACCCGTAGTTTCTAATTTTCTTCCCAAAACGGCTTCTGCAATCATATCTGTTACACCTGCACCAATCATGTGGCAACCTAACCATTCTCCATATTTTGCATCAAAAATTACTTTTACAAATCCATCAGGAGTTCCAGCTGCTTTTGCTTTTCCTGAGGCAGAGAAAGGGAATTTTCCAATTTTCAATTCATAACCTGCTTCTCTAGCTTTTGCCTCTGTCAATCCAACTGAGGCAATTTCAGGACTTGCATACGTACAGCCAGGAATGTTTCCATAATCAACTGGTTCTGTGTGTAAACCAGCTAATTTTTCAACACAAGTTATTCCTTCAGCAGAAGCAACGTGTGCTAAAGCTGGTCCAGGAACAACATCTCCAATGGCATAATATCCTGGAATGTTTGTTTGATACCAATCATTTACTAAAATTTTATCTCGGTCAACAATGATTCCAACATCTTCCAAGCCAATATTTTCGATATTCGTTTTGATTCCAACAGCGGATAATAAAATAGCTGCTTCCAAAACTTCTTCTCCTTTGTTTGTTTTTATATATGCTTTTACGCCATCTCCAGAAGTATCAATTGATTCTACAGATGAATTTGTCATTATTTTTACACCTGATTTTTTTAATGAACGCTCAAATTGTTTTGAAATATCTTCATCTTCTACAGGAACAATGTTTGGCATAAATTCTACAATGGTAACATCTGTTCCCATGGTATTATAAAAATGCGCAAATTCAACACCAATAGCTCCAGAACCTACAACAATCATCGATTTTGGTTGCTCAGCAAGCGTCATTGCTTGTCTATAACCTATTACTTTTTTGCCATCTTGAGGTAAATTTGGCAATTCACGCGAACGTGCGCCTGTTGCAATAATGATATTTTCTGCAGCATATTCAGTTATTGTTCCATCAGCAGCAGTGACATCCACTTTTTTTCCCGGTTTTATTTTTCCATGACCATCAATGATGTCAATTTTATTTTTTTTCATCAAAAATTGAACACCTTTGCTCATTCCATCAGCTACATTTCTACTTCTTTTGATGACTGCATTGAAATCTTTATCAATAGCTTCTGCTTTCAATCCATATTCGTCAACGTGTTTTAAATAGTCAAAAACTTGTGCAGATTTTAACAATGCTTTTGTAGGAATACAGCCCCAATTCAAACAAATTCCACCCAAATTTTCTTTTTCTACAATAGCTGTTTTAAAACCTAATTGTGATGCTCTAATTGCAGTTACATATCCTCCAGGACCACTTCCGATAATAATAATGTCGTAATTCATAATTGTATATTTTTGTAATATTGGGTTTGTTTTCGATACAAATTTAAGTAATTAAATCTTTTTACATTCTTTCAGGCACTTGAATTCCTAATAACGAAAATGCTTGTTTAATTATAGAAGCTACTTTTTTAGAAATTTGTACTCTGAAAATTTTTTTCTGATGATTTTCTTCTCCTAAAATCGATACATTTTGATAAAAAGAATTGAATTCTTTCACCAAATCATAGGTATAATTTGCGATGATTGCAGGCGAATAATTTAATGCGGCTTGCTGTAAGGTTTCAGGGAATAAAGCCAACTGTTTGATGAGTTCTTTTTCTTTTTCATGAAGCTCTAAATCATTTATTTCTTCTGAATAATCAAAGGTTGCTTTTCTGATAATTGATTGAATTCTAGCATACGTATATTGAATAAATGGCCCTGTATTTCCTTGAAAATCTACAGAAGATTCTGGGTCAAAAAGAATGCGTTTTTTTGGATCTACTTTCAAAATAAAATATTTTAAAGCACCCAAACCAATTGTTTTGTGCAACTCGTTTTTTTCTTTCTCTGAAAAGCCATCTAATTTTCCTAATTCTTCTGAAATTTTCTTAGCGGTTTCAGTCATTTCAACCATCAAATCATCTGCATCAACCACAGTTCCTTCTCTAGATTTCATTTTTCCAGAAGGTAAATCAACCATTCCATAACTCAAATGAAAAAGGTTTTTTGCCCAATCAAATCCTAGTTTTTTTAAAATTAAAAATAATACTTGAAAATGGTAATCTTGCTCATTTCCAACAGTATAAACCATTCCTCCAACATCTTTCAAATCTTTTACACGTTGAATTGCAGTTCCAATATCTTGAGTCATATATACTGCTGTTCCATCTGAACGCAGCACAATTTTTTCATCTAAACCTTCATCAGTTAAATCGCACCAAACAGAACCATCTTCTTTTTTGTAAAAAACACCTTTTTCAATGCCTTGTGCAACAACGTCTTTTCCTAACAAATACGTGTCACTTTCATAATACAACGCATCAAAATCAACACCTAAATTTTTATATGTTACTTCAAATCCGTCATAAACCCATTGATTCATTTTTTGCCAAAGTGCGACAGTTTCTTCATCTCCATTTTCCCATTTTCTGAGCATTTCTTGCGCTTCTAACAATATGGGAGCTGTTTTTTTTGCTTCTTCTTCTGAGATTCCTTTTTCAACAATTTGTGAAATTTGTTTTTTGTATTCTTGATCAAATTTCACATAATAATTCCCAACTAATTTATCGCCTTTCAATCCTGTTGAAGCTGGAGTTTCTCCATTTCCAAACAATTTCCAAGCCAACATTGATTTGCAAATATGAATGCCTCTGTCATTGATAATTTGGGTTTTATACACTTTTTTTCCTGAAGCTTTGATGATTTCAGCAACTGCAAATCCTAATAAATTGTTGCGAACATGTCCCAAATGCAGAGGTTTGTTGGTGTTTGGTGAAGAATATTCCACCATTATTGCTTTGTCATTTTCTTTGGGAGATTCAAATCCGAAAGTTGGATTTTGATTCATCAAATTGAAAAGTCCAATGAAATATCCATCTTCAATAACTAGATTTAAAAAGCCTTTAACCACATTGAAATTGATGACTTCAGCAACATTTTCTAGCAAATAGTTTCCTAATTTTTCTCCAATTTCAGCAGGATTTCCTTTGATATATCTTAATAAAGGAAAAATTACAACCGTAACATCTCCTTCAAATTCTTTACGAGTTGCTTGAAATTCAACTGATGGAATTTCAATTTGATAGATTTTTAAAAAGCCTTTTTTTATGTGGGATTCAATACGATTTTGAATGGTCATTTATTTGAAAAAAATTAAGTCGCAAAATTACGATTTTTAGATAAATTTTAGGGTAAAATAGTGTAATTTTCGAGCATGGAAGAATATTTAAAACAATTGCCAAAATTAGCTGCTCAGACAAAAAAAGAAAATCAGCACTATTTTGCGCTTTTAAAAAAACGAACTCCCAAAAATTTGGATTATATCATGCAAGAATTGCATGACAATGAGTTTGAAAAAACGGATTGTTTAACTTGTGGTAATTGTTGTAAAACCACTAGTCCTATTTTTACAGAAAAAGATATTGAGAGAATTTCTAAATACTTAAAAATGAAAGTATTGGATTTTACAAATCAATATTTACGAAGAGATGAAGATGATTTTATGGTTTTGAAAAGTGCTCCTTGTTCTTTTCTAGATTTGCAAAATAATGAATGCACTGTGTATGACGTTCGTCCAAAAGCGTGTTCAGAATATCCTCATACAAATCGTAGAAAATTTATACAAATTACTGATTTAACCATTGAAAATACCTCGATTTGTCCTGCAACTTTTAATATTGTTGAGGCTTTGAAAAAGCGAATTCCTTTTGATATGAGTAAGAAATAACTTTGAATTTTAAATTTTAAATCTTTAATCATTTGTAAATCAAATACTTTTTTCTAATTTCTTTAAAATCTCTCAAACCATCTCTCCAACTATGTCTTATTTCTCTTTCAGTATATCCTTGCTCAATTTGTTCTTGTAATTTTTTTGTTCCAGCAAGTTTGGTAAAAAATATGGTGAAATAAGGATTTTCATAAGTGTTTTGTTGATAAGTATCTAGCAACCATTCTAAATTAATTTGCTCTAAATCTCCAATTTCTCTCAAATCTCTTCCATAGCAAATCAATCCTTCATGTTTTGGATATTTTGAACCTTCATTCGGTTTTGGTATGAATTGAAATTCTCTATCATTCAAAAAAGGTGAACCATAAATTTGAAATTGCATATCAGTTCCACGTCCAATAGAAACACTAGTTCCTTCAAAAAAACACAAACTAGGGTAAAGGTTTATACTTTTGTCATTGGGTAAATTTGGTGATGGTTTTACTGGTAATGAATACTTTTTTTTGTGATTGTAATTTTGGTTTGGAATCACAGTAACATCACAATTTACGCCATTTAACAACCATTTTTCGCCCACAATCATTTGTCCATATTCGCCAATTGTCATTCCATAAACCACAGGAACTTTGTGCAAACCCACAAAACTAGTATGTTCTAATTCCAAAACAGGACCATCAATATAATGTGCATTTGGGTTTGGTCTGTCTAAAATAATTACAGGAATATTCAATTCGCCACAAGCTTCCAACACATAATGCAATGTTGAAATGTAGGTAAAAAATCGAACTCCAACATCTTGCAAATCAAAAACTATGACATCAATTCCTTCTAATTGAGCCGCTGTTGGTTTTTTATTTTCTGCATATAATGACACAATTTCCAAACCTGTTTTTGTGTCTTTTCCATCAATAATCAATTCACCTGCATCTGCACTTCCACGAAAACCATGTTCAGGTGAAAAAAGTTTTTTTACTTGAACATTCAAAGAAAGAAGTGTATCAACTATATGAGTAAATTCTTTTGAGTTATTTTCTTTGGCAATAATTGAAGTGTGATTGCCAACAATTCCCACATTTTTTCCTTTCAAAAGAGGTAAATACAACTCAAATCTTTCAGCACCTGTTTTTATTTTTAAACTCTCCATTTTTGAAGTTTGAATTTTTCTGGCAGAAATATTCATCCCAAAAATCAGGAAAAGAACTAAAAATAAATATGTACTTTTGAAAGGCTTTAAAAATAGCATCATTTTGAATTTCGAATTATATATTGCAAAACGCATTGTTGTTGGTAAAAAGTATAAAAGTAGTATTTCAACACCAATTATAAAAATTGCAATTACAGCAATTGCACTAGGAATGACAATAATGTTGATTGCTGTTGCAACTGCTACTGGTTTGCAACTAAAAATCCGTGATAAAATGGCGGGTTTTAAAGGACATATTCAAATTGTAAATTTTGATTCGAATAATTCTGATGTTTCTGTAACACCTGTCCCAAAAATCCAAGATTTTTATCCAAGATTTAAAAATATTGATGGAATTAAGAAAGTTCAAATTTTTGCAAACAAAGCAGGAATTTTAAGAACTAAAACAGATTTTGAAGGAATCATTTTTAAAGGAGTTTCTGCAAATTATGATTGGACTTTTTTCAAAGAATATTTAGTTGAAGGAAAAATTCCAAATTTCAATCAACCAAGAAACAGACAAATTTTGATTTCAGAAACCTTAGTTAATAGATTGAAAATCAATTTAAATGATACTATTTTAGCTACTTTTATAAAATCAGAAATAAGTAAATTACCATCAAACAAAAAATATATTGTTACTGGAATTTACAACACTGGTTTTGCTCAATTTGACAAAAATATGATGATTGGTGACATTAAAGAAGTCCAGAATTTGAATAATTGGACTGAAAATCAAATTGGTGGTTTTGAAGTAATTTTAGATAATTTTGATGAAATTGATCAAAAAGGCGACCAAATTTACAACGAAATTGACTCGACTCTAAACAGCAAAACTATTACAGAAATGTATCCAAGTATTTTTGAATGGATTCAACTTTTTGACAACAATGTTTGGTTTATCATAGCCATTATGATTTTGATTGCAGGCATTAATATGATTACTGCTTTGTTGGTTTTGATTCTGGAACGAGTTCAAATGATTGGTATTTTAAAAGCGCTAGGAAGTACTAATAAAAGTATCCAGAAAATATTTTTATACAATGCTTCAGTGTTGATTGTTAGAGGACTTTTTTGGGGAAATTTCATTGGATTATCACTAATTGGAATTCAACATTTTTTTAAATTAATAACCTTAGATCCAGAAACTTACTATGTTGCAATAATGCCAGTTCACATTTCTTTTTCTGCGCTTATTTTATTGAATATTGGTACGTTAATTTGTTGTTTTTTAATGCTGATTATTCCTTCATTTATTGTTTCAAAAATTCATCCTTCAAAATCAATTAAGTTTGCGTAAAGTTTTTTTGCAATCAAATTCAAAATAAAAAAGACCGTTCTAAAACGGTCTTTCTAACTTAACTAATTCAAATAATTTACACAATGAAAACTTTTTTTAAAGCTTTTTAAATTAATAACAATGTTTGTGCCAAAAATTTATTTGAATATTTATTTTTTAAATTTTAACATTTACTTAGCATGTTTGTGTGCTTTGTAAGATGAACGAACCAAAGCTCCACTTTCCACATACATAAAACCCAATTCTAAACCTATTGTTTCGTATTTTTTAAATTGTTCAGGAGTGATAAATTCCTTTACTGGCAAATGTTTTTTGGTTGGTTGTAAATATTGACCAATGGTTAAAACATCCAAACCAACAGCTTTTAAATCGTGCATTGTTTCAATTACTTCTTCTTCAGTTTCACCCAAACCAAGCATCAAACCTGTTTTAGTTCTCATGCCTTTTTCTTTCAAATATTTTAAAACTCCTAAACTTCTATCGTATTTTGCTTGAATCCTCACTTCTCTTGTCAATCTTCTAACAGTTTCCATATTGTGCGAAACTACTTCAGGATGAACTTCAATAATTCGATCTATTTGATTTGTATTTCCTTGAAAATCAGGAATCAATGTTTCTAAAGTAGTGTTTGGATTGGCTCTTCTAATTGCCTCAATCGTTTCTGCCCAAATAATAGAACCACCATCTTTCAAATCGTCTCTATCCACAGATGTAATAACAGCATGTTTGATGCCCATAATTTTGATGGATTGTGCCACTTTTTCTGGTTCATCCCATTCAACAGTTTCTGGTCTTCCTGTTTTAACTCCACAAAAACCACAAGAACGAGTACAAATATTTCCTAAAATCATGAAAGTTGCAGTGCCTTCTCCCCAACATTCGCCCATATTTGGACAACTTCCACTGGTGCAAATAGTGTTCAATTTATATTTGTCAACAAGCCCTCTAAGTTCTGTGTATTTTTTTCCAACAGGCAATTTTACACGCAGCCAATTTGGTTTTTTTTGTCTTTCAGGAAGTGCTACATTTTCTGTCATCATTTTATTCTTTTGAAAGTGCAAATTTACGAAGAAATCATTTAAATAATTGTTAAAAACCAAACACTAAAACCAATCAAAAAAACAATACCAACTATACTTAAAATTTTGATGTAAAGAGTTGGTTGAAATTCTTTTGGTGTGTTTTTTCCGAAGATTAAAATATAATTTAGGATTGCATAAAAAGGCGCTGTTAAGAAAGATAAAATGGTAGCAACTTTTACCAAAACACCCATATTTCCTATAAAAAATTGTAAAATAACAAATGTTCCAATCAATAAAAATACTATCCAAAACCAATAATTAAAGATTGTTTTTTTATCAAATAACAAATTTGTAGAAATTGTCATGGCTCTTGGAGAAGCATCTAAAGTTGTAATTGTAGTGCTAAACATAGTTGTAAAAGCAGCAATTGCAATAAAAATATACGAAAAACCTCCCAAGTTTTTCGTGTATAAATTGATGAGTTGTGAAGCAAAAACAGTTCCTTTATCTGAGAAAGTTTCTCCAGATTGATACATTACTAATGCTCCTAAAAATATAAAGCAAGCTCCTAAAAAGAGCGTTCCAAGATAGCCAACATTAAAATCGAAAATTGCTTCTTTAGAAGTTGTTTTGGAAGAATTAGTTTTATTTTTTTCAACAGACCAAATGGAATGCCAAATTGATACATCTAATGGTGCTGGCATCCATCCTAAAAATGCGATTAAAAAAGTGATTTCTAAAGCTCCTGAAGGAAAAATTTGAGTAAAACTCAACTCATGATGTGATTTTGACAAAGCAATCAAAACAGCTAAAATTGTACTGATTGTCAAAATTATAATGATGTATTTCATCAAGTTGTCTAGTACTTTATATTTTCCAATGACAAGAATAAGTATACTGATTATCAATAATGCAGTTGACCAAATCACCAAATTATCGGTAATTCCAAACAATTCAGCAGCCAAACCTGCAGTTACAATTGTAACAGCTGCTTGAATTGTGAACATTGTTGCAAAATTCAAAATATAATAAATTGCTAAAACAGGTTTCCCTAATTTTCGATAACCATCTAGTAATGTTTCACCAGTTGCAGCAACATATCTTGGTCCAAATTGAAAAAATGGATATTTAAAAAGATGTACTAAAAACAATGCCCAAATCAATCCAAAACCAAAATCTGCTCCAGCTCTTGTAGATTGAACCAAATGAGAAACTCCTACTGCAGCTCCTGCAAATAACAATCCAGGTCCAAAAGATTGCAAGAATTTACTCTTCATTTTTAGGATTTTTTGATGATTTCAGCCAATAACTTTTTGGCTCTTAATAATTTGATTTTCACATTATTAACAGGTTCTTGTAATTGCTCAGAAATTTCTTTGTAACTCAATTCTTGAAAATAGCGCAACTGAATTACCTCTTGATATTTCGGTTTCAATTGTTTGATATCTCTCAATAATTTTGCTAAGTTTTGTTCACCAATAATAGTGTCTTCAGGCGTTGGATTTTCATCAGCAATTTGATTTACTCTCACACCTTGTTCTTCCGAAATTTGAACAGAAATTGAACTATTTTTTTTTCGTAATAAATCAATATGAACGTTTTTAGAAATGGTTATTAACCAAGTTTTAAAAACGTAATTTTCATCAAAAGTGTCAATTTTTTCAAAGGCTTTTGAAAAAGTTTGGATAGTAATATCTTCAGCTTCGTTTTCATTTTTGGTGCGTTTTAGTTGATAATTATAAACTGCCAACCAAAATGAATCTAACAAAAATCGGAAAGCAGCTTGATTACCATTTTTTGCTTTTTCAATCTGATTTTCAATATTTTTAGAATCTATTTCCAATGCGAAGGTTTTGATGTCAAATTAGCAATAAAGATACTAATTTGTATCAATAAAAAACTGATATCTAAAAATGGTAAAAAGTAGCCTAATTTTTTTTCTTCCAATTTTTTCAAAGCAATTCCAATCACTATAAATTGGATTAAAAAATAGCCTCCAAAAATAGAAAGCATGATTTGATAAGGATAAAAAAAGCATAAAATAATACCCAAAAAGTAGCAAATAAATTTTGAGAAACTAAACAATCCAATCACAAAACGATGCTTAGTTTGGTATCTTTTTTTTAGAAAAACTTTTTTTCGTTGCATAGAAAACCAACTAGAAAATGAATTTATAAAACTACTTTCAGTGAAACTATTTTTATGAATAGAAATTGTAGTATTTATCTCATTTGCAGCATCTTGAATAAATAAATCATCTTCGCCAAATTCTTGTTTCATGTGATTGATGTATCCTTTTGCACGATAAAATTCAGATTTTGTGTAGGCTAAATTTTTACTATCAGCCATAAATGGCATTCCTAATTTGGCAAAATTCAAATATTGTAAAGCAATGATAAAGTGATAAAAACGAACCAAATAATTGGTCACAGATTTTTCAATTTTAAAGGTTGAATACCCTAAAACAATGGTTTTGTTTTCAGAAAATTGTTGACTCATTTCCAAAATCCAATCATCAGAAAGTGGTATGCAATTTGGTTCAGTAAAAATAAAGTGCTCGTATTTTGCCGCTTTGATGCCAAGCGTTAATGCATATTTTTTGCTTCCCCAAAAAGCTTCGTTATTTTCAACAGGAACAATTTTAATATTTTTATGATTTTTTGCAAATGAATTCAAAACATCTTCAGTGTTATCAGATGAATTGTTGTCTATCAAAACCACTTCAAAAGTCGGATATTTTTGAGACAGAATAGAGGGTAAAAAGTTGGTTAAATTTTCAGCATTATTTTTTGCAAAAATGATCACTGAAATTGGAAGATTAACTGATTTTTCTGTTCTTTTTTCAGAAAAAAATAGCTTAGAAAACAACAAATAATATCCAATTTGAATACTCGTAAAAACAATAAAAATGTAAAATATTACAGTTAAAACCATGGCTAAATCATAGATTTATTTGTGTTGAGGTTCACTGCAAGAGTCAAATTGGTCAGGTGTTTTACCGCAAAAACCGCAAGCAACACCATCTTTGTTTAACATTGGGTTTTGACTTGCGCAAGTTCCTGCAAATTTTCCGTCTTTTTTTGCCCAGATTTTGATGGCAATTCCAGCAACACCCAATAATAATAATCCAAAAGTTATTAGTAATAATTTCATAAAAAATGCAAAGTGCAAAGGTATAAATTATAAAACAGTTTCTAAAATTGAAAACAATGCTTTTTTAGAATGTTTATGTAATAATATTTACTTCAATTTCTAATTCAATACCAAATTTTTTAAAAATAGTTTCCTGAATTTTTTTAGCTAAATCTAAGATTTCCAAACCTGTAGCATTTCCATAATTTACCAAAACCAACGCTTGTTTTTCGTGAACGCCACAATTCCCAAAGCGTTTTCCTTTAAATCCAGCTTGTTCAATAAGCCATCCTGCAGGAATTTTCACTTCATTTTCAGAAATAGTATAACTTGAAATTGTTGGAAAATCAATCAGTAATTTTTTAAAAAGTTTTGAAGAAATTACAGGATTTTTAAAAAAACTTCCACTATTTCCCAATTCTTTTGGATCAGGTAATTTAGATTTTCTGATGGCAATTACTGCATCAGAAATATTTTTTAAAGTTGGGTTTTCAATTTTTTGAGAAGCTAATTCCGTTTCAATTGCGCCATAAGAAGTATGAAAAATATGGTTTTTTTTTGATAATTGAAATGTTACAGAAACAATAATATAAGTTTCTTTTTGGTCATTTTTAAAAATAGAATCTCTGTAACCAAATTTGCATTGTTCTTTTGTAAAAGTTTTTATTTTTCCAGTTTCAATTTCAACAACAGAAACTTTGGTAATAGTATCTTTTACTTCAACTCCATAAGCGCCAATATTTTGGATGGGACAAGTGCCAACTTTTCCAGGAATTAATGACAAATTTTCAATTCCGCCATAATTTTTCTCAACACACCAAATAACAAATTCGTGCCAATTTTCACCCGCATTTACAGTTATTTCAATAAAATTTTCATCTTCTTTTTCTATGGAAATTCCTTTGATATCAATATGGACAACTAATTTTTCAATATCTTTAGTCAACAACATATTACTTCCTCCAGAAAGTAAAAACAAGTCTTTTTCTGCTAATAAAAGTTGCTGTAATTCTTCAACAGAATTGATTGAAACAAAGCGTTTTGCTTTGACATCAATACCAAAAGTATTGTAATTTTTGAGTGATATGTTTTCTAAAATGGCCAATTAATCTTTATAAATTTTGAGTGCTTTTTCTAAAATTATGATTGATTTTTTCAAACTTTCTTCATTCAAAACGTATGCAAGTCTAATTTGATTTAAACCAACATTTGGCGTTGAATAAAATCCTGCAGCTGGTGCAACCATAACAGTTTCACCATCAACATCAAACGATTCTAACAGCCATTGTGCAAATTTGTCAGCATTTTTTATGGGTAATTCCACAATACAATAAAATGCGCCTTTTGGTTTTGCAACTTTTATTCCGTCAATTTTTTGCAAACCTTCAATCAAAACATCTCTGCGTTTTACGTATTCTGCTTTTACTTCGTCAAAATAAGATTGAGGTGCATCCAAAGCTGCTTCACAAGCAATTTGTGCTAAAGTTGGCGGACTTAAACGTGCTTGAGCAAATTTTAAAGCCGTTTTAATAACTTCTTTATTTTTTGAAACCAAACAGCCAATTCTTGCTCCACACATACTGTATCTTTTTGATACAGAATCTATTACAATTGCATTATTATCTAAATTTGGAACTCTTAAAATAGAAAAATGTTCGTTTTCGTCATAAATAAATTCCCTGTAAACTTCGTCAGCAATCAAAAATAAATCATGTTTGATGACAATTTTTGATAGTTTTTCAATTTCATTTTTGCTATACAAATATCCAGTTGGATTTCCAGGATTACAAATCAAAATTGCTTTTGTTTTTGAAGTGATTAATTTTTCAAATTCCTCAATTGGAGGTAAGGAAAAATTATCTTCAATTTTTGAAATTACAGGAACAATTTTTGCGCCAGAAGCTGTTGAAAAACTATTGAAATTCGCATAAAAAGGTTCAGGAACAATCACTTCATCATCAGTGTCTAAAATACTTCCAAAGGCAAAAAGCAGCGCTTCAGAACCTCCAGTGGTAACAATTATTTCATCCTGATTTACCTCAATTTTATGTTTGCTGTAATAGTTTGCAATTTTTTTTCGATACTGTTCAGAACCATTTGAACTTGAATATTCAAGGATTTCTAGACGATTATTTCGAATTGCATTCATTGCAATTTCGGGAGTTTTAATATCAGGTTGACCAATATTTAAATGGTAAATTTTTTTGCCTTGTTTGACAGCTTTTTCAGCATAAGGAGCCAGTTTTCTGATGGGAGATTCTGGCATTTGTTGTCCTTTTTTTGATATGGAAGGCATAAAGATATTTTTGGTTTTTGAAAGTGCAAATTTGCGAAATATATTTTTACAAAGAACTTTTTAATGCATTTTCTTTAAAGGTTAATTATTTGCAAAAAAATAGCTTAATAATTATACTTTTCGTAATTTCATAACATATTATAAAATCGTGTTTTTTTGAATTTTAAAAACGTATTTTACATTATTCTTTTATTGATGTTGACATTGAATTTCAATGCTCAAGAAGGTTTTCGTTTTTTAAATCAAACCCAAAAAAATAACAGTATTGATTTCAAATTGATTAATAATTTAATTGTTATTCCGTTGAAAATCAATAATAAAGAACTTTCTTTTATTTTGGATACTGGATCAAATAAAACCATTTTATTCAATATTACAGAAATTGATACAATTGGTTTAAAAAATGTTGAAAAAGTTAC
>DAIUBY010000023.1:0-19398 GCA_036846425.1 Polaribacter sp.
TTCTAAAAAACCTTTATACTGTGCAAAACTCATAGGTAGAATTTCAGCATCACTCACAAAATTCATTCTTTTTCTTCCTGTAATAGGCACTGTGCTACATTCTAATAAAAATAAGCTAATGAAAGCTAAAACAATTATTTTTTTCATTTTTTATTAAATTAAGATAATTTAAATTTTGGTATTAATTATTGATATTAAAAAACTTTCCAATTAATTTTTAAAATTACGATTTCTTTACAGACAAAAAAAATTATCCAAAAAATGTTCAACAAAAAATAGCTTTTTACTTCAAATAATAAAAATAAATTAAAAATTCGAAAAATCAGTATATTTACGACAAACAATTAAAATAGTAATTTTTAAAAATATCTCAAAAAATGAAAAGAATAATTGGATTCCTTTTTTTAACCATCATAATAAGTTGTACTAGCAAAGCACAAAATTCTTCTCAAAAAAAGAAAACTTACAAAGTAACAAAAACAGTAGATGAATGGAAGAAAGAATTATCGCCAATGGCGTTTTATGTATTGCGTGAAGCTGGCACAGAAAGAGCTTTTTCAAGTCCATTAAACAATAATAAAGAAAAAGGTATTTATGTTTGTGCAGCTTGCAAAACTCCTTTATACGAATCAAAACACAAATTCGATTCAGGTTCAGGTTGGCCTTCTTTTGACAGAGGCATCAAAGAAAATATTGAGTTAGATGTTGATTACAAAATTGGCTATGAAAGAACCGAACTCAAATGCAAAACTTGTGGTGGACATTTAGGGCATTCTTTTGATGATGGTCCTCAAAAAACAACTGGAAAACGTCATTGTATTAATGGTGTAGCTTTGGAATTTATTCCTGAGAAAAAACAATAATTCCAACAAATTTTCAATAAACTAAATTTTTAACTCATGGACAAACTAGCCATTGCCGATTTAATCGAAGAAAAATACCAAGAATTGTTTGATTGGCTCAATCAACAACCAGCTGAAAATTGGGAAGTTGGCCCTGAAGGAAAATGGACAACAAGTCAACATATTTTGCATTTGGTGAATAGTTTGCAATTACTGAACAATGTGTTAAGTTATCCTCGGTTTTTTCTAAAATATAAATTCGGATTGAGCAACAGGCCTTCAAGAGATTATGATGCTGTTGTAAAAAAATATCAAGAAAAATTGGAAGAACACAAAGATAAAACCATTGCTTTCAATGAAAATTTGAAAAGTCCATTATTAAAAGACCGAATTCGATTGTTGAACAGGTTGCAAATTCAACATAAAAAATTGCAATACAAAACCCGAAAAATTAGTGATATAAATCTGGATACTTTAGTAATTCCTCATCCTTTAATGGGAAAAATGACTGTTAGAGAATTGATTATGTGGGCAGCATATCACACAGAACATCATACTACAATTCTTAAAAAATTATATTCAGCAAAATAAATATTTATTTTTTATTTATTTAGTTGGATTTAAACAGGTTTTTTGTGAAGAAATTCCTGAATAAAAATCAATTTTCAAACAAATTGAATCATCACGAATTGTTATATTTGTGGCTCTTAAAAAAAGGAAGTAACTTATGTTTAGTAATTTAAGTGATAAATTAGATAAAGCCTTACATACGCTCAAAGGGCATGGCAAAATCACAGAAATAAATGTTGCAGAAACACTCAAAGAAGTTAGAAGAGCTTTGTTGGATGCAGACGTTAATTTTAAAATAGCTAAAGAATTTACCAAAAATGTTCAAACAAAAGCCATTGGACAAAATGTGTTAACTACCCTTCAACCTGGTCAGTTAATGGTGAAATTAGTCAAAGACGAATTGACTTCATTAATGGGTGGTGAAACTGTAGGCATCAATTTAGGAGGTTCTCCAACAGTGATTTTAATGTCTGGTTTACAAGGTTCTGGAAAAACTACTTTTTCTGGAAAATTGGCAAATTACCTAAAAACAAAAAAAACAAAACAAGTACTTTTAGTAGGTTGTGATGTGTATAGACCTGCAGCAATTAACCAATTAAAAGTTGTTGGCGAACAAGTTGGTGTGGAAGTGTATGCTGAAATTGACAATAAAAATCCAGTTGAAATTTCATTAAACGCCATCAAATATGCCAAAGCAAATGGTAAAAATGTAGTAATTATAGATACTGCAGGACGTTTAGCTGTTGATGCAGCAATGATGACCGAAATTTCTAATATTCATAAAGCAGTAAATCCACAAGAAACACTTTTTGTCGTAGATTCCATGACAGGACAAGATGCTGTAAATACGGCTAAAGCATTCAATGATATTCTGAATTTTGACGGAGTTGTATTAACAAAATTAGATGGTGATACAAGAGGTGGAGCTGCATTGTCTATAAAATCAGTAGTTGATAAACCTATCAAATTTATTGGTACAGGTGAAAAAATGGATGCGATTGATGTTTTCTATCCTGATAGGATGGCTGATCGTATTTTAGGAATGGGAGATGTTATTTCGTTGGTAGAACGTGCTCAAGATCAATATGATGAAGAAGAAGCTCGAAAACTTCAAAAGAAAATTGCCAAAAATCAATTCGGTTTTGATGATTTCTTGACACAAATTCAACAAATCAAAAAAATGGGAAGCATGAAAGATTTGATTGGAATGATTCCTGGAGCTGGAAAAGCAATGAAAGATGTAGAAATTGATGACAATGCTTTCAAAGGAATTGAAGCAATTATTCATTCCATGACTCCATCAGAAAGAAGCACTCCTTCTTTGATTGATGTAAGCAGAAAAAAGAGAATTGCCAAAGGTTCAGGAACTACGATTCAAGAGGTAAATCAATTGATGAAACAGTTTGAACAAATGAGCAAAATGATGAAAATGATGCAAGGTGGTGGTGGCAAAAAAATGATGCAAATGATGCAGGGAATGAAGTAATGAATTCAAAGTTTAAGATTTTAAATTCAAAGTTTTGATTCAAAATGCAATTCTTAATTCGTAATTGAAAATTCATAGTTAAAAAAATGATTCTATTAGACGGAAAAAATACAGCTGCTGATATCAAAGCAGAAATTGCATCAGAAGTTTCAACATTGATTGATAAAGGTCATAAAAAACCGCATTTGGCAGCAATAATCGTTGGAAATGATGGCGCAAGTTTAACTTACGTAAATGCAAAAGTGAAAGCTTGTGAACGAGTGGGATTTGAATCAACCTTGATTCGCTTGCCAGAAGATATTTCAGAAGATGATTTATTAAATGAAATCGCAATTTTAAACATCGATAAAGATATTGACGGATTTATAGTTCAATTGCCTTTACCAAAACATATTGACGAACAAAAAATTATAATGGCTGTTGATCCAAATAAAGATGTGGATGGTTTTCATCCTATGAATGTTGGAAAAATGGCATTGAATTTACCCACATTTATCTCTGCAACTCCTTTCGGAATTTTAGAATTATTAGAACGATACAATGTACAAACTTCTGGAAAACATGTAGTTGTTTTAGGAAGAAGTCATATTGTTGGTAGCCCAATGAGTATTTTGTTATCTCAAAAAAGAAAAGTTGGTGATGCCACTGTGACCATTTGCCACAGCAGAACAAAAAACTTAAAAGAAATTACCCTGCAAGCGGATATTATTGTAGCTGCTATTGGAATTCCTGAGTTTTTAAAAGCAGACATGATTAAAGATAATGTTACTATAATTGATGTCGGCATTACTCGTTTACCAGATTCAACCAAACAAAATGGTTACAGATTGGTTGGAGATGTAGCTTTTGAAGAAGTTTCTAAAAAATGTGATTTTATCACTCCTGTTCCTGGTGGAGTTGGACCAATGACAATTGCTATGTTATTGAAAAACACATTATTAGCTAGCAAAAGGAAAAATTAATTTGGATTTTTAATACTAATTTTGCCGTCAAAAATATATCTTTTGAAAAACTCATTTTAGGATTCATCCTTTTTTGTATCAGTATTTCTAGTAAAGCACAGGAAAATAATGATATCAAACTATCTGCACTACCCTATTATAGCTTTGGAAAAGGAGTTGGAATTACCTCTCCTGATTGTATTTTTCAATTAAACATTCGCTTTCGAATGCAAAACATAGCTTCCTATATTGATGACGAAAATGCAGATCCTGCTTATGAAGCTGCCATAAGACGTTTCCGTTTGCGTTTTGATGGTTTTGTTGGTGACCCAAGATTCATTTATGTAATTCAATTGTCATTTGCTCCAGATGATATTGGCGAAATTCAAGAGGGTCAAAACATTAATATCATTAGAGATGCCATTGTTTTTTATAGACCAAACAAACATTGGAATATTCGCTTTGGACAAACAAAATTGCCCGGAAAAAGACAGCGTGTAAACTCTTCTGGAGCTTTGCAACTTACAGATAGATCTATTAATAATGCACGATTTAATATTGATCGTGATTTTGGTTTGCAAGTCTATTATTTAAACCAAAATAATGATGCTTTTTCTTACAATATTAAAACAGCTATTACTTCTGGTGAAGGAAGAAACTGGACACAAGAGCCTGACAATGGATTGGCTTATACTGGAAAATTAGAACTTTTCCCTTTTGGTGTTTTTAAAAACGATGGTACTTTATATGAAGGTGATATCAAACGTGAATAAACTCCAAAATTAATGATTTCTAGAGCATTCCATTTTAATTAAAAAGCGAGAAGAACTCAAGGAACTATTGGAAACATCCTTTTTGAGAAACGTGATATGACCTCTATTTTATTGGATGCCATGTTTAAATATAAAGGACTGTCTTTTCAAACTTCATTCATGCAAAGAACTGCTCAAAACCCAATCACAGTAAATCCAAATAACAATAATGAAACACAATTTGTTTTTGTTGGCAATGGTTTTGATACGCAATTGAGTTATATTTTTGATAATAATTATGAGGTTATTAGCCGTTTTTCTCATCAAAAACCATTTCAATCTATCGAAAATTTAACACCTCAAAACAATCAATATACACTTGGAATTACTAAATACATTTGGGAACATGCTTTGAAAATTCAAGCTGAATTGACCAAAACCAATTTGAATCACTTTAACAATACAAAACAAGAAAATTGGTATTTGCGTTTTCAAGTGGAGATTGGGATTTAATATCACATTAAAAAATCTCATATCAAAAAAATCAATCGCTACAATTCCCTAATTTTTATATCCGACCACAAGCTGCTATTTTGTACCTTTGTTGCCGATTAAAATAAAAAATGAGATTACACAGAAACTTAACTTTTTCGGTTATAGATAGCATCAGAGATATTTTTAACAATGGTGAATATGCTGACAAAGCTGTAGAAAAAGCCTTACAAAGAGACAAACGTTGGGGCGCAAGAGATCGCAAATTTGTTGCTGAAACCATTTATGATATTGTACGTTGGAATCGTTTGTATGCTGAGATTGCCGAAGTAAAAGTGCCTTACGATCGTGAAAATATTTGGCGATTATTTTCTGTTTGGTGTGTGTTAAGAGGCATTCCATTACCAGATTGGAATCAAATTGGTGATGTTCCTTTAAGAAGAATTAAAGGAAAATTTGACGAATTGTCAAAAATTAGAAAATTCCGTGAATCCATTCCTGATTGGATGGATGATTTAGGTATAAAAGAATTGGGCGAAGAAATTTGGACAAAAGAAATTGCAGCACTCAACAAACAAGCTGAAGTTGTTCTAAGAGTTAATACTTTGAACACCACCAAAGAACAGTTACAGCGAAAACTGAAAACTGAAGAGATTGAAACTGAATCTATTCCAAATTATCCAAATGCGCTAAAATTAGTAGAAAGAGCCAATGTCTTTGTAACAGAATCTTTTCACGAAGGTTTGTTTGAAGTACAGGATGCGTCTTCGCAATTAGTTGCTGCTTATTTGGATGTTGAACCTGGAATGAAAGTGGTGGATGCTTGTGCTGGAGCTGGAGGAAAAACCCTTCATTTAGCTGCTTTAATACAAAACAAAGGACAAATAATTGCCATGGATATTTACGAAAGTAAATTGAAAAAACTAAAAATAAGAGCTCGTAGAAACAAAGCGCATAACATTGATTTACGCGTAATTGATTCTACAAAAGTCATCAAAAAACTGCATGAAAAAGCAGATAGAGTTTTGATTGACGCACCTTGTTCTGGTTTAGGAGTTTTACGCAGAAATCCTGATTCAAAATGGAAATTGCAACCCGAATTTATTGACGAAATAAAAAAAACACAACAAGAAATTCTTCAAAATTATTCCAAAATGGTAAAACCTGGAGGAAAAATGGTGTATGCAACTTGTTCTATTTTACCTTCTGAAAATCGTCAACAAGTTGACATTTTCTTAACATCTGAAGCTGGAAAAAGTTTTACTTTCGTAAAAGAAAATAAAATTTTTGCGCATGAATCAGGTTTTGACGGATTTTACATGGCGCTACTAGAAAAAAAATAATGTTTTACATCATTTTTTGTAAAACAAATTGCTTAGAAAAAAAAAACGATTTTTTTTGATAACCCAAAATTCATAGAATGAATATTCGTTTTACTTTTTTACTATTTATTGCATTTTCGCTTCAAATATTCTCTCAACAAGCGTATTATAATGATGTCAATTTAAATTTAACAGGCCTTACCTTGAAAGAAGAATTGGCTGTAAAAATCATCAATACACATACAAGAACGCTGTTTTATGATCAAATATGGAATGCTATAAAAGCTACAGATGTAAATCCAAATAATCCAGCAGAAGTTTTATTATTGTATGGTTGGGAAAATGGAATTGATGGTGATGTCACCAATGATAGATTTCGAGGAATCAATTTAAACGGAGGTTCTGTGGGTAACTGGAATCGCGAACATGTTTTTTCACGTTCATTAGGAATACCAAATTTGGGTGAAGCTGGTCCTGGAGCTGATGCTCATCACTTAAGACCTACAGATTTTCAAAAAAATTCATCTCGTGGAAATAGGTTATTTGCTACTGGAACTGGGGTTGCATCAGGTGCTTCTAGTGGAGGTTGGTTTCCTGGAAATGAATGGAAAGGAGATGTGGCCAGAATGATTATGTACATGTACTTGCGATATGGAAATCGTTGTTTGCCAACCAATGTTGGTATTGGAAGCAGTGCAAATACGCCTGATGATATGATTGATTTGTTTTTGCAATGGAATGTTGAAGATCCTGTTTCTGATTTCGAGAGACAAAGAAATACCTTTCATGAAAATACCAATAATCCTGAAGCTCAAGGAAATAGAAATCCTTTTATAGACAATCCAAGGTTAGCAACACGAATTTGGGGAGGACCTGAAGCGGAAGATACTTGGGGGATTTATACAAGTTCAGATGTTGAAGCTCCTTCAATTCCAACAAATCTTACCGCTACAAATGTTACCACTTTTTCTGTTGATTTGTCTTGGACAGCTTCTACAGACAATGTTGCTGTTACAAGTTATGATGTATTTGTAAACGGAAATTTATACAAAAATACTACAACAACTTCAATGATTGTAACAGGTTTGGACTCTGATACTGAATTTAGCCTTACCGTTTTAGCAAAAGATATTGCTAATAATAGCTCTGCACAAACTGCTGCTATCAACATAAAAACTCTGGTAGATGATGAAGCTCCAACAACTCCAACAAATATTGTTGTTAGCAATCAAACAACTACATCAGTTGTTATTTCTTGGGATGCTTCTACAGATAATACTGCAGTAACAGCCTACGAAATTTTTGTAGATATGGTCTTAAATGGCACAACTTCCGAAACTAGTTTTACAATTTCTAATTTAACAGCTTCAACAACGTATAGTATTCAAATTCGTGCTAAAGATGCTAAAAACAACATTTCGGAATTATCTGCCGCTATTGATGCAACTACTTCTGATATTAACGAAGTTTCAAGCGAATTGTTTTTTTCTGAATATGTTGAAGGTACATCCAACAATAAAGCTTTGGAAATTGTAAATAATACAGATGCAGATATTAACTTAACTGGTTTTAGTATCAAACGTCAGAGAGATGGTGGTATTGATGGTGATGACTGGTCAAATGAATTGCAACTTTCTGGAACTATTTTTAAAAAAGATGTATATGTTATTATCAATGGTAGTGCAACTATTCAAAAATTAATTGATGAAGCGGATTTTGTGCAACCTAATGCGAGTCAAACCAACTTTGGAGGTCCAATTAATTTTAACGGAAATGATCCTGTAGGCTTATTTAAAGACGGTGTTTTGGTGGATATCATTGGAACTTATAATGGTGGAAATGCCAATTTTGCAGAAAATAAAACTTTGCGAAGAAAAATCGGTGTTTCAAAACCCAATACCACATTTAATTTGGCTAATGAATGGGATATTTATCCTGTTGATACTGTAGATGACATTGGAACTCATAGTAGTATTTTAAGTGTAAATTCTTTTGAAAATATTGTTTTTAAAGTATATCCAAATCCTGTAAAATCAACTTTTTCAATAAGTAATAGTTTGGAAAATAGCATTAATGAAATTTCAATTTACAATACAATTGGAAAAAAAGTGTTTCAAACTTCTCAATTTTCAAAAGAGTTGGATGTGCAATTTTTATCAAAAGGAATTTATTTTCTAAGAATAATTACTGAAAAAGGTATCTTTGCTTCGAAATTTGTAAAAGAATAATGACAAAAAATTTATTACCTCTACTCCTATTATTACATTATTTTGTTGGGTTTTCTCAAGCTCCTGCAAACTATTACAGTTCCGCAACTGGTTCAGGTTATACGTTGAAAACTCAGTTGAAAAACATTATAAAAAACGGTCATACAGATCGTGGTTACAGTGCATTAATTGACGCTTATATCAAAACAGATTCAGATTTATTTTACGAAAATGACAATACTGTTTTGGATATGTATTCTGAAAATCCAACAGGACAAGATCCTTACAATTATACTCATGGAAACAGAACTTGTGGCAATTACAATTCTGAAAATAATTGCTATAATAGAGAGCATATTTTTCCTCAAGGTTTTTTTAATGAAGGTTTACCTATGAGATCTGATATTCATCACGTAGTTCCAACTGATGGCGCTGTAAATGGCAGAAGAAGTAATTATCCTTTTGGTGAAGTTTCTAATGCAACTTGGACTTCGTTGAATGGTTCAAAAGTTGGGAATAATACTTTTGAAAATTTTTCAGGAATTGTTTTTGAACCAATTAATGAATTTAAAGGAGATATTGCAAGAATGCTTCTGTATTTTGCAACTCGTTATGAAGATGAAGTTTTAGATAATTCGTGGGACAATCACAATAGCTCAGAAAGCAATCCATTGAATGGAACTAAAAACCAATTTTACGAATCTTGGTACATTCGATTATTGTACAAATGGCATACACAAGACCCTGTAAATCAGCGTGAAATTGTCAGAAATAATGAAGCTTACCAATTTCAAGGAAATAGAAATCCTTTCATAGACCATCCAGAATATGTAGCGCAAATTTGGAGTAATGTACTTTCTACTAATAGCTATACTTTTGAAAATTCTGTAAAAATGTATCCAAATCCTGCTGAAACAAACAGTTTGTTTTTCAGAACAACAAAACCTATTTCAGTCCAAATTTTCAGTATTTTAGGCAAATTGCTTCTTTCTCAAAAAATAGATACTGCTTCCTCAGAAATGAATATTACTTCTTTAAAATCAGGAATTTATTTGGTGAAAATTTCTTCAAGCCAAGGAGCTATTACCAAAAAATTGATAAAAAAGTAAGCTTTTCTTAAAAATAATATTTTGTTCAAAACATCGTGAATAACTCCAAAATTTCTGTAAAGTTATGCGTTAGAATTCATTTGAAAAAAAGTAAATTTGCACTTTATTTTAAATCAAATTAGCTACCCATGATTCATTTCTTTGGTGACCAAAAAACAACTGTATTTGCTGTTCAATCAACAAAAGAATTTTCAACAGAAACAATTTCTAAATTAACGTGGTTATTTGGTAACCAACCTAAAATAAATGCGGCGTCTATTGACGCCTTTTTTGTTGGTCCAAGAGCAGCTATGATTACTCCTTGGAGTACAAATGCCGTTGAAATTACCCAAAATATGGGCATTTCAGACATCATCAGAATAGAAGAATTTTCGGCTTGTACAACTGATTTCTCTGGGTATGACCCAATGATTTCAGAAAAATTTAAAGGATTACATCAATCCATTTTTACCATCAATATTCAACCAGAAGCTATTTTAGAAATTGAAAATATTGCTGCTTACAACAAGCAAGAAGGATTGTCATTGAGTGATGAAGAAGTAACTTATTTAGAAAATGTTGCCGAAAAAATTGGAAGAAAACTAACTGATTCTGAGGTTTTTGGATTCAGTCAAGTGAATTCAGAACATTGTCGTCATAAAATTTTTAACGGAACTTTTGTGATTGATGGCGAAGAGCAACCTACTTCACTTTTCAAATTGATTAAGGAAACTTCCAAACAACATCCAAATGATATAGTTTCTGCATACAAAGACAATGTTGCATTTATAAAAGGTCCAAAAGTGACGCAATTTGCACCAAAAACTGCGGATAAACCTGACTATTATCAAACGTCATTATTTGATTCCGTGATTTCTTTAAAAGCAGAAACGCACAATTTTCCAACTACAGTTGAGCCTTTTAATGGGGCTGCAACTGGTTCAGGTGGAGAAATCAGAGATAGATTGGCAGGTGGAAAAGGTTCTATTCCATTAGCTGGAACTGCTGTTTACATGACTTCTTATTCTCGTTTAGAAGAAAATCGTCCTTGGGAACAAAAGTTTGAAGCCAGAAAATGGTTGTATCAAACTCCTTTAGACATTTTGATAAAAGCCTCTAATGGTGCCTCAGATTTTGGAAATAAATTTGGACAGCCGTTAATTACAGGTTCAGTATTCACTTTTGAACATGAAGAAAATCAAGCTTCAAGTTCAGCTAAAGCTCGTAAATTAGGTTTTGACAAAGTAATCATGCAAGCAGGAGGAATTGGTTACGGAAAAGCAGATCAAGCAATAAAAGAGTCACCAAAAGTGGGTGATAAAATAGTGATTTTAGGAGGAGAAAATTATAGAATTGGAATGGGTGGTGCTGCAGTTTCGTCAGCTGATACTGGCGCTTTTTCCTCAGGAATTGAATTGAATGCTGTACAACGTTCCAACCCAGAAATGCAAAAACGTGCTGCAAATGCCATTCGTGGAATGGTAGAAAGTGATGAAAATTTTATTGTTTCTATTCACGATCATGGTGCAGGAGGTCATTTAAATTGCCTATCAGAATTGATTGAAAACTCAGGTGGTTTGATTGATTTGGATAAATTGCCAGTTGGTGACCCAACTTTATCTGCCAAAGAAATTATTGGAAATGAATCTCAAGAAAGAATGGGATTGGTAATTGCTGATAAACATTTAGAAACGCTTCATAAAATTGCAGAAAGAGAACGTTCACCAATTTATGATGTTGGTGAAGTTACTGGTAATGAGCGCTTTACTTTTCAATCAAAATCAACAGGAATCAAGCCTATGGATTTTGCTTTGGAAGATATGTTTGGTTCATCTCCCAAAACTGTTATGACTGACAAAACTGTAGTTAGAAATTATAAAAACCCGAGATATAAAACTAAAAATTTACACATTTATTTAGAGCAAGTACTTCAATTAGAAGCTGTTGCGTGTAAAGATTGGTTAACAAATAAAGTGGACAGATGTGTTGGCGGAAAAGTTGCCAAACAACAATGTGTTGGTTCGTTACAAATTCCGCTGAATAATGTGGGTGTAATGGCTTTGGATTATAACGGAAAAGAAGGAATCGCAACTTCTATTGGTCACGCTCCAATTTCAGCTTTGATTCATCCTGAAGCTGGAAGTAGAAATGCCATAACTGAAGCATTAACAAATATTATTTGGGCGCCATTAAAAAATGGTTTGCAATCTGTCTCTTTGTCCGCAAACTGGATGTGGCCTTGTAAAAATGAGGGTGAAGACGCACGTTTGTACAAAGCTGTAAAAGCCGTTTCTGAATTTGCTATTGATTTGAAGATCAATGTTCCAACAGGAAAAGATTCGCTTTCTATGAAGCAAAAATATCCGAATGAAGAAGTAATTTCTCCAGGAACTGTAATTATTTCCGCAGCTGCAAATTGCAGTGAAATTAGCAAAGTTGTTGAACCTGTTTTGCAAATTGATGGTGGTAAAATTTATTATATCAATATCTCTCAAGATAATTTTAAATTAGGTGGAAGTTCGTTCAATCAAATTTTAAACACCATTGGAAATGAAAGTCCGGATGTAAAAAATGCTACATTTTTAAGCAACACTTTCAATACCATTCAAGAATTTATTAAAGAGGATAAAATACAAAGTGGACATGATATTGCTTCTGGTGGATTAATTACTACTTTATTGGAAATGTGTTTTGCCGAAGTAAATTTAGGGGCAGATTTTGACCTTTCTGGATTGAATGAAATGGATTCCATAAAGCTATTATTCTCAGAAAATGCAGGAATTGTTTTTCAGGCAAATGAAGAAATTGAAGCAGTTTTATCAGAGAAAAATATTGAATTCTTTGCCATTGGAACTTGCAATAATTCTGGGCAAATCAACATCAAAAATCAAACAGAAAATTTCACTTTTGATGTTGCTGAAATGAGAGATATTTGGTACAAAACATCGTATTTATTTGATCAAAAACAAACTGCAAATGGTTTGGCACAAAACCGTTTTGATAATTATAAAAAGCAACCTTTACAATACACTTTTCCTACACATTTTACTGGAAAACTTCCAAAAATTGGAAAGAAAAAACCAAAGGCAGCAATTATAAGAGAAAAAGGCTCAAACTCTGAAAGAGAAATGGCAAATGCCATGTATTTAGCGGGTTTTGATGTGAAAGATGTTCACATGACTGATTTAATTTCAGGTCGTGAAAATTTGGAAGATATTCAGTTTATTGGTGCTGTTGGTGGATTTTCAAATTCGGATGTTTTGGGCTCTGCAAAAGGTTGGGCTGGTGCTTTTTTATACAATGAAAAAGCAAAAAAAGCGCTTAAAAATTTCTTTGACAGAGAAGATACTTTATCTGTGGGAATTTGCAATGGATGTCAGCTTTTTATGGAATTAGAACTCATTAATCCTGAACATACTGTTCATGGAAAAATGCATCACAATGATTCTAAAAAACACGAAAGTTCGTTTACTTCTGTAAAAATTCAAGAAAACAATTCAGTGATGTTGTCCAATTTGGCAGGCTCAGAATTGGGTGTTTGGATTTCGCATGGAGAAGGAAAATTTCATTTGCCAGAAATAGAAGAAAAGTATCAAATTGTAGCAAAATATAGTTACGAAGGATACCCAAATAATCCAAATGGTTCTGATTATAATACAGCTATGATGTGTGATAAAACTGGACGTCATTTGGTAACAATGCCTCATATTGAGCGTTCTACGTTTCAATGGAATTGGGCAAGCTATCCAAAAAACAGAAAAGATGAAGTTTCTCCTTGGTTAACCGCTTTTGTGAATGCAAGAATTTGGATTGAAAAACAACGATAATTTTAATTATTGAAACGAGATAAATTGAAAGCCCAAAATGAAAAATTTTGGGCTTTTTAATTTAAATATTGCTTTTTGAAAATAGCTTTTATCAAGCCTTATAAGTTGTTTTTTTATCAAGCTAGAAATCACTACATTGTCCATCTCAAAACTTGAACAATGTCAACATCCATTTCACGTGTTTTTGATTTTGGGTATTATCAACTTGAAAATCATCCAACTGAAAAATGTTTCAATTACAAACAAAATGATGTTTGGAAGTCAATTTCTACTGAAAAATATTTGGCTGATGCTCAAAAAGTTAGCAGTTCATTGTTGCATTTAGGCATTCAACCTAATGATAAAATTGCAGTTATTGCAACCAATAATCAACCAAATTGGCACATTCTTGATTTGGGAATTTTACAAATTGGAGCACAAAATGTGCCTTTATATGCCACACTTTCTGAAAAAGATTACGAGTATATTTTACATCATTCAGATGCAAAATATTGTTTTGTCTCTGATGAAGAATTGTATCAAAAAGTTAGTAGAATTCAGTCAAAAACGCATTTGAAACGTGTTTTTTATTTGCAGGATTTTCAAACAAATGATGATTGGAAAAAATTTTTAAAAATTGGTGAAAACAACGATTTTTCTAAAAAAATTGAAGAACTAAAAAAAGCTGTAAAACCAGATGATTTGGCAACAATTATCTACACGTCAGGAACTACAGGAACTCCAAAAGGCGTTTTGTTGACACATAAAAATATTGTTTTTACAGTGTTTCAAACTGCCAAAAGAATTGATTTAAAAAATAGCAAAAGTAAGATAATCAGTTATTTACCCATTTGTCACATTTTTGAAAGAGCAGCTTCTTATTTCAACCAAATGATGGGTTTTGAAATTTATTTTGCTGAAAGTATTGACAAACTTGGTGAAACAATCAAAGAAGTAAAACCTCATTATTTGGCTGTTGTTCCAAGATTATTGGAAAAAATTTTCGACAAAATTGTAGACAAAGGAAGTCAATTATCAGGCATCAAAAAAGGACTGTTTTTTTGGGCAATTCGTGTTGCTGAAAAATATGAACCGTATCAAAAAAATGGTGTTTTTTATCAATTTCAATTGAACATTGCTAAAAAACTTATTTTCTCAAAATGGCAAGAAGCCTTGGGTGGCAATTTACAATTCATGATTTCAGGAAGTGCGCCTTTACAAGAACGCTTAATCAGAATTTTTACAGCTGCAGGAATGACAATTTTTGAGGGTTATGGTTTGACAGAATCTTCGCCAGCAGGAACTTTAAATGAACTAAAAAATAACGGTTTCAAGATTGGAACTGTTGGAAAACCTTTGGAAAATGTTGAAATTAAAATTGCTGATGATGGTGAAATTTTAATAAAAGGTGAAAATGTGATGTTGGGTTATTACAAAAACCCTGAATTGACAAGTGAAACCATCATAAATGGTTATTTGCACACAGGTGATATTGGAACCATTGATGCTGAAGGATTTTTAACAATTACTGATAGAAAAAAGGAAATTTTCAAAACTTCTGGAGGAAAATATATTGCACCAACAGCACTGGAAAGTGAACTTAAAAAATCGCGATTTATTGAGCAAATAATGGTTATTGGCGAAGGCGAAAAAATGCCTGCTGCATTGATTCAAGTAAATTTTGAGTTTGTGAAAAATTGGTCAAAAAGACATCAATATGAAATCATTGACGTTTCAACAGATAAAAAATTGTTGAAAAGAATTCAGAAAGAAATAGATTTTTACAATCAAAAATTTGGCAAATGGGAACAAATCAAAAAGTTTGAAATTACTCCAGATGAATGGACTATTGAAGCTGGACATTTAACGCCAACAATGAAAATGAAACGTAAAATAATTCTCGAAAAATATAAAAATCTGTCTCAAAAAATATACAATTCGTAAAAAACTGCCACATTAAATTTCTATTTGTAAAATCGAAGTAATTTCATTAACTTGGCATACTTCAAAACAAACTTTATGCAAACAGAAATTAGTAGATTATTTGATTTCCCCTATTATCAGCTAAAAACTTACCATTTACAAAAAGCATTCTCAACCAAATATAATGGAAAATGGGAATCTATTTCGTCTCAAGAATATGTAAATCAATGCAATCAAATGAGCAGAGGATTGCTGCAATTAGGCATCAAACCAGGTGATAAAATAGCTATCATTTCTACAAATAACAGAACAGAATGGAATATTTGCGATATCGCTGTTTTGCAATTAGGCGCTCAAACTGTGCCAATTTATCCAACAATTTGCAAGGAAGATTATGGATATATCATCAATCATTCTGAGTCTATTTATTGTTTTGTTTCTGATATTACAGTTGTTGAAAAACTAAATCAAGTTAAAGAAAATACTGGACTGAAAGGTATTTTTACTTTTGATGATATAAAAGGAGAAAAAAGCTGGAAGGAAGTTTTGAATTTAGGAAAAGATATGAGCAATCAACCTGAAGTTGAAAACAGGAAAAATGCTGTAAAACCAAGTGATTTAGCGACAATAATTTATACTTCTGGAACTACAGGAAAACCAAAAGGGGTACTTTTAACGCATGATAATATTGTTAAAAACGTTATGTACTCCAAAGACAGAGTGCCTTTAGAATATGGAAATTCTAGAGCATTAAGTTTTTTACCTGTTTGTCATATTTTCGAACGCATGATTTTGTATTTATATCAATATTGTGGTGTGGATATTTATTTTGCAGAATCTATTGAAAAATTATCAGAAAATGCACAAGAAGTGAAACCAAATGTGATGACTGCTGTGCCTAGATTGTATGAAAAAATCTATGATAAAATCGTTCTAAAAGGTGAAGATTTAACAGGAATCAAAAAGAAATTATTTTTCTGGGCATTAGATTTAGGACTGAAATACGAACCTTATGGCGCAAATGGTTGGTGGTATGAAAAACAATTAAGCATCGCCAGAAAACTTATTTTTTCTAAATGGCAAGCTGCTTTAGGAGGAGAATTAAAATTGATGGTTTCTGGTAGTGCAGCTTTACAACCGAGATTAACACGTGTTTTTGCAGCAGCAGGAATGCCAATTATGGAAGGTTATGGCTTGACAGAAACATCTCCTGTAATTTCTGTAAATGATCAAAATCATGGTGGATTTAGAGTTGGAACTGTTGGAAAAATTATTGAAGGAATTGAAGTCAAAATTGCTGAAACTGGCGAAATTTTAGTAAAAGGTCACAATGTGATGCAAGGGTATTACAAAGATCCAGAACGCACAGCAGAAGTAATCAAAGATGGGTTTTTCCATACAGGTGATAAAGGAGAATTTGACAAAGATGGTTTTTTAAGAATTACAGGAAGAACCAAAGAAATGTTTAAAACTTCTGGAGGAAAATATGTAGTTCCTACTTTGTTGGAAGGCGAATTGAAACAGTCTTTATTCATAGAACAGGTAATGGTTGTTGGAGAAGGTCAAAAAATGCCTGCTGCCATTATTCAACCTAATTTTGAATATTTAAAAGATTGGGCAAAAGAACAAGAAATCTCATTTATTGCTAATAAAGATTTGATTGAAAATCCAAAAGTAATCCAGATTGTTCAACAAGCTATTGATGATTGCAACAAAAAATTTGGTAATTGGGAGCAAATCAAACGATTTGAATTGACAGATAAAGAATGGACAATTGATGGCGGTGAATTAACACCAACAATGAAAATGAGACGTGATGTAATTAAGGAGATTTACAAAGATTTATACAACAAAATATACAGTTCCTAAAATTGCAAAATTCAATAAACAAAAAGCAGCTACTAGTTTTATACAATTTAGTAGCTGCTTTTATTTTAATAAAGTACTTTAATGTAAAATCTTAAATATCAGTTCTTTTAAAATATCCGCTTCATTTTGGTTAGCTCCTACTCCTTTACTTTTCATATCAGCTTCTCTCAAAAATGACAAGACACTTGTTACTTTTTGAATGGGATAATTTCTTGCCGCCAAAGAATATTCATCTGCAAAATAAGGATTGATTCCCAAAGCTGAAGCCACAGATTTTTTTGATTTGTCTTGTAAACCGTGAAAAAAAAGCAATTGTGTAAAAAACCCATTAAGCAATGAAATGGTCATTACGAGTGGATTATTCTTTGGATTTTCAGCAAAATAATTGATAATTCTATTTGATTTTAAAACGTTCTTCTCTCCTATTGCTTTTCGCAACTCAAAATTGTTGAAATCTTTTGAAATTCCAATATTTTCCTCAATATGTTTGTCATTGATGATTGTTCCTTCAGGTAAAATAATCGTCAATTTATTTAATTCATTGGATATTTTACTCAAATCTGATCCTAAAAATTCGACCAACATCAGAGATGCTTTTGGTTCGATTTGATATTGTTTTTTAATCAACTCCTTGCGAATCCAATCAGGAACTTGATTTTCATACATCTTTTTGCTTTCAAAAATCAATCCTGATTTGGCAATATCTTTGTATAATTTTTTTCGTTTATCTAAGGTTTTGTACTTATAATTGAACACTAAAACAGTAGTAGGTTGTGGATTTTCTGCATAAGAAGCTAATTTTTCGATAGTTTTGCTTAAATCTTGCGCTTCTTTTACAATTATCACCTGCTTTTCAGACATCATTGGATAGCGTTTTGCAGCAGAAATTATATCTTCAATGGTAACATCTCTGCCATACATCACTTGCTGATTAAATCCTTTTTCTGATTCATCTAATACATTTTTTTCAATAAAATCAGAAATCTCATCAATAAAAAAGGATTCTTCTCCCATCAAAAAATAGATTGGTTTCAAGATTTTCCTTTTTATATCAGCTTTAATGTCGTTAACTTCATTCATTTTATTACTTTTGATTGATGCAAAAACTGAATCTTCCATCCTATTCGTTCAAACTCAAAAGTAAGGAAAATAAGACGCTTATTTTTGATAAATTCCGAAAAAAATATGTGGTTTTAACTCCTGAAGAATGGGTTCGTCAGCATGTAGCTTGTTTTTTATTGGAAGATAAAAAATACCCAATTTCATTGATTTCGATTGAAAAACAATTGCTTATAAATAATTTAAAAAAACGAACTGACATCATAATTTTCAATGCTTTTGGCAATCCAGAAATTATGGTAGAATGCAAAGCTCCTTCAGTAAAAATTACTCAAGAAACTTTTGACCAAATTGCCAGATATAACTTAAAAATTAAAGCAAATTATCTTTTTGTAACCAATGGTTTAGACCATTTTTATTGTCAAATGGATTTTGAAAATGAAACCTATATTTTCTTACAAGAACTTCCTGATTTTATTAAGAAAACTTTATAACGAAACTCATTTTTAAAATGTAAATTCGCACCTTGTGAAAATAGCGATCGTCATATTGAATTGGAATGGAAAAAAACTACTGGAAACTTTCCTTCCTTCCATTATAAATTTTAGCTCAGAAAAAGCTGAAATATTTGTTGCAGACAATGCCTCAACTGACAATTCAATTTCTTATACAAAAAAACATTTTCCATCTGTAAATATCATTGAAAATGCTGTAAATGGTGGCTATGCAAAAGGGTATAATGATGCTTTACAAGCAGTTGAAGCCGATATTTATTGTTTGATAAATTCGGATGTTGAAGTTACTGAAAATTGGTTATCTCCAATACAAGATGTTTTTGAAAAAGAGAAAAATGTAGCCATAATTCAACCAAAAATTTTAGATTATAAAGAAAAAACTAGCTTTGAATATGCAGGAGCTGGAGGTGGTTTTATAGATTTTTTTGGATATCCATATTGCAGAGGACGTGTTTTCAATTCAATTGAAAAAGACGTTCATCAATTTGATGATATTGCTGAAATTTTTTGGGCTTCAGGCGCTTGT
>DAIUBY010000023.1:19498-32386 GCA_036846425.1 Polaribacter sp.
CTTTCAAGGTTGATTTTAGACGGAATTGCAGGAATCAAATTTTTAATTGAACTGAGACCTGTACATACTTTTGCGATTTTAAAAGCGCATTTTAGCTTTTACAAAAACCTGCCAATATTTCTTAAAAAACGAAAAAAATTATCAAAAAATCAATCGTATTTTTTGCATATCAGTATTGTTTGGCAATATTTTGTTTTGGGAAAAAAGAAGTTTAAAGATTTAAACTGAATTTATTTTAAAATTTCTTTCCATTTTTCGGTTTCAGCAAAATCTTTAATGATGTTGTTTCTTTCTATTAAAAAATTGGTCATGTATTTTTTTAGAAATAAGAAATCAGCCAATTTTCCGAAAATTCCAAAAGGTGATGTATAATCAAAAATATCAATCAAAATAATTGTGTCAGAGGAATTTTTGAAATAATGCTCGTGACGAAATCTAGCAAAAGCGCCTTTTACCATTTCATCAGCAAAAAAAATAGGATATTCAAAATCAGTAATTTTTGAGGTCAATGTTTGATAAAATCCAAAGTGTTTTGCTCTCCAAGTAACAGTTTCTCCTAAAGAAATCAATCCTGAAGTTTTGCCAGAAATTGCTTGTTCTTTTGACTTTTTAGCAGCAATTTTATGCAAATCAATACTTCTTGACAAATTAAAAACAACTTCGATATTTGTAGAGTTAATGACTGTTTCTAATTCAATTTTTGGCATTTTATCTGAGTTTATAAAATATCCAAACTTCCTTTTCCTTCTCTGATTACAGTTGGTTCAGGAGTTGTTAAATCGATAATTGTTGAAGCATAATTATCTCCATAACCACCATCAATAACAACATCTACCAAATGTTGCCATTTTTCAAAAATCAATTCAGGATCTGTAGTATATTCTAAAATATCATCTTCATCTCTAATAGAAGTGGAAACTATTGGATTGCCTAACGTATCAACAATGGCTCTTGCAATATTGTTATCTGGAATTCGAATTCCTACAGTTTCTTTTTTCTTAAATGCTTTTGGCAAATTGTTGCTTCCTGGCAAAATAAACGTGTAAGGTCCAGGCAAAGCGCGTTTTAAAATTTTAAAAGTGGGGGTGTCAATTTGTTTTACATAATCTGATAAATGACTCAAATCATTACAAATAAATGAAAAATTCGCCTTTTCAGGTTTAATTCCTTTGATTTGTGCAATTCTCTCTAATGCTTTTACATTGGTAATATCACAACCCAAACCATACACAGTATCAGTAGGATAGATAATTATTCCCCCACTTTTTAATACTTTTACTACCTTATCAATTTGCTTTTGATTCGGATTTTCGTTGTATAATTTGATGAATTCTGCCATAACTTAAAAATACAAAAAACTCTAGTTGAAATTACAAATAGAGTTTTGATTTTTTGGGAAGTGAGGATTTTTTTATGATTTATCAATCAAACGAAATCCTTCTCCATGTATATTTAAAATTTCTACATTTTCATCATCCTTCAAGTATTTACGCAATTTTGCAATATAAACATCCATACTTCTTGATGTGAAATAATTGTCATCTCTCCAAATTTTTGTCAAAGCTAATTCACGTGGCATTAAATCGTTTTTGTGAATTGCCAACATTCGTAACAATTTGCTCTCTTTTGGAGACAATTTAATTGGCTCAACAGTTGCTGCTGAAGTCAAATAACGCAATTTCGAATTGAATGAAAATCCACCAATTGTAAACTCAAAAATTTGATCAGATTCAGAAGTTTTATCTGATTCTTTACGTTGTAAAATTGCTTTTATTTTGTGCAATAATACTTCAGAGTCAAAAGGTTTGTTCAAATAATCATCAGCACCAACTGCATATCCTTTCAAAACATCTTCTTTTAAAGTCTTTGCTGTTAAGAAAATAATTGGAATTTCTTTGTTGGTAACTCTAATGTCTTGAGCCAAAGAAAAACCATCTTTACGTGGCATCATTACATCTAAAATACACAAATCATAATCGCTATTTTTAAACATTATCAAACCTTCAATTCCATCTTTTGCAAGTGTCACATTATAGTCATTTAATGATAAATAGTCTTTTAAAACGGTTCCAAAGTTTGGATCGTCTTCTACTAATAAAATTTTTTTACTTCCCATTTTATATTTAATTTAAAGGTAATTTAACTGTGAATATGCTTCCTTTTCCTTTTTCACTTTCTACAAATACTGTTCCATGATGCTTTTCTACAATTTCTTTCACATAAGCTAATCCCAAACCATGTCCTTTCACATCATGAATATTTCCTTTTTGCTCGCGATAAAATTTATCAAAAGCCATTTTTTGAGCTGCTTTTCCCATTCCAATTCCTTCATCTTTAATTTTTATGATGAAAAATTTATTGGTGCTTTCCGTATAAACATCAATTTTTGGTGCTTCACTTGAATATTTAATGGCATTTTCAAGCATATTTACAATCACATTCAGCAAATGAAATTCGTTTCCAGATATTTCTGAAGTGATGGCTTGAAAATGTTTTTCAATACTGCCTCCTCTATCGTCAATCAACAAACTTACGTGATTGATGGCATCATCTATAATGTCGTGAACATCAACAGTATCCTTACTGATAGTCAATTGATTCTTTTCCAATCTTGAAATTCGCAACACGTTTTCTACTTGCGTATGCATTCGTTTGTTTTCATCGCGAATCATTTTTACATAACGCAACACTTTTTCTGAATCTCCAATTATTTTTGGATTTTTGATAGAATCCAAAGCCAAATTGATGGTTGCAATTGGAGTTTTAAATTCGTGCGTCATATTATTGATGAAATCTGTTTTGATTTCAGATATTTTTTTCTGCTTGATTAATTGATATAATGAACTTGAAAAAGCAATGATAATTACGAAAATAAAAAATAATGAAAGCAATAATATGGATGAAATTCCAGACAAAATATGTTCGTTTTTCGATGGAAAAGTGACAAATAAATCATATTCAGGATTGTTTTCGGAATCAAAAAGTAAAGGATATTCGTAACTTTCATCAATATTGATGGTATAATATCCTGATTTTAATTTGGTTGCCAAACCTTCATTGGTATAAACTCCGTATTTAAAATCTAAATGAATATTGTTTTTTTCAAGTTCTTCTTTAATAGTTGCATTCAATTCCCTGTTACTAACTCTCTGATTTAAAGGATTTACTCTTTTAAAATCTTTCATTATTTCAGAAAATTGGCTTTTCTCCAAACTTTTCATTCTGCTTAAAAATGAAAAACGCGCAATATCTTCTGTATTAAAAATGTTGTCTGGACTTTTGATAAATTTACTTTGAAAAAAATCTTTTTTCCCTGTAATTCTGGTAAAAATTATTTTTTCATCGTCTAAAAAATCCAAGGGAATTTCAAAATTTTCTTCTAAAACAGTTGCTCCAAATGAAATTTTAGTATTGTTAGCTGTATCAATTTGCTGAAAAAGATAGTTTTTTATTTGCGCTTGGTCAGCAATTGCTTTGTGCTCTATAATGTCTTGAATCTGAATCTCTATAAGCCTTTCCTCCTTTTCGTTAATTCGTTCTGCAACTCTTCCTAACGACTTTTGAACATCATTTTTAAATTGTTCTTTTTTACTTTCAACAGCGTTATTTATCCAATACAATTGCACTGCAATAATTCCAATTAAGGAAATACTCATTAGTACAATAATAAAAATGAACATCTTTTTACCCATATATCAAAGTTACGAGATAAAAGAATTGAAAATTGAAGTTTTTAATAAAAATTAACTGAAATAACGTAAATTTAAGAGTGTTTTAACAAATACGTTAAATATACTTAAAAGCATTAGCACTTTTTTGTTAAAATATTATGAATATATTTTACTTGATTTTTGGCTGTTTTTAGATTTTCATTCATAATTACATAATGAGATTGCATCATTTTTGATTCATCACTATATTGATTTTTTATCCTGTTTAACACGTCTATTGAAGTGCAATTGTCTCTTTGAATAACACGCTCAATTCTTGTTTCTAAACTCGCAAAAACACTTATAATAATGTCACAAAGTGTGTTGCTTTTACTTTCAAAAAGAATGGCATTTTCATAGATAATCAATTTTTTATCTAAATTTTGTTTTACAAAATCTTGAAAATGTTTTCTTACTTCTGGATGCACAATGCTATTGAGAATTGCTAATTTTTGAGGATTATTAAACACAATTTTTGCTAAAAATTCTCTCTGTAATTCCTCATTTCTATAAGTTTCTGAACCGAATTCAGTAATCATTTTTTCTTTGATGATTTTTGATGAATTCATCAACTTTTTTGCTTCATCATCTGCTGCATAAATAACCACATTTGGAAATGATGCAAAAAAGGCTGCAACTGTAGATTTTCCACTTCCAATGCCACCTGTTAAACCAACTATCATGAATTATTTTTGTATTAAAAAATCGATTTTTGATGGAATTATTTTAACGTTTTTCACAAAATCGGGTTGTAGCATTAGTGTAGGAATTAAATAATTCAACTCATTTTTTGCTGACATTTGGTAATCACATTCAATCAAAAAAGAAGCTGTAGAGACTTTTGAAAAATTTGTCAAACCAACAACAAATGTAACAATTACTGTTTCCGAAAGTGTAGTCAATTTTACGTTTGATGGGACATTTTGTATCTTAAATGAAATCTCTAATTTTCCTTCTGTAAACTTATCAACCTTTGCGTAAATTTTTGTTTTAGAAGCACTTAACTTTATATTTTGAATTTTATTTGGTTTCAAAATTGTTACTTTATTTGAAAAATTGGCATTTATGTTTTTCATTTGTAAACTTTCTGTTTCTAAGAAATTGATATTTTTTAGTTGATTTTCATCACCAGAAATAATTATCGAATCAGGAGTAACCTTTACATCACCCAAAAGATTATATCCAACTTGAAAATTAAGATTCAAATTGGGTTTTAAAGCCACTTTTTTTGAAAATAAAAAACCCATATTTACAAACATTGTATCTTTTAAAATTGATTCAATTTCAACACCCGAAATTAATTGTTGTTGTATGGATCTGAGCTGATTTTTAGGTAAAATATAAACAACAGATTCCGCTTTTTGAGCAAATTTTGAAACATCAATATTGATTTTTTTATCAAAAAGTTGCGACCATAAAAGTCGAAAACCTGAACCTTTTACATAAAGAGAAATGTTTTTAGGAGCAGTTTCTAAAAGAATATTTTTTTGAGGAACATTTATAAAATTCACTTCAAAAGGAATTTCAGTTTTGTATTCTCGTGAAAAAGTAATCAAAACCCAAATTAAAAAAGACGCTCCTAAAAAGCCAATAAAAGATTTTGATATTGTTCTTGAAGTTTTCAAAAGTTTTCTGTTGTTTACTGCAATCGAATATACTGTTTTTCAATAAAAAAAGTGAACTTTTTCAAAAAAAAGAAAAAGTTCACTTTGCTATTTTGATTATTTGAAATACTAACTAGCTTCTGTATTGCTATATTTTTTGCTCAATTCCATAGATATTGCAGAACGCTCAAACTTAATTTTTCCTGCAGCAGTTTCAATTGTTACAGTATTATCAGTATTATGAATATCCGCAATTTTTCCATGTATTCCACTGGAAGTGACTACTCTAGCTCCTTTTTTTATTCCTGCTTGAAATGCTTTTTCTTTCTTTTGACGTGTCATTTGTGGACGAATCATAAAAAAGTATAACACTAAAATCATCGCTAAGAAAGGCAACATACTTGCTAAACCTCCTGCTTGTAAAAAAATAATTGAAAACATGCTTAATTTGTTTTTGGTACTACTGAACCTTTCAATATTAAAGATTCCATTCCTGATTCAGTATTGGTTGTTAATGTAATGCTTTTGCTTTGTCTGTTTGGTTTTCCTGATGTATTGAAAGATACTTCAATTTTGCCTGATTGACCTGGTTTAATAGGTTCTTTTGGCCAAGTTGGCACTGTACATCCACAAGATGCTTGCGCGTTTGTGATGATTAAATCTGTTTTTCCAGGATTGCTAACAACGAAGGTTGTTTCAACAATATCACCTTCATTTACAGTTCCAAAATCATGCTCAACTTTATCAAAAGCGATTTCTGCTGCGCCTTTTTTAATTTCTGTATCTCTTGATTTTGCTTCTTCTAAATTTTCTACATTAATTTTTGCTTTTGCATCAGCATTTGCGCAAGAAATTGTTAAAAATAATGTGGTTAAAAGACATCCTAAAATAGCTGTTTTTCTCATTTTAAATTAAATTTTGGTAAAAGTAACAAATATTTTTTTCAATTAAGAATTTATAATAAACCTCTTCCTATTTTAACAATTTTCTTGTCTTTGTCATATTCTTTTGAAATTTTATCCAATACACCATTGATAAAATAACTACTTTTTTCAGTGGAATAATCTTTAGAAATTTCAATGTATTCGTTGATGGTAACTTTCACTGGAATTGACGGAAAATGCAAAAACTCAGCCATTGCCATTTTGATTAAAATCATATCAATATCTGCAATTCTGTCTGTTTCCCAATTTGGAGTTCTTGCTGCAATTTCTTTTTCATACTCTTGCAATTTTAGAATGGTTTTTTGGAATAGTTTTGATACGTATTCTTCATCATCTTTGTCTTTGTATAGACTTCCCATCATAAAGTTTCCATTGTTTTTGCTTTTACTTAGTGTTTTTATAACCCAAGTATTTACAAACGGAATGTCATCAACCCAAGTAATCATTTTATCTTCAAAATACTCGGCTAATTTTTCATTTGGAGCAATAATTTCTCTGAAAAAATCAATCACAAATGAGCGATCAACATTGAATGAATCTTCTAAAGTGTCTAAATAATTTTTATATAATTTGCTGTTTTGCAACTCTTCATAAATTATTTTTACATATTCGTCGTCAATTTCCCAATTTTTGAGTTTGTTGATTTCGCAATAACTAATCAAGCTAACACTCTCTTTGATAATATTGATTAATCTGTTATTTAAAAATTTGGTATTGGGTTTTAAATCCTCTTTTGTGGCAAGAATTTTCTTTTTGGAAAGTGCTATTTTCTTTTCAGCAAGTTTTTGAACTTCAATAATTAGAGAGAGATTGAGCACATACAAATCGAACATTTTTAAAATACTATGCTTTAAAAATTTTTCCTCTTTCACGATATCATCGCTTTGAGATTGCTGCATAGCGTATATGGATTGCATTACTTTAACTCGAATATGTCTTCTATTTATCATCGAAAAGAACTTAATAACTTGTATTTTTTGCGATGCAAAAATAGTACTATTTTCTTTTTTGATAGACATCTTTTTAATTCTTTTTTAAGAAATGATTTCATGTTGAAATTGGTATCTTCGTGCTTTATTTTTAAAATAATTTTTTGAAAGCACTTCAACACTTAAATAAATATTTATCGAAATATAAATGGCGAATTTTAGCAGGATTGTTTATAACAGTACTTTCTAAAATTTTAGCACTCAAAATTCCAGATATCATCAAACAATCGTTGAACGTTGTTGAAGAATATCAGCAAGGAATTGAAACAAATGTTTCGGAAGTAAAAAAAATATTATTCATCAATGTTTTGATTATTGTAGGTGTCGCTTTATTGAGTGGATTTTTCACTTATTTGATGCGTCAAACAATCATTGTAACTTCAAGATTGATTGAATTTGATTTAAAAAATGAAATTTATCAACAATATCAGCGCCTTTCTTTAAATTTTTATAAGAAAAACAGAACTGGTGATTTGATGAATAGAATAAGTGAAGATGTTTCTAAAGTGCGCATGTATGTTGGTCCAGCAATAATGTACACCATGAATATGATGGTGCTTTTTGTGGTTGGTTTTGCACAAATGCTAAAAGTGGATGTAAAATTGACGCTTTACACATTGATACCATTTCCATTTTTAGCAATTTCAATTTACATTTTAAGTACAATTATCAATGAAAGAAGTACCATCGTACAACAATATTTATCAAAACTAACCACGTTTACACAAGAATTTTTTTCAGGAATTAACGTGGTAAAATCTTATGGAATTGAAGCTTCCATTATCAAAGATTTTGATGCTATTGCTGATGAAAGCAAAGAAAAAAACATTCATTTACAACAAGCAAATGCGCTCTTTTTTCCTTTGATGGTTTTGCTAATTGGCATCAGTAACATTATCGTGATTTATGTTGGAGGAAATTTATACATTGAAGGTAAAATTTCAATTGGTGTTGTTGTTGAGTTTTTACTGTATGTAAATATTTTGACTTGGCCAGTTGCTGTTGTTGGTTGGGTAACTTCAATGGTTCAAGAAGCTGAAGCTTCACAAGCAAGAATCAATGAGTTTTTGAATGAAGTTCCTGAAATTGAAAATTACAGCAATGAATCTCTAGAAATTCAAGGAAAAGTTACATTCAAAGACGTTACATTTACGTATGAAGACACAAATATTACTGCTTTAAAAAACATCAATTTTACAGTAAATTCAGGCGACACTTTAGCAATTTTAGGAAATACAGGTTCAGGAAAATCAACTATAATTGAGTTGATTTCACGTTTGTATGATGTAACTGAGGGTGTTGTTTTGTTGGATGACAAACCAATTAAAGAATTGAATTTGAATGATGTAAGAAACCAAATTGGTTTTGTGCCTCAAGATCCGTTTTTGTTTTCTGATACCATTGAAAATAATATCAAATTTGGCAAACAAGATGCTACTGAAGCTGAAATTATTGAAGCTGCAAAAAATGCAGTTGTTCATGAAAATATCATCGATTTTGCAAATGGTTATCAAACCATTTTAGGCGAACGTGGAGTGACTTTATCTGGAGGACAAAAACAGCGCGTTTCTATTGCTAGAGCAATCATTAAAAATCCAAAAATTTTAATTTTTGACGATTGTTTATCCGCAGTTGATACAGAAACTGAAGAGCAAATTTTGGCAAATTTGGAAAAAGTTTCGAAAAGTAAAACAACGTTTATCATCAGTCATAGAGTGTCATCAGCCAAAAATGCTGACAAAATTATTGTTTTGGATGAAGGTAAAATTATACAACAAGGAACTCACAATCAATTGATAACCGAAAAAGGTTACTATAAAAACTTGTACGAACAGCAACTTTTAGAAAAAGAAATATAAACTTTATGAGTTTCCAATAAAATATTTTATTAGATTTGTGCAAGTCAAAAACAAAATTGTAACATATTTAAAAAGAATTATGGCAGAGAGAGTTGAACAGGAAGAAATTTTTTCACAAGTTTTAAGAGCTGGAAGAAGAACGTATTTTTTTGATGTAAGATCTACCAAAGCAGATGATTATTATTTAACAATCACTGAAAGCAAAAAATTTACACACGATGATGGTTCTTTTCATTATCAAAAACACAAAATTTACCTTTACAAAGAAGATTTCAATGATTTTCAAGAAATGCTTACCAAAGCAACAGAATATGTTTTGAACGAAAAAGGTGATGAAGTAATAAGTGAGCGTCATCAAAAAGATTTCAAAAAAGAGGAAGATGATGATAACGAAATTGAAGAAACTAAATCTTCTAGTAGTTTTACAGATATTTCATTTGACGATATTTAGTAAACAACTATTATTTTAAAACTAACAGTTTCAAAAAAAATTTTAATTCAAGTTTTATTTACACTAAAAACCGTAAGCATTTTGTTTGCGGTTTTTTTATAAAACCAATTTCATAGTGCTACTTTTTGAAACCGTTTCTTGCCATTCCTTTTCAGGGTTGCTATCTTTTGTGATTCCTCCACCAATAAATAAATTGGCTGTATTATTTTCAATTTTCATGCAACGTAAATTCACAAAAAGTTGTGATTTTTTAGATTTGGTATTTTGAGAAGTAACATTCAATTCGCCCAGAAAACCAGTGTAAAATTCTCTGTCGTAATTTTCATTTTCTTGAATAAACGTTTTTGATTCATTTCGAGGCAAACCACAAACAGCTGGTGTTGGATGCAAACTTTCAATCAATTCTTGTAAAGACGATTTTGAAGAATGTAAGGTGCCTGAAATAACCGTTTTTAAATGAACTAAATTTCCCGCATTTAAGTTTTCAGTAGAAGAAATTTTCAAATTTGAAACCTGGTTTTTTAATTGATTTTCAATAAAATCAGTAACCAAAGACTGTTCTTCTAATTCTTTTTGTTTCCAAATTACGGATTTTGATTCATCTGCAACTTGGGTTCCTGCCAAAGACATGGTTTCAAAATCTAAATTTTCAATTGTCAACAAAGTTTCGGGAGTTGCTCCTAACCACAAACCAACTTTTGGATGAAACCAAACATACACAAAAGCATTTGAATAATTTTGGAGCAATTTTTGAAAAACCTCAGCCAAATGAAAATCAGCAAGATGAATAACTTCTTTTCTTGAAATTACCACTTTTTTTAAAAATCCTTTTTGAATTTCTTCAACGGTCTTTTGAACAATTTTAAGGTGATTTTCTCGCTGAGAATTTTCTTCAAATGAGTTTTTTGACAACATCAATTGCGTATCAAAATCAATAGTTTCCTCAAAAAAATTGGATTGGTTTATAGGGAAAATGATCGTTTTTTTTTTGGTCTCAAAAGGTGCAAAAACAAAACCACTTTCAGCAAAATCATTCAAAAAAAATAGGGAATCATTTTTCTGAAAAAAAGCATTTAGAATTGTTGAATTTGGTTTTCTAAAAACAACAAATGGCTGCTTTTCTTGAAATGCTTTTGTTATTTTAGCTAAGATTTTCAATTCAAACAAAGAATCAATTGTTCTCTAATAAAATCGTAACTGTTCCAAATTACACCATGATCTCCTCTTCTAATTTGAATCAAATCAAACTGATTTTTAGGAAATTGTTCAGCTAATTTTTCTGAATTTTCGTAAGGAACTAATTGGTCATTTTCTCCATGAATTGCCACAATTTCATTGTCATTTTGATTCCAATTATTTTCAAAAATTTTCAAATCATTTTTATGAGAAAGTTTTTCTTTAGCAGCTTGTTTCCAAATTGGAGGAACTAACCAACGAGTTATTTCCCATTTATAAAAATTTAATAGCCAAGGAGTTACCTCTTTATTACTAAAAACAGCAGGTGCTAATAACACTGCTTTTTTATAACGAGTTGTATCTGCCAAAACAATTGGTGCTCCATAAGAATAACCAACAACTACTGTTTTATTTTTGGGTAAATCTTTAGTGATACTTTGCAACATGTCTCTTTCAAAAGCGATTGATTCTTGTACTTCATTTGCATCGTCATAATTGTAACCAACTCTATCATAACTCACAAAATTTGCTTTTGAGTAAATCATTGGATCTTTCATATAATTTATAAAATCCAAACACGATCCCACAGTTCCATGAACAAAAACAATTGTTGGTAAAGTAGTGTCATTCACAATAGAAAGTTTTCGATACTTTAAATTTTGAAATTCATGATACGAAATTTTTGGAGTTAAACTTACATCCTCAAATTCACCTAAAATTGAAGCATCAGATTTTGGAGAAGTGAAAAAATAAAAAAGTCCGTAAAACAACACGAACAGAAAAAATATAATAATTGAAAATACTTTTACAAACCTTCTGAAAAAATGACTAATAAACATCTCTTACTTTTTATCTAACACTATATTGGTAAGTTTACAAATTGAAATCAACTGTTGCTGATCATCAAAAACTTTTATTTCCCACAAATGTGTGGTTTTTCCTTTATGAATTTGCTTTGCAACACCATAAACAAATCCACTTTTCACACTTTTTAAATGACTGATACTCAATTCAATTCCTTTTACAATTTGAGTTTCTGAGTTTAAAAAAATTGCTGATGCACAACTTCCAACAGTTTCTGCTAATGCTGCAGTTGCACCTCCATGTAAAATTCCATAGGGTTGATACACAGCACTATTAACAGGCATTTTGGCGGTTAAAGAATCTTCAGTCACATCAATAAACTCAATTTGCAAAGTTTGCATCAAAGTGTTTTTCGAAAGACGATTACAGGTGTCAAGAATTTTTTGGGTATCCAACCAATTTCAAATTTAAAGGCGTAAAAATACATATAAATTATCGTATTTTTGTAACGATTTTTTTCAAAAAGTTTATGTACAAAATTCGCGCAATCTTAGACACACAGGAAGATGTTATCAGAACTATTTTGGTTGATGACAACATAAATCTAGAAAATTTACATTTGGCAATTGCAAAATCTTTTGGATTTGAAGGTCATGAAATGGCTTCATTTTACAGAACAGATGAAGATTGGAATCAGGGTGAAGAAATTCCATTATTCAACATGGCAGATGCTGGAGAAGATATTTCTATGGAAAATTGTATTTTGAATGAAACTTTGCCTGAAATAAATGACAAATTGATTTATGTGTACGATTTTTTAAACATGTGGACTTTTTATGTGGATGTTATAGAAATTTTGGATGAAAAAAGAACAGATTTGCCAAAAACCATTTTATCTGTTGGAGAAATTCCAGAAAAAGCTCCTGAAAAACAATTTGTTGCAGAAGATTTTGAAGACGATTTTGACGAATTTGGTGATGATGATATCATTGATGAAGAATTTGATAGTTTTGATGATATTGAATATCCTGAATATTAATTTCTGAGGTTTTTAACCCAACTTTTTTTAGTTACTTTGTGTAACAATGCGATTTTTAAATCGTCCTAAATACAACTAACTAAAAAACTCTTTTTTGGAAACAATACTTTCAATCAAAAATCTTGATAAAAAATACGGTGCTGTTCATGCTGTAAACAACCTTTCTTTTGACATTAAAAAAGGAACAGTTTATGGAATTTTAGGTCCTAATGGCAGTGGAAAATCAACAACTTTAGGAATTATTCTCAATGTTGTCAATAGAACTTCAGGCGAATTTTCTTGGTTTGATGGCAAACTTTCCACACATGAAGC
>DAIUBY010000024.1:0-30816 GCA_036846425.1 Polaribacter sp.
ATAGCGCAGAAATTTTCAATTTAAATCCTCTTCCTTCATGGATTTATGAATTAGAAACTTTCCAAATTTTGGAAGTGAATCTTGCAGCAATCAATCATTATGGATATTCCAGAGAAGAGTTTTTAAAACTTAATTTAAAAGATTTAAGTACTGAAGAAGAATTTCCAAAATTAGTTGAAGCACTAAAAAATATTGATTCACAAGAGGGGAATATTTATTTCGGAATTTTTAAACACATCAAAAAAAATGGTGATCATATCCAAATGGATATTGTTGGCCATAAAGTTACCTTTTTAGGAAAAAAAAGTATTTTAATAGCTTGCCAAGATGTAACTGAAAAACAACAACAATTAGAAAAAATAGAAAAATCCGAAGAGCGATTTAGGACTGCAGCAAATATTGCAAAATTGGGTTATTGGGAATTAAACTTACAAACTGATTTTTTAAATTGGTCAGACGAAGTATATGAAATTTGGGAAAGAGATAAAAACGTAAAGAGTATTTCTTTTGAAGAATTTAAAGATACAATCCACAAAGATGATGTAGTTTCTTTTTTAGAAAAATGTAAAAAAGCTATTGTTGATGATAATATTCACGATGCCATTCATAGAATTGTACTTGAAAACGGCACAACAAAATGGGTTCATGAAATTGGTAGATTGATAAAAGATTCACAAGGAAAACCCATTTTTGTTGAAGGAACAGTTCAAGATATTACTTCTCAAAAAATTGAAGAAGAGAGATTGAAATTACTGGAAAGCGTAATTACAAACACCAATGATGCTATTTTAATAACCGAGGCTGAGCAAATAAATGAACCTGGACCAAGAATAATTTTTGTAAATGAGGCTTTTACAAAAATGACCGGATACAATACTGAAGATGTTATAGGGAAAAATCCTAGAATTTTTCAAGGTCCAAATTCTGATTGGAAAGAATTGAAAAAGTTAAAAAATTCCTTAAAAAAAAAGCAACCTTGTGAAATAACTACCATCAATTATAAAAAAAATGGCGAAGAATATTGGGTAAAATTTACAGTAACTCCAGTTGCCAATGAAGTAGGATGGCTTACACATTGGATTTCAATTCAAAGAGATATAACAGCTCAAAAACTAAAAGAACTTCAAAAAAATTTACTTAATAAGATTAGTGAAAACTTTAAAGTAGAAAAAACATTATTAAATTCAACCACTAAAGTTTGTCAAACTTTGTGTGAATATGGAAATTTTGATTTTGTTGAAATTTGGCTCCCAAACCTAGAAAGTACAAAAATCAACTTACTTTCTAAAAATTCAAATTCAAATGCTGCAAAAAAACTTCATAAACTTAGTAAAAAAATAACTTCTTATTATATAGGTAAAGGTTTGCCTGGAGTTGTATGGCAACAAAAATCATCTATTTTATGGAAAAGTGTAGATAAAAAAAATGACTTTATTAGAAAAGAAGCTGCAGAAAAAGTAGGAATTAATTCTGTTCTTGGAATTCCAATGATTTTTAACAAAAAAATTATTGGCGTTTTGGTTATTGGAACTATTAATGAAACTGATTTGTTGAAAAAACACAAAAAAACTTTTGATTATCTGAAAGAATTTATTGGTTCTGAAATAAATCGTAAAAAACTTGAAAATGATTTAACTCACATTTACGATGCTGTTCCTGATTTGATTTGTGTAACCGATATGAATGGTAAATTTTTAAAAATCAATAAAGCAGGTTGCGAAATGATTGGTTATGATGAAAAAGAAATTCTTCAGCAGTCTTTCAAAAAATTCATTCATCCTGATGATAATATCATTTCAAATGAAGATTTATCAAGCTTAAACAGCGGAATTTCAACTTTTAATTTTGAAAATCGTTACATCAAAAAAAATGGTGAAATTGTTTGGTTAAGTTGGACAAGCAATTCAAATATTGAAGAAGGGCTTATTTATGCTTCAGCAAAAAACATCACCAATGAAAAAAAATTACGCGATTTACATAAAGAAACTCCAAAACTAGCAAGAATTGGAAGTTGGGAGATAGATTTTATTAATAAAAAAGAATACTGGTCTGATATCCTATATGAGTTGCATGAATTATCACCTAGAAAAAAGTCTTTTAGTATAGAATCAGGCTTCAATTTTTACAGAGAGGATTTTAAAAATTTAGTGTCCGAAAAAGTCGCTGAATGCATTAGAAATGGAACTCCATTTAATTTTGAAGCAGTTTTGGTTACTGCAAAAAATAATGAATTGTGGGTAAGAAGTACTGGAAATGCAGAATTCGTAAATGGAAAATGCGCTCGAATTTACGGAAGTCTTCATGATATTAATGAACGTAAACAAACAGAAATGCGTTATCAATCATTGGCTAACAATTTACCAGGAGTTGCATTTCAATACTTAATTTATCCAGATGGTACTGATTCAATACGTTATGTAACTGATGGCGCAAAAGAACTTTGGGGTTATAGCCCTGAAGAAGTGACTGAAAATATCAATTTGGTTTGGAAACAAATTGAAAATGGTGGAAACATATTGGAAATGCAACAAGGGATTATTGATTCCATAACTTCAAGATCAAAATGGACAGCTACTTGGCGAAACGTAAAACCAAATGGAGAGGTAAAAATTTATTTGGGATTAGGAACACCAAATTTTCTTGTTGACGGAACTGTACTTTTCAACTCAATTGTGTTAGATGTAACCTATGAACAAAAAAACAAAGAATTACTAGAACAAACCTCAAAATTAGCTGAAATTGGAAGTTGGGAAATTGATTTAAATTCAAATCAATTATTTTGGTCTGATATAACTTATAAAATTCATGAAACGTCTGCTGCAGATTTTAAACCAACCACTAAAACTGCAATTGATTTTTATCGAAAAGATTTTCAAGAATTGATTTCTCACAAATTTCAAGATTGCATCCAAAATGGAAATTCATATGATTTAGAAACAGTTTTGATAACAGCAAAAAATAATGAAATTTGGGTGCGAACTAATGGAAAAGCTGAGATAGTCAATGGAAAAGCAATAAGAATCTTTGGAACTTTTCAGAATATTAATAAACAAAAACTCAATGAAATTGCCTTACAAAAAAGTTTAAAATCTTTAGAGGATTATAAGTTTGCTTTAGATCAGTCAACAATTATTACAATTACGAATACTGATGGAATTATAATGTCTGTAAATGATTATTTCTGTAAAATTTCTCAATACTCTAGAGACGAATTAATTGGCAAAACTCATAAAATCATAAATTCAGGATTTCATACAAAAGAATTTTTCAGTGAATTATGGAGCACTATAAAATCAGGAAAAGTTTGGAGAGGTGAAGTGAAAAACAAGGCAAAAGACGGCACTTTTTATTGGGAAGAAAGTATTATATTTCCTTTTTTAAATGAAAAAAATCAACCATTTCAATATCTATCAATCAGAATAGACATCACAGAAAAAAAACTAGCTGGAGAAAGAGCTATCAAAGTTTTACAAGAAAAAAATAATATTCTAGAAAGTATTGGTGATGCTTTTTTTGCGATGGACAAAAACTTTATAGTTTCTTATTGGAACAGTGAAGCAGAAAACCTACTTAAAGTAAAAAGAGAGGAAATTCTTGGAAAAAATTTGTGGGAAGTTTTTCCTGATGCTGTAAATTTACCTTCCTATGTATATTATCACAAAGTTCTAGAAACTGGCGAAGTTGTAAATTTTGAAGATTATTATGGAATTTGGTTAGAGGTAAATGCGTATCCATCAGATGAAGGAATTACAGTATTTTTAAGAGACATCAGTTTGCGAAAAGAATCTGATTTATTACTTATTAAAGCTAATGAACGTTTTCAAAAAGTAACAAAAGCAACCAATGACGCCATTTATGAATGGGGAATTATTGATGATACTTATTTTTGGGGTGAAGGTTTTGAAACTATTTTGGGATATGATTTAAATACTCAAAAACCTAGTTCAAAATTATGGTTTAACCAAATTCATCCAGATGATTTTGAACGCGTTCATCAAAGTATTTTTAACGCAATTGAAAATCCAACCATTCTAAAATGGACAGAAGATTTCCGATTCATAAAAAATGATGGAACACTAATGTATGTTTTAGATAAAGGGATTTTCGTAAGAAACAATCAAGGAAAAGCAGAAAAAATGTTTGGTTCAATTACCAATTTAACTAAGCAAAAAACGCAAGAATTAGAATTGATTGAATTAAATGAATCTCTAAGCAAATATGCCAAAGAACTGGAATTATCAAACGAACAATTAGAGCAGTTTGCATTTATAGCTTCACATGATTTGCAAGAACCTTTGCGAATGATTTCTAGTTTTATGGATTTGTTGCGAAGAAAATATGAACATCAATTGGATGAAAAAGGGAATCAATACATTCATTTTGCAACAGATGGTGCTAAAAGAATGAAAAAAATAATCCTTGATTTGTTAGATTATTCTAGAGCTGGAAAAATCAATGATAATCCTGAAAATTTTTCAGTTATGGATATCATTTTAGAATATGAATTTTTAAGAAAACAGCTAATTTTAGATAAAAAAGTAGAATTAACTGTAGGAGAAATGCCTGTAATTCAATGCTATAAATCGCCATTTATCCAAACATTGCATGGTTTAATTGACAATGCTATTAAATATTCTAAAAAAAATATTCCGCCAAAAGTGACCATTTTTTCAGAAGAATATGATGATTATTTCAAAATATCCATTCAAGATAATGGTATTGGAATTGATCCAAAATTTCATGAAAAAATATTTGTTATTTTTCAACGACTTCATAATAAGGAGACTTATGAGGGAACAGGAATTGGTTTGGCAATTGCAAAAAAACAAGTAGAATCTTGGGGAGGAAAAATTGGAGTTATATCAGAAATTGATAATGGCGCTACTTTTTATTTTACAATTCCTAAAAATATTCACAAAACATAAAATAATATATAACTTTTTGAATATTATGAAAAAAAATCACTTCACTTTGTTTATATTTGTTAATCCTCCAAAAAAGCGTTATTATGAGACTTAGTCAGGCACACATACTTTTAGTTGAAGACAATGAAGGTGATATTATTTTAACCATTGATGCTTTTGAAGAAAGTAAAATCGGTTCTGTTATTAGCGTTGCAAGAAATGGACAAGAAGCCTTAGATTTTTTGTATAAAAAAGGCGAATTTACAAACGTGCAAAAACCAGATTTAATTCTTTTAGACATTAACATGCCCATTTTTAATGGTCATGAAGTACTTGAAAAAATTAAAAACGATCCATTTTTAAAAAAAATTCCAGTGATTATGCTCACAACTTCATCAAATCAACAAGATATTGATAGAGCATATGAAAATCACGCAAATAGTTATATCACTAAACTTATAGAAATTCAAGATTTTTTAGATGCAATTTTGAAAATAGAAGAATTTTGGTTGCAATTATCAACACTATCAGAATAAATTAATGAGTATCAAAATTGATAAAACTGCTCCATTAAATATTTTAATTATTGAAGACAATTCTGGGGATTATTTTTTAATAGAAGAATATTTGCAAGAGACAACTGATAATTTGCTCATCAATCATTGTGAAAATTTTGAAAATGCCATTGAGTTTATAGAAGAAAATAAAAAATCAATTTCTATTATTTTTTCAAATCTTAATTTGCCTGATGCAAGTGAAATTGAACTTGTTAAAAATTTATTGGAATATTCAGCTCCAATTCCTGTAATTTTATTATCGGGTTATGAAAGTGAAAAAACTATGGAAGAAAGTAAAAAAATTGGTGCTATTGATTTTTTATTAAAAAATGACTTAAATCCAAATTTACTAAAAAAAACCATTGAAATAGTTATCCAAAAAATGGCAAAATAATTATTTACAAAGACAATAAAAACTCAGGTGTAATTGGTTTTGTAGTATATTTTAGCACATTCGCATTTAGTTTTGTTCTTAGAATATCATTGTCATTAATACTACCTGAAACTACACAAATTTTGCATTTTTGGGGAAATTTCATATCAATTTCATCCATCCTTTCCATAAACTCAATACCATTCATTATTGGCATATAAATATCAAGCAAAATAATTTCAGGCAAATTTTCTTCAATAGATTTATTTACCTCTAGATATTCAATGGCTTTTTCACCATTATCAAATTCTAAAACGGTTTCTGCAATATTATTGGTTTTAATCAACACATTTACCAAATAATTATCAATAGCATCGTCATCAATAATCATTATTTTTTTATACTTGAAGCTCATTATTAGTGTTTTTATAGTAGTTATTGGTAGTTGATAAATTTCAAGAATTCTTCTTGTCTTCTTTTGGCAACAGGCAAAATATGACCATTAATCAATTCGCAAAAAAGGCCATTATTTTTGATAATCTTTACTAAAAATTTAATGTTAACAACATATGAATGATGGATTCTAAAAAAATTATTATTTAAAGAAAGAGTGTATTCTCCTAAATTTCTACTAGAAATCATTTTAGTATTATTTGTTGTATAAAATTCCGTGTATTTTCCGTCAGCTTTGCAAAAAATAATATCTTCCACTTTTAACAATTCAATTTTATCAACTGAGGCAATTGGAACATATTCAAAATTTTGTTGTTGCAAATTGATTGACTTAATTTTTCCTAAAACATCATCCTGAAAAACAGTTTCCATCTCTAAATATTTAATCGTTTTATAAATTGAAATTATAAGCGAATTTATATTTAAAGGTTTTAATAAAAAATCGATTGCACTAAATCCAAAAGCCTCAAAAGCGTCGCATTTGTCTTTAGAAGCAAATAAAAGTTTGGGTTTTCTAACAGTTAAGTCATTCAAAATTCTAGGATCAAAAACATGTTGATCTCTACTTATAAACAATACATCAGGTTTTTTTTCATTGATAAGTGTTGTAATATTTTTACAATCTGACACAATATCAATAATTGAAAACAACACTGAGTTTTCCATCTCAAATTGTTTTAGAGACTTTATTACGTCAATATCATTCTCAATAATTATAGCCTGTAAAACCTTCATTTATTTCTTTTTAAAGCTTGAATGCTTTCCAAATATACAAATAATTCAGTACATTTATGTCAAAATTCCTCATTATAATGACAATAGCAGATATTCAAAGACACAAAGTACTTCTTGAACTAAACCTTTTGGACACAAATCCAGAAAAAATGTTTGATGACATTACTATTTTAGCATCAAAAATTTGCGAAACTCCAGTTTCGTTAATTACAGTCTTAGACATTGACAAACAACTTTTCAAATCGAGATTTGGAATTTCTATCACTGAAACTCCCATAGAACAAGCCTTTTGTAAAATTGCTATAGAAAAACCTGAGGAAATGTTAAGCGTTTTAGACGCCAGAATTGACAATCGTTTTTCAGAAAATCCATTAGTTGTTGAAAACCCAAAAGTGGTATTTTATTATGGAGTTCCTTTACAGTCAAAATCAGGAATTGCCATAGGAACTTTATGTGTGATTGATTATAAGGTGAAAGAACTTTCTGAACAGCAAAAAGAAATGTTGGTTATTTTATCTAAACATGTTGAATATTTAATTGAATTGCGTGCTAAAACAAAGCTAATAAATCAATATCAAGCAAAAATAGAACAGTTTTCAAAAGACATGGAAGATTTTGTAAATATAGCTGTTCACGATTTAAAAGCTCCTGTAAGACAAATAGATTCTTTCCTAAAATTGTTAGATAAAAGACACCAACAAACATGGGATGAAAAAGATGAAAAGTACATTGATTTTATTTTACAAAACACTGTAAAAATGACCCAATTAATCAATGATTTGCTAGAATATGCGAAAAGCTCAAAAGTGAATGAAGATTTTGAAAAATTCGATTCCAAAGAATTGATTTTAGAAATTTTCGAAACGTTAACTTGTAGCTTACTAGAAAAACCAACGTTAATTTGTGGAGAATTACCCACTTTAAACTCTTCAAAAATTGCATTTAGAGTATTGTTTACCAATTTTTTATCAAATGCAATTAAATATAAAAAAGTTTCTGAACCTTTGATAATTGAAATTCAATTTGAAAAAGATGAAGAAAATGACATTTTTACTTTTAAAGATAATGGAATTGGAATTGAATCAAAGTATTATGATTACATATTTAAACCTTTCAAACGTTTACATACAAGTTCAAAATACGAAGGGAATGGATTAGGATTAGCAATTTGCAAAAAAATTGCAGATTCTTTAAATGCTAGTATTTCTGTTGATTCTACCTTAGATATTGGAACTACTTTTTCCTTAAAAATTCCGAGAGAAGTATAAAAATTGTTTATTTTTCTTTACTAACTGTACATAAAAAATAAGATATTTTTAGATGTATTTCCATTTATTCCAAAAATCAACGCACTTATTCTTAAGCTTAATCAATTATAACTTGTCAATCATTTTATCAATAAAACCGATAAAATTGAAATAATTTTATACAGTTAATAATAAAGTTTCATAGTGTAATTTTTAGTTTTTCCCTAACAGTAATAGTGTTAGAAGCCTCTCCTAGAATGTTCCCCCGAATTCTAGGAGTTTTTTTTGTTTCCAAATTTTTATTAAAATAACTCAAAATAAATAAGAACTCATATTGAAAACTTCAAATAAACTTAGTTTAAAAATACACTTATACCCTAAAAATATACAGTTATATTTCCATGAGTGCGCATGCTTACCAAACACGATTTTTCTATTTTAATTCCTTTTTATGAATTAATTTTATAGTGTAAATAAGATCATAAAGTTTATAAATAAAACCCCAAAATCCCCTAAAAAAAACTACCCCTAAAACCCCTAAAAACCCCTGAAATCTTCTAGAATTAACCCCTAAATTCTGGAAGATTTTTTTATGTTTAAAAATTAAAAAATCCTCAAATTAATACCTTTCACTTTTCAATTTTTACTTTTACGATGAATTTTAACAAATGAGAAAAAAAGCAGTAAACTTCGCATTTTAAAAAATCCATTTGTTTAATAAATCATTAAAATACTAAAATCTTAAAACCACTTATTCCCTAATATAACCCACTTATTTTTCCAAAAGAACAAGTGCTAACCAAGAACGATTTCTCATTTTTGAACTGTCAATATGCGATAACTTTGGTACTTGCTTGAAAAGAATAATAATAAACCCCCGTTAAAAATCAACCCCATGACTGCACAAGATTGGAAAAATTTAGGAAAATTTGTAAATATTGACGACAACAATTTATTTGTAATTGATACTGACCCTATCGCATCAAAAAAAGAAACTATTGTAATTATAAGTGGATATCCTCTTAATTCTTATGATTATCATCAAATTATTGGGATGCTGAAAGATTATTACAGAGTTATCATTCACGATCATGCAGGATTTGGATTTTCTGACGAACCTCAAAATTTTACTTATTCTATTTTAGACCATGCCAATGATTGTGTAAAATTATATAGCAAATTAAAATTGAAAGAATTTACCATTATTGCCTCTCAATATGGTGCCATGATTGCAAAAGAATTGTTGCATAAAAAAAATTACAACCTTATTCCGTTTCAAATTAAAGATGTAGTTATCACAAAAAATAATAGTGACCAATTATACTCAAGTATCAATGCAATTTACTACTTAAATAGTAACAAAAAATTACCAAAATACAAAGAGGTTTTGGCTAATTATACTGATAAATCACTTTTCAATACACATGATAACAGTGCTTTTGACGAAAAATACAAAGACGATGAAAAAGTTCGTGTAATTTGGGAAAATTTTCAAACAAAAGAAAAACAAAAAGAGATTTTAGTTTTGAGTAGTTATAATGAGGAAATATTTTTATACTGGCACAGATGGATTAATGCAATGAAAGAATCAAAAGTTCGTATTCATTATTTCTGGAGAAAAGATGATTTTACAAATATACAAGATGCATTGCTATTGTCTTCAACTTACCAAAAAGAAAACATTCAAATGGTAGAAAACAGAAACTGTTATACTATTGAAAACGAACCAAAAAGTTGGTTATTAATGGTGTTAGATGAAATTGATAAAAATATATTTCACACAGTAAAAAGAGAAACATTTGTAAGTTAACCTTAAACTAAATGCTTTATGGAATGGCGAAAAAATCACAAAACTATTGATTTACACGGACAAACAATCTCCTATGTAGATACTGAACAAGGTGAAGAAGTTTTACTAATTCTTCACGGATTTGCAACAAGCTCTTATGATTATCATAAAATTATTGATGAATTAAAAAAATCATACAGAGTCATTATTCCTGATTTAATTGGTTTTGGGTATTCTTCAAAACCAAAGCATTATTTTTATACTGCGAAAGATCAAGGAAGTCTTTTAACCGTGTTTTTGAGAGAATTGAAAATTACAAATATCTCTATTATGGCACAAGGTTTTGGAGTATGCATATTGGATGAAATGGAGAGTATCATTGATCTAGGTTTTGTAGAATTACAGATTAAAGATGTATTTTTTATCAATTCTAGAATTCAATTGGCTTTAACAAAAGATGCCGAAGATTTAGAATTAAAAAAACAATCACTTACTGAATCGCTTTTAAAATTGTCACTTTCCTATGAAATGTTTAAAAAATATATGAAAGTTTCATTCTTCAAAAAAGAAGCAATTACGGAAGAAGAGCTTCGTGTTTACTGGGAAATGCTAAACCATAATAATGGAATCAAAACCATGAATTTCATTGATAATTACATGTTAGAAACTGTAAAATTTGACAAAAAAAGGCTTAAAAATTTTAAGAAAGCTCCTTTAATAAAATTCGTAATTTGGGGAAAAAATGATGAATTTGAATCGGTAGCATCTTTTGAAAAAATAAAAGATTTGCAGGGAATTGAACCAAAAAAAATGGAAATTATCGAAGAATGTGGTCACTTTCCAATGCTTGAAAAACCTCTAGAATTTGTTAAAATTGTAAAAAAGTTAAAAGAAATTGCTTAAGAAAAAGTAATTTTAAACAAATAAAAAATACCCTAAATATATATTATCTAAGTAAAAAATCTCGAATTTAAAATTCGAGATTTTTTTTTACTTATTAGCAATTATTCAATTGCTAATTATTCAACCTAAATTTTACTTAGTTTCAATAAAATCGACTTCTATAATTTATTAGAAAATCTTCTGAAAATTCTTTATCTTGCAGAGTTAATTAAATAAAGGATAAAAATCTTTTTTTAGAATATTTATTTACAAAAAAAATTCATTAATGATAAAATTTTATGGCAAAGAAGCTATTAAAAAATCTATTAGACGAAGTTAAAAACAATTCATTTGAGCAAATTTCAGGACAAGATGCTACGTTTTTATATGCAGAATCTCCTACAAGTCCAATGCATGTTGCAACTCTTGTGATTGTAGAAGGCTCTTTGAAATTTGACGATTTTAAAGCAATTGTTGCCTCAAAATTGCATTTAATTCCAAAGTTTAGAAAAAGATTGCTAAACCTTCCCATGAATTTGGATTATCCTTATTGGGTTGATGACCCAAATTTTGATATTGATTTGCATATCAACAGAATCAGACTTCCTGAACCTGCCAATTGGAAAACGTTGCGTGAAATGACATCTTCCATTTTTAGCAACCCTTTAGATTTAAGAAGACCTTTGTGGTCAATAGATTTTATTGAAGGTTTAGACGAAGTTTCGCAAGTTCCAAAAGGTTCTGTTGCCATAGTTTCCAAAGTGCATCATGTAATGATTGATGGCGCTTCTGGAGTTGGCATTATGGGAATTTTATTTGATAAATCTGCTGATGAAAAAGACAAAGAAATTCCAAAACCAATTCCTTTTGAACCTGAACCTTTGCCAGATGAAATTTCGCTTCTTCTGAAAAGTGCTCAAGATTTCTTTAAAAATCCATTTAAAATTCCAAAACTAGCCAGTGAAACTGGGTTGTTTTTTCTGAAAGGAAAAATCAACAATCAATTAAATCCAAAAAAACAAGTCTTTAAAAACTTTTCAACACCAAATACTATTTTCAATAAAAATGTTTCTCCGAAAAGAACTTGGGGAACTGCCATATTATCGTTTGAAAGAATCAACTCACTTCGCAAGATAACGAATGTTACTATCAATGATTTGATTTTAACAATTTGTGCAGGTGGAATTAGAAGGTATTTAGAGGAAAGAGAAAAACTACCTTCACAACCTTTGGTGGCAAATGTTCCCATATCAATTCGTGGAAACTCTGAAAATCAAGAGATGAACAATCAAATTTCGAACATGTTGGTAAAAATTGCCACACATATCAAAGACCCGATTGAACGTTTAGAATATATTTATGAACAAACGAGTTTAGGGAAAAAAAAGCACAATACAATTGGTGCAAAATCATTAGCACAAATGGCAGAATCTGTTCCATTTGGACTAGCAAATTTAGCAGCTGGTTTATATAGTAAATACAACATCAAAGAATTTATAAAACCGCCATTTAACGTTACAATAACCAACGTTCCTGGACCACAAAATCCGCTGTATTTAAGAGGAAAAAAAATTCTTTCCATTTTTGGATTGACACCTGTTTTAGACGGATTTGGATTGATTATTGCTGCTTTCAGCTACAATGGATTGGTTTCAATAACCACAACCTCTGATGCGAAAACAATGCCTGATGCTGATAAATTTTCAAGATATATTAGAGAAGCTGCTAACGAATTGGAAACTGTAATTTTAGAAAGAGGAAAACGAAATCCAAAACCTCAAAATGAAACCTTAAAAAGCAATTCATTTTTTACAAAATTTAAAAAGTATCTAACTGAAAATGATGCTATTAAAAATGAATTTACAGGTTTGATTGATTTTCAAATCATTTCAGAAAAAACCGTTTTTCCAACTCAAATTAACATCTCAGAAAAAGGTGTTTTGATAAAAAAAGAAGCTTCAGAAAATGCCATAATTACGATAGAAATTGACGATTTGATACTATACAATTTATATCGAAAAAAATTACTTTTAAAAGAAGTGGTGATTCAAGAACGGATAAAAATTTCAGGAAATGCAAAAAATAAAACGCAGTTTTTAAAATTACTGACTGCTTTTTTCAACCAATAATTCATGAATTTTAAGACAGATATCTTCAAAACTATTGACAATCAAACCATTTTTTATTACAAATGGTTTGCTGCTGAAAACATGCCTTTTAAAGGTGTTGTTCAGATAGCTCATGGAATTGGAGAACATGCAGGAAGGTATCATTCAATTGCTGAAAAACTACAAAATGAAGGCTTTGAAGTGTATGCAAATGATCATAGAAATCATGGAAAATCAGTAAAAAATGAAGATTATTTAGGGTATTATGATGGTAAAGATTATTTTGAAGATGCATTAAATGACATGCGTCAATTTTCTAAAATCATTCAAAAAGAACATCCAAAAAATAAAATTATTTTACTTGGTCACAGCATGGGTTCTTTTTTAAGTAGAGCTTATGCAATTAAATTTGGTGAAGATTTGGAAGTTTTAATTTTATCTGGAACAGGAAGTTTTATAAAATTTTTAGGAGCTTTCGGAATTTTAAGCACCAAGTTTTTCACCAAAATGAATGGAAGACATAAAAGCAACGAATTGTTAAAAAATATGTTTTTTGCCCAATTTAACAATGCATTCAAACCCAACAGAACAAGCGTAGATTGGATAAGTCGTGATGAACATCAAGTGGATTTATTTGAAGCTGATCCTTTGAGAATTGAAGATTTTTCGCTTTGTGTTTTTTTAGATGTTTTGGAAGGAACTAAAAAAATAAATGAAATGGAAGCTTTTGAAAATACTCCAAAAAATTTACCAATTTACTTATTTTCAGGAGATGAAGATCCTGTAGGCGAAATGGGAAAAGGGGTTTTGAAAGTATTTGATAATTATAAAAATGCTGGCATCAAAGATGTTACATTGAAATTGTATCAAAATGGAAGACACGAAATGCTGAACGAAATCAATAAAATCGAGGTTGAAAATGACCTCCTAAACTGGCTAAACCAAAAAGTTACCGCCAACAAATAATCTATGGAAAGTATCAAAATTGTATATACCTCTTTTATAAAATTTGCGCTTGCAATTGCAGTTTCTCAAGGCGAAACTTTGACGGAAGCAAAAAAAATAATCACGAAAGGATTTGAAAATCATCCACATAAAAATAAGTTGAATGAAATTATTAAAAAAACAACTTTAGGAAAAGAAAATTTGAACATTTTGATGGAAAATTGCATCACAATTTGTGAAGATTTTGGACCTGATAGAGATTATATCACCCTAATTTTATTGCTCGAAAATATTTATAAAAATGAAGTTTTTGACAAAATAGAAAAAGATACGATTGCTAATATCATCCAAAAATTTAGAAAAGAAATTGAGCGAATTAACGCAAAAATTCCTCCTCCTCCATTGTATAATGTGATTCTGGAAAGTAGGTCCTTAATTGAATGGACAACTATGATTGGTTTGTTTCATTTGATTCCAAGATATAAAAGTGTTCATGAAAAACCAGTGTTGCTGATGCCACCCTATTTAGGCAATGATTATTCAACGACTTTTGTGAGAAAATATTTAAAATCTGCTGGATTTAAAACCTACAAATGGGATTTAGGAATCAACATGATAAACTCAAAATCGCTACCAAAATTGATCGAAAAACTGGATGAAATTTACGAAAAACATCAAGAAAAAGTGAGTTTAGTTGGCTGGAGTGGAGGTGGCATTTTCGCCAAAATAATTGCCAACAGACATCCTGAAAAAGTAGCACAACTTATCACAATTGGTTCTCCAGTTTGGGGAATAAAACACATGCAAACGCCTGTAATCAGATCATTGGAGTTTTTAAGAGGTAGAAAATTGCGCGAACGAAATGAAAAACTCATCAAAGAATTGGAGCAAATTCCGCAAATTCCCATTACATGTATTTACACAAAAACGGATGGATTGGTTCCTTGGAAACATTGTTTAGAAGCAGAAACTTTTAGAGATGATATCAAAAATATTGAGGTTTTTGGAAGTCATTCTGGAATGGGAGCAAATGCAACTGTGCTTTTAACTGTTGCAAAAACCTTGCATGAAAATATTGAAAACTCGCATCAAAAAGGAATTATTTCGAAAGCAGAAAAACTTTTTTATCCTGAGTTTTGGAAACAAAAAGGAATTTCAAAATTTACAACTCTTTTTTTTAGTTAGCCATGGAACATCGATTAGAAAATTGCATAAAACATCCAAAATTTCAGGAGGAATTGGCAAAAATCGCCAAAGAATTGGACATGGATTTGACAGAAGTTCAAAAAAAAGGTTTTGATTGCTTAGAAGAACTTTTTTCGGAGCAACATCCCATAGCTAATACACTCGCTATCAAAGGATTTCAAATGATGTTGAAAAAAGCTTACAACAATAAAATTGATGTAAATACGCAAGAAATCAAAAATTTGATGAAACTAATGCGTCAAAATTCAGTGGCATTTATTTTGACTCACAAAACCTATCTAGACACAGTAGTTCTTGTATCAACATTAGCAAGTTATGGAATGCCAATTCCATATTCTTTTGGCGGAATCAATTTGGCTTTTCCAGGTTTTAAACAATTGGCAAAAAAATCGGGCATTATTTTTATTAGAAGAAGTTTTAAAGATGACCAAATTTACAAAGCTTCCTTGCGTCATTATATTTCTTGTTTGATTGAAAATGGTGATCATTTAACATGGAATATTGAAGGAACTCGTTCCAGAACTGGAAAGATTGTGTATCCACAAATGGGAATTCTAAAATACATCATGGAAGGTGAAAAAGCAAGTATCAGAAACATCAAATATGTGCCTGTTTCTATTGTCTACGATTTGATTCCAGATGTAAAAGAAATGACCGAAGAAGGAAAAGGCAAAGAAAAAAAATCGGAAGATATTGGTGTTTTTGTCAATTATATCAAAAAATTAGGGAATGAATTTGGCAATGCAGCCATTCGTTTTGGAGATCCTGTTGATGTTTCTGAACATCAAAATGCTCTGATTCCTGATATTGATGAAGACAATTATGCGGATCAAAATACTTTGCCTCGATTTGCATTTGAACTGATTCACAGGGCAAATATGATAACTCCTGTAACCACAGTTTCATTAGTTTGTACTATTTTATTGAACAATTTTGCATTGACAAAAAGAGAAATTGAATTCAATGTCATCCAATTGATGAATTATATTGAACAACGTAAAAAAAATGTATTGATTGAACGTGGAAAAAGTATTGGAGCATCAGTTCAAAAAGCACTGAATCTATTGAAAAGTGCAGGAATTATTCAGAAAAATAAAGCAGGTTACAAAACTCAATACAATTTAGAAGCCTCCGAATTTTTATCAGCAACTTACTATTCAAACATGGCTGCTGCACATTTATATCACAGAGCTTTTATTGAAATGGCGTTGGTTAAAATTAGAGATGTTGCACCTTCTGAACGAATTATTGCCTTTTGGGAGGAAATAATGAACCTTAGAAATCTCTTTAAATTTGAGTTTTTCTATACTAATAAACCTCAATTCAGTTCGGAAATTGAAGCTGAAATGAAATTATTTGATAAAAACTGGCGAACAATTTTATCAAATCCTGAATCAACTGTTGAAGAATTGCTTTCTAAACAAGAATTATTTGTTTCAAAAGCGCTGTTATTGAGCTATTTAGAAGCCAATAAAGTAGTCTGTAGAACTTTAGAAACCTGGGATTTAGAAGACGAATTTAATGAAGAAGCTTTCATTGAATTGTGTCTTTTCAAAGGCAAAGAATTGCATTGGCAAAACAATATTAGCAGACTTGAAAGTGCTACTAAACCATTTTTAATCAGTTCTTTACGATTAGCAAAAAATAGTAAATTAACTCCGATTGAAAACAAAATAGACAGCAAAGCTTTAGAAAAATGGATGGAGTTGAATGAAAATTTAACAGAAAGATTATTGTTTCTACAAAAATTAGAATTGGTCAATGCTAAAAAAATAAAAGAGGAATTCACAGAAAAATTGGTCCCTGGATTAGATACCAATGAAGTGATTTCAAATGATGAAGATGGAAGTCATATCGCCGCTTTTTTTGATTTAGATAGGACATTAATCAATGATTTTTCGGCAAAACAGTTTCTAAAATCAAGATTACTAAGTGGACAAGCAACAACCAAAGAAATTTTATCCCAATTTGCTTCCATATTAGTTTATGCAGCAGGAAATCGTGATTTTGAAACGCTTACCAAAATTGCTGCTTTAGGAATCAAAGGCGTCAAAGAAAATGAATTTATAAAATTGGGTGAAGAAGTATATCAAGATTATTTAATGAATACGATTTATCCAGAAGCTAAAACTCTGATTGATTCTCATCTTAAAAAAGGACATAGAGTTGTTATTATTTCTGCGGCAACAAGTTACCAAATTGAACCAATTGCAAAAGAGTTAGGAATAAAAGACATTTTCGGAACAGAATTAGAAGTAAAAAGAGGAAAGTTTACAGGCGAAATCAATGAGATTTGTTGGGCTGAAGGAAAAGCAAAAGCAGCCAAAAAATTCGCTAAAAAAAATACCATTGACTTATCAAAAAGTTTTTTTTACACAGATAGTTTTGATGATTTTCCACTGCTAGAATTGGTTGGAAAACCCATTGCAACCAATCCAGATTCTAGACTTTCGCAAGTTGCTTTTGAAAATAATTGGCCAATTTTACGCTTCAAGGAAAACAATAAAAAACCACTTGTGAATGGTTTACGAACTGGATTAGCAGCTGCAAGTATCTATCCATCTGCATTAAAAGGTTTATTAAAAGGAAGTTTATTATTGGATATAAAAGAAGGAAGAAATACCACCATCGCAAGTATTGGGGATTTAGGAACAAAATTTGCGGGTTTGGAAATTGCCATCAAAGGAAAACATATTTTAGAAGAAAACAGACCTGCAGTTTTTTGTTTCAATCATCAAAGTTCTGCTGATTTCTTTATATTACTAAAAATCTTACGAAAAGATATTGCTGGAGTTGCCAAAAAAGAATTGGAATACACACCTTTAGGTCCTGTTTTTAAAGCTTTAGGAGCTATTTTTATTGACAGAGCTGATAAGAAAAAAGCCATAGAAGCTATGAAACCAGCTGTTGAAGCATTGAAAAATGGAACTTCCATAGTCATTGCTCCTGAAGGAACAAGAAGTGGCAGTAAAAATTTAGGAGTTTTCAAAAAAGGAGCTTTTCATTTAGCAATGAAAGCTGGTGTTCCAATTGTTCCAATTGTGATAAAAAATGCCTATTTAGCAATGCCAAAAGGAAGTAATATTTTCAATCCAACAGCAATTGAAATAGTCATTTTAAATCCTGTAGATACCTCTGAATGGAAACCAAAAAACATTGATATGTATGTTGAAGAAGTTAGAAATAAATTCATCAAAGAGTTAGAAAATTAAATTTAATGTCTATGAAACTAAAAGTTGGATTATTAGGTGGAGGTTCTTGGGGAACCACAGTAGCATCTTTAACGGCAAAAAATAGCCCGACAATTATTTGGGCAAGAGATGAAGAAATTGTCGATGAAATCAATGAATTTCATACCAATGAAAAATACTTACCAGAAGCAAAACTCACACCTTCTTTAAGAGCATCAACATCCATTAAAGAAACAGTTCAAGATGCTGATGTAATTGTTGTTGGCGTTCCTTCACAAAGTTTACGAAAAGTTTTGGAAGAAACAAAACCATTTATAAGACCTTGGGTTCCAGTTATCAATTTGGCAAAAGGTTTGGAATTGAACACCAAAAAACGCATGACAGAAATCATCGAAGAAATTCTACCTGAAAATCCTGCAGGAGTTTTAACTGGTCCAAATTTGGCGAAAGAAATTCATTTTGGGAAAGCTGCTGCTGCTGTAATTGCAATGGTTGATCACAATATTGCCACAAGATTACAAACTGTTTTTAGTTCTGGTTTGTTCAGAGTTTATACTAACGATGATGTAATTGGGTGTGAATTGGGTGGCGCTTTAAAAAATATTATTGCTATTGCAACAGGAATGGGTGATGGCGCAAATGCAGGTGATAATACGCGTGCAGCAATTATTACAAGAGGATTGTCTGAATTGACAAGATTGGGAGTTGCTATGGGTGGCAAAAAAAGCACGTTTGCAGGTTTGGCTGGAATGGGCGATTTGGTTGCCACTTGTTCAAGTTCTAAAAGTAGAAATCATCATGTTGGATTTCAATTGGGAAGAGGCAAAAAACTGGAAGAAATCATCAGTGAAATGAATGAAGTTGCTGAAGGTGTAAAAACTGCAAAAGTAGTGATGGAATTAGCGAAAGAATATCAAGTTGATATGCCAATTTCTAGAGAAATTTACAAAGTTTTATACGAAGGAAATACCGTAAATGACGCCTTTAAAGGGTTGATAAAATATGAAGTTGGCTCTGAAAAAGAACCAGGCTAAAAATCTGATTATGAATAAAAAACAAGAACAAACTGCCTCTTTTATGGTGCGTTTTCAACAAGAAATTTTTGAAGAAAATGGAGAATCAAAAGTTCAATGGAAAGGTAAAATTTCTCACATTCAAGATGGTGATGAAAAACGTTTTTCCGAATTTAAGGATGCATTAAATTTTATGCAAAAAAAATTAGCTTCTCTTACTGAAGAAGCAACAAAAAATGTACCTCAAGAAGATCAAGAAAACATCTTGCAAAAAAGTCTTTCTATGTGGAAAACCATCAAAGATGTTGGTCCAAAAATGTTGAAAGAAACAATAAAAGATCCAAAAAAACAGTTTCACAATTTGCAAGACCAATTACAAGATCAAATTTCCAATATCAGTGAAGAAATCAGTGAAAAAGTGCAGATTGATCAATGGAAAAATGCATCAAAATCTGATTTTCACAAAGTGCAACAACAAATTGAAGATTTGACTGCTGAAATCAAAAAATTGTCAAAAAAAATAGACAATCAAAAGAAATAATTCTTACTAAATGTCTGATTTACTCCAACAAATTCAACAATTAAAATCTTTTGAAGAACAAGCTGAAATCAAAATTCAGACACTTGGAAATTTTGTATTGTGGAGAAATCAAGAAAAAATAAACGACAAAGAATGGGGACGTGACAAAGCGACTCAATTGTTTCAATACCTTATTTCTAACAGAAAAAAAAATGCACTACACAAAGAAAAAATCATGGATCATTTATGGGAAGATTGGGATGATCGCGATTTTAAAGTGGCACTTCATGGCATTCAAAAAGTGTTGGAACCCAATAGAATCAATAGAACTGAACCGAATTTTATTATCAGACAAGGTGTAAGTTATCAAATTGATTTAGAAAAAGTTTGGATTGATGTTGATGCTTTAGAAAAATATGTAATCATTGGTAATGAGGCTTTGACTGTTGACAAATCCATAGCAAAAATTGCTTACAAAAAAACCATTGAATTGTATAAAGGTTCCTTTTTACCTTCCAGAATTTTTGAAGATTGGACTTCTGAAGAACGTGAAAAAAATCAATTATTAATTTTAGGAACGTACATTACTCTAGCCGAAATTTTGTTGGATGAAAACCCAACTGAAAGCATTCGTTTGGCGCAAAATGCACTCGAAATTGACGCAACTTGGGAAGATGCTTATCGCATTCAAATGCAAGCTTACATCGCAAAAGGAAACAGACCTCAAGCGCTAAAAACTTACATGAAATGTGAAGTCATTTTAGAGGAAGAATATGGCATTGCTCCTTTACCAGAAACTAAAAAATTATTACAACTTATTGAAGAAATTCATTAATTATCAGCATATTACATTTTTGTAACTCAGTTGTAACTTCCCTATATTAATTTTGTATAAAAATTTAGGAAACTGAGTTTAAAAAAATAATCAACTTGTAAATGTAACTCAGTTGTAACTCATCAAATTTACATTTGCAGTATAAAATTTAAAAAGAACAAAAAAAAACAACATATCATGGCAACAAAAAAGTCAAAAAAAGAAAACATCGGAAAAGCAAAAGCAATCGTGAAAAAAATCAATAATGATTTGATTGATGCTTCTTTCAACGCTATTGAAACTACCGTAAAAACTGGTGAAAAATGGCAAAAATTAACGGCAAAATTGATCAAAAAAGCAGAACCGTTAACAAAACAACAAATCAATATGATGGTTGAAACTGCTGAATCAATCAAAAGTCAGTTAGAAAATGGTACTGAGCGTTTGAAAACATTGGTTGGTTATGATCAAAAAATGGTGGATAATGCAAAAAAAATGATAGCTGAAAATCCTTTAGTTGAAAAAGCTGAAGAGGTAAAAAACAAAATTGAAAAAGAAGTTGCAAACAATAAATTTGTAAAAAAAGCTGAAAAAATTGCTGAAAAAATCAAGAAAAACATCACTGAAACTATTGAAGAAGTGAAAGAAAAAGTGGAGAATTATACAGAAGATATTTTAGCTGAGGAACCAAAAAAAGCAGCCCCAAAAGCTAAAAAAGCACCCTCAAAAAAAGCATCTGAAAAAATTGTTGAAAAAGTAGCTGTAGAAAAAACGAATGTTGTAGATGATTTAAAAATCATTAAAGGAATTGGACTCGTTTTAGAAAAATCATTGAATGAATTAAACGTTACTTCTTTTGCACAAATTGCAAATATGACTATCAAAGACTTGACAAATTTGTTAAATAATGCAGGAGTAAATGCAAAAATTTACGATTTATCAGGATGGAAAGCACAAGCAAAATTAGCGTTGAAAGGCGATTTAGAAGCTGTGAAAAATTGGACAAAAAAATAAATAATAATTACAAAATATATTCATAATGAAAACAACAAGAAACATCTCTGAAAAAGTTTCTAAAGCAATAGAAACTGCAAAAGTGAACGCAAAAAAAGCAAATGAATTTGCTTTAAACAAAACAGAAGAATTAGTTACAGAAGGAATTTCAGTAGCCTCTCAATGGCAACAAGTAACTGACAAAGCGTTGAAATCAGGTATTAAATTGATGGAAAATCAACAAAATATTGTTTTTGATGCTTTAGAAACTTATAAAAATCATTTTGTAAAAGGAAAAAAAAGATTCAGCAAATTATTCGCTTAAAATTTTCCTCTTCAATTTAAAAAAACCAAGTTAATTTTAACTTGGTTTTTTGTTTTATATAGATCAGATTTTCTTTGAACGGTAAAACGTTTCGTATTTTTGCACAATAAATTTTTGTATGGCTAAAAAGAAGAAAATTACGAGAGATGACATTTTTACCATTTACATGGATTATGTCATCAAAAATGAAGAAAAACCTTCTGATATTATTGACTTTTGCAAAGAATCAAAAATCAAGGAAGATGATTTTTTAGCACATTTTACTTCCTTAAAAAAAGTAGAAAAAGCAATCTACAAAGAACTCTTTTTAAATTCGTTAGAAGTGCTTCATGAAAGTGAAGAATTTTCAACTTTTGATGCAAAAAACAAATTAATCAGTTTGTATTTTACCTTTTTTGAAAACCTAACGCTTAATAGAGAATTTGTGTTAGTTTCACTAAAAGGCTGTAAAAATCAAGTGCAATCTTTCAGTATTCTATCAAGCTTACAAAAAAGTTTCATCCTATTTATTGACGAATTACAAATTTCTGAAAGCATATTGCCTATTGAAGGTTTAGAAAAATTTCAACAAAAATTAATTAGTCAATCATTGTGGTTTCAGCTGTTTTTTACCATTAAATTTTGGTTGGATGACACCTCAGAATCTTTTGAAAAAACAGACATTTTTATCGAAAAATCAATCAACACCAGCTTCGAACTTTTGGAAAACAAATTTCTAAAAAATGCCTTTGACCTTGGGAAGTTTATTTATAAAGAATCTTTTCAAAAAAACGTTCAATAAGTAATGAAAAAAGCCAGTAGTATTCCAATTTCAAAAATCCAACGTGCATCAAAGTTGGTAAAAACAGGTGCAAAAGTTGGCGTAAATTACCTCAAATATTATGGAGAAAAAATGGTGAGTTCTGAGGAAAATGCCAGAGAAAATCTCAATAAAAACAACGCTGAAGACATTTATGATAGTCTAAAAGACATGAAAGGAAGTCCACTAAAAGTGGCGCAAATGCTCAGTATGGAAAAAAGTATTTTACCTAGAGCCTATGTAGAAAAATTTTCATTGGCTCAGTTTTCTGTACCTCCACTTTCTGAAGCATTAGTTTTAAAAACTTTCAAAAAAAGTTTCGGAAAATTCCCATCAGAAACTTTTGATAAATTTGACACAAAAGCTTATAATGCTGCAAGTATTGGTCAAGTGCACAAAGCCGAAAAAGATGGTAAAAAATTAGCTGTAAAAATTCAATATCCAGGCGTTTCTGAAAGTATAAAATCAGATTTGGCATTGCTAAAACCTTTTGTAATTAGAATGTTCAACATGAAAGGAAAAACTTCTGATGAATATTTTTTTGAAGTCCAAGATAAATTGTTAGAAGAAACAGATTATATCTTAGAAGTTGCACAAGGAAAAGCTGTTGTTGAAGCTTGTAAAAATATCCCAAATCTCTTATTTCCAAATTATTACGAAGAATTATCATCCAAACAAATCATTACAATGGATTGGATGAATGGCATTCATTTGTCTGAATTTACGAGTATGAATACCGACCAAAATGTTGCCAATAAATTGGGACAAGCTTTGTGGGATTTTTATATGTTTCAAATTCATAATTTGAAAAAAGTACATGCTGATCCACATCCTGGAAACTTTTTAGTGTCTGAAAAAGGCGAATTAATTGCCTTAGATTTTGGTTGTATGAAAACAATCCCTTTGGATTTTTACAATCCATATTTCGAATTTACAAAAGCAGAAACCCTGTTAGATAAAACACTTTTTGAAGAAAAAATGTTTGAATTAGAAATTCTAAGAAAAGATGACAGTAAAGAGGAATTAGAATTTTTTAGCGAAATGTTTCATGAAATGTTGGGTATTTTTTCAAAACCATTTCACGTGGAAACGTTTGATTTTTCGGATGAAACTTTCTTCGGAAAAATTGCTGAATTTGGCGAACGTTATTCAAAAAATACGGAATTGCGTTCTTACAATGCCAGCAGAGGTTCCAAGCATTTTATTTACATGAATCGTACCTTTTTTGGATTGTACAATTTAATGTTTGATTTAAAAGCAAAAGACATAAAAATTAATAATTTCATCAATTTATAAAATCTCACTACTTTAGTGTTTTATTTACAAAAATAAGTTATCAAATATGTTAATTTTAGGAATTGCTGGTGGAACTGGAAGTGGCAAAACAACTGTTGTAAATCAGATTGTTAAGCATTTCCCTTCAGATGAAGTGTGTGTAATTTCACAAGATTCTTACTACAAAGCCACTGATAATTTGTCGTATGAAGAGCGCACAAAAATCAATTTTGATCATCCAAGAGCCATCGATTTTGAGTTATTAGTGCAACATCTAAAAGAACTAAAATCAGGAAAAATCATAGAACAACCTGTGTATTCTTTTGTAACGCACAATCGCACCAAAGATACCGTTCAAACGCATCCTAGAAAAGTAGTGATTGTGGAAGGAATTTTGATTTTTAACAATGAAGAATTACGCAATTTATTTGATGTCAAAATTTTTGTACATGCAGAAACTGACGAACGCTTAATTCGAAGAATTCGAAGAGATATTACTGAAAGAGGCAGAGATATTGACGAAGTTTTAAATCGATATCAAGACACCTTAAAACCTATGCATCAGCAGTTTATAGAACCAACAAAGAATTTTGCTGACATCATAATTCCAAATGATAAATTCAACACAGTTGCCATTGATATTGTGCGATCTGTAATTAACGAGCGTTTGTAAAATGGGTTTTTTAAGCAATATTAAAGGCAATAAATTCTATAAATTCTTTACAAATATTTTTGTGATGATTTTAGTTCCATTTATAATTTGGATGCTTTTTTTTGATGAAAATTCCTATTTAGTTCATAAAAAATTTGACAAAGAAATTGAGGATTTGGAGAGTTCTATAACATTCTATAAAAACAAAATTGAAAAAGACAGAAATACCATCAAAAAATTGCAAGATTCACTAGAATTAGAACGATTTGCAAGAGAGCAATATTTGATGAAAAAAGAAAATGAAGAAATTTATTTGATTGAATTTGATACCATTCCCAAAAAATGAGCACTTTTTTATTTGATGAATTTTCGCCAGTTTCAGCAGCAGCTTGGAAACAAAAAATTCAGGCGGATTTAAAAGGTGCTGATTATAACGAAACTTTACTTTGGAAAACTGACGAAGGCATCACCGTAAAACCATTTTACACCAAAGAAGACAGAACAAATCACAACATTCCACTTCCTAAAAAAGGATTTGAAATTTGCCAAAAAGTTTTTATTGACAGTGAAAAAACAGCCAATTTCTTAGCAAAAGATGCTCTGCAAAGAGGCGCAACTTCCATTCATTTCAAAGCAACTAAAAAATTTGACTATCAAAAAGTTTTTCAAAATATTGATGTACAATCAGTAACCATCTATTTTCAGTTTTTATTTTTAGATGATGATTTTCAAATTGAACTCTACAATTTTTGCAATTCAAAAAACACTTATTTCCAGAATGATATTATTGCAAATCTAGCTGAAACTGGCAATTGGTTTGTCAATTTAAAAGAAGATTACAAAAAACTTGAAAAAATTACTACCGTTTGCAAAAATTCAATTTCAGTTTCATTGGATTTGTATCAAAATGCAGGTGCCAACATTTCGCAACAATTGGGATATTCCTTAGCACATGCCAATGAATATCTTATTCATTTTGGAAAAGAAATTGCTACAATTATCCATTTTTCATTCTCAGTTGGAAGCAATTATTTCTTTGAAATTGCTAAAATTAGAGCTTTCAGAATTTTGTTGGAAACCTTGTTAAATGAATACGAAATCACAAATTGTGAAGCGCATATTTTTACACAACCAAGTTTGCGAAATAAAACTATTTACGATTATAACGTAAATATGTTGCGAACAACTTCTGAGTGTATGAGTGCTATTTTAGGCGGTTCAAACACCATTTCTAATGTTTCTTATGATGCGATTTTTCATAAATCAAATGAATTTGGCGAACGCATTTCAAGAAATCAATTATTGATTTTACAGCAAGAAAGTTATTTACAAGAAGCCCAAAATTTTGCTGATGGAAGTTATTATATTGAATCCATAACTACACAATTAGCAGAAAAAGCATTGCTGATTTTTAAGCAAATTGAAAAAGGTGGTGGATTTTTACAACAATTGAAAGAAGGCATCATTCAGAAAAAAATCAAAGAAAGCGAACAGAAAGAAGAAGCCGAATTTTTAGCAAAAAAAGTTGTTCTAGTAGGAACCAATTTTCAGCAAAATAACAAGGATTTTATAAAAAATGACTTGGAAATTTATCCGTTTACAAAACAACGTCATATTAAAACACTGATTTTACCAATTCAAAGAAAACGCCTTTCAGAAATCGTTGAAAAAGAAAGAATCGATAATGAATAGAAAAGACTTTTCAAATATAAAATTATTGAGTTCTAACAAAAACTCCTCCCCTTTGGGGAGACAGGGAGGGGAACTTCACGAAGATTTTGCAGCAGGAATTGCGCCAAATTTAAGAGGTCCTTATGCAACTATGTTTGTTCAAAAACCTTGGACAATTAGGCAATATGCAGGCTTTTCAACTGCTGAAGAAAGTAATGCTTTTTACAGAAGAAATTTAGCAGCAGGTCAAAAAGGTTTGTCAGTTGCTTTTGATTTAGCAACTCACAGAGGTTATGATTCTGATCACGAACGTGTTCAAGGTGATGTAGGAAAAGCAGGTGTTGCCATTGATTCTGTAGAAGATATGAAAATGTTGTTTGATAAAATTCCTTTAAACGAAATGTCGGTTTCAATGACTATGAATGGTGCAGTTTTGCCCATTTTGGCATTTTATATTGTGGCTGCTGAAGAACAAGGGGTTACAATGAATCAACTTTCAGGAACGATTCAAAATGATATTTTGAAAGAGTTTATGGTGCGAAATACGTACATCTATCCTCCTTCTCCATCCATGAAAATTATCTCGGATATTTTTGAATTCACAAGTAAAAATATGCCAAAATTCAATTCGATTTCCATTTCTGGATATCACATGCAAGAAGCAGGCGCAACTCCAGAAATTGAGTTGGCTTACACTTTGGCAGATGGTTTAGAATACATCCGTAAAGGAATTGAAGCAGAAATGGATATTGATACTTTTGCACCAAGATTGTCCTTTTTTTGGGGAATTGGCATGGATCATTTCAAAGAAATTGCCAAATTAAGAGCAGCAAGAATGTTATGGGCGAAAATCGTAAAACAATTTCAACCAAAAGACGAAAAATCGTTGGCTTTGCGAACACATTCTCAAACAAGTGGTTGGAGTTTAACGGAACAAGATCCGTTTAACAATGTTGCTAGAACAACTGTTGAAGCCATGGCTGCTGTATTTGGAGGAACACAAAGTTTGCATACAAACGCTTTGGATGAAGCCATTGCTTTACCTACAGATTTTTCTGCAAGAATTGCTAGAAACACCCAAATTTATTTACAACAAGAAACCCATATCACCAAAACTGTTGATCCTTGGGCTGGCAGTTATCATCTGGAAAAATTAACTGCCGAAATTGCCGAAAATGCCTGGGAACTCATCAATGAAGTGGAAGAATTAGGAGGCATGACCAAAGCCATTGAAAAAGGAATTCCGAAAATGCGCATTGAGGGAGCTGCAGCTATCAAACAAGCAAAAATTGATAGTGGACAAGATGTGATTGTAGGTGTCAATAAATTCCGATTGAAAGAAGAAGATCCAATTTATACCTTAGAAGTGGATAATGAAGCCGTTCGTAAATCACAAATTGAACGACTTCAAAAATTGAAATCAGAAAGAAATCCTGTGGAAGTTCAAAAATCTTTGGAAGCTTTAACAAATGCTGCAAAAAATCAATCAGAAAATTTACTAGCTTTGGCAGTAAAAGCAGCAAAAAAAAGAGCCACTTTAGGCGAAATTTCAGATGCTTTAGAAGTTGTTTTTGGCAGACATAAAGCCGTTCATAAAACCATATCTGGCGTGTATAGTAAAGAAATAAAAGACGATTCCTTATTTAAAAAAGCAGCAGCATTAGCAGATACTTTTGCTGAATTAGAAGGAAGACGTCCACGAATTATGATTGCAAAACTTGGTCAAGATGGTCATGACAGAGGCGCAAAAGTAGTTGCAACTGGTTATGCAGACTTGGGTTTTGATGTAGATATTGGTCCACTTTTCCAAACACCACAAGAGGCTACCAAACAAGCTGTTGAAAATGATGTGCATATTTTAGGAATATCTTCTTTGGCTGCAGGTCACAAAACCTTGGTACCACAAGTTATTGAAGAACTAAAAAAATACGGACGTGAAGATATTATGGTCATTGTTGGAGGTGTGATTCCTGCACAAGATTATCAATTTTTGTTTGATACAGGCGCTGTTGGTGTTTTTGGTCCTGGCACAAAAATCGCACAAGCTGCCATTGATTTATTGACTATTTTGATTGATAGTGTTTCAGAGTAAATTACTGTAATTTTTTAGAAGCCATTTCCTGCTGTTCGTTACAAGTCCGCAGTAAAAACAGCCTTTTTGTAAGGCTTTTTTGTGGCTTCCTTTGGTCGCCCCAAAAAGCCAACAAAAAGTTGCTGTTTTTCCTTTACGGGCTTTCCACTTCCATCAGGGCTAGGAATTCGTAAGTTATAACAACATATTTATTTTTAATAAATTGGATATTAAATTGGATATTAAATTGTATTTTAAATTTAGTACTTTGAAACTTTTAGAAAATTGGTTACTTTGGACGAAAATACATAGTATTCTTCTATTTCAATCAGAATTTGAAAAAATAGAAAAATGACAAAACATTACATTATTTTCAATAAATCACTAAGAGATATTACTAAAATTTGAGTTATGAGTGAGCGAAAAATGTTAAGTGAAAAATATTACCACACCTATCTTTCCTTATTAGATATTGATATATCAAAACTATTCAATGAAGTGAAAGAGATTGAGTGGAATTCAAAGAACTTTACTTTTTTTACAGCTGTATCAGTTATGTCATCTTCAAAAATTGAGGGAGAGCAATTAGAAGTTGATAGTTATGTAAAACATAAAATATTGAATATAGAATATTTGCCAAATCTAACAGAAAAACCAAATGATTTATACAATGCATACGAATTTGCGAGAGACAACAAACTAACGGAGACCAATTTTTTAAAAGCCCATAGTATAGCAACCCTGCATTTATTACCCACATCACAACGTGGTATGATTAGAACAGGAAATATGCTCATTATGGAACAACAAACTAACAGAATTCAATACGAAGCTGCAATAGCATCCATAGTAGCAAAAGAAAATGAATTGTTTTGGAACGAACTGACAAGCCTTATAAATACAGATTTAAGCATAGAAGAAGTGTTTTATTATGCATCCCTAATTCATCTTGTATTTGTAAAAATTCATCCTTTCAACGATGGCAATGGTAGAACTGGCAGACTCCTAGAAAAATGGTTTTTAGCAACTAAATTAGGCGAAAAGGCTTGGTTTATTGCAAGCGAAAATTATTACTTTCAAAATCTCCAAAATTATTATAGTAATTTGTCACGAGTAGGTTTATTTTACGAAGAATTGAATTACGAAAAAGGGCTTTTATTTTTTTTAATGTTGCCAAACGCATTAGCAACAAAAAAATAAATAACGAAAGTAAAAACCTATCAACCCCCCGCTAATGCGAGCGTCCCGTTCGTACCCACAAACCAAATCATCATTAAAACACCTGACAGGTTTCCAAAACCTGTCAGGTGTAAACTTCTCTAAAGAATAAAGATCAAATTTATTTATCTTCAAATATTTCATTTCTGTTGGGATATTTTTACTATTTTTAAATCATTATAAACCTATAAAAAGAAAAAGTATTATGGCTTCAACCTCAGAAACAGGTCACAGCAAAAATGTGGCTAGCTTTAGCAGTGCGTATCAAATTTTACAAGAAATGGGCACGCTTTACAATCCGTCAAACGCTAAAAATCAAACAAAGCTACCTAAACCATAATTGTGTATATTTGTGATATTAGTAATCTGCAATGTTATGGGAACAGTAGAATTAAGAAATAAAATAGTAGATAAATTAAACACCGTTGAAGATTCTTCAATGTTAGAATATGTGCTTAATTTTATTGAAAACTTTGAAAAAATTGATTCTTTATCAAATCAATTGTCTGAAAAACAATTAGACGAACTTGATGCAAGAAGAGAAAAATATCTCAAAGGGGAAGAAAAATCGTATTCTTGGCAAGAAATAAAACAAGAGCTTATAGACAAACATGGTTTATAAACTTGAAATTTGGAATAAAGCCAAAATTGAGATTTTTGAAGGCTATTCCTGGTATGAAAGTAAAAAATCCAATTTAGGTTTTGAATTTATTGAAGAAGTTGAAGAAATGTTCGAATACATAAATAAATATCCTGAACATTATCAAATCAAATATAAAGAAAGATATAGAGAAGCTGTTTTAAAAAGATTTCCATATTTGATCATTTATGAAATAATACAACATACCATCGTTGTTTATGCTGTCTTTCATACAAAATACAATCCTAATAAAAAAACCAACATAAATTTATTGAACATCAAAAAGAAAGTAATAACTGCAATATTGTTTCTTTTTTAATGTAATTCTCTCACATTTCATCCCCAATTTTTCACAGTTCAGTAAATCCTTTTATTTAAAAAATGGGAAACTTCCCACATTTGTACCATCAAAAAACAACCATTGATGAGACATAT
>DAIUBY010000025.1:0-30685 GCA_036846425.1 Polaribacter sp.
AACTTCTAATATCTAACATCAAAAAGAATCAATAACCAATTGTGCAATTCTCAGAGCTTCAGTTCCATTACTGAGTGTTACAACTGGCGAAGTATGATTGTTGATAGCATCAGCAAACGTTTCTAGCTCATCCAAAATAGCATTATTTTGTATTATAGTTGGATTTTCAAAATAAATTTGCTTTTCAACACCTTCATCATTTTTCAGAATCATGGCATAATCATCAGGATTTTCTGGTGCATCTTTCATACGAACAACTTCTGTTTTTTTCTCTAAAAAATCAACTGAAATATAAGCATCTTTCTGAAAAAATCGAGTTTTACGCATGTTTTTCATAGAAATTCTGCTGGCTGTTAAATTCGCAACACAACCGTTTTCAAACTCGATTCTAGCATTTGCAATATCAGGAGTTTCCGAAATGACAGAAATGCCACTTGCATGAATATTTTTTACTTTCGATTTTACAACAGATAAAATAATATCAATATCATGAATCATCAAATCAAGAACAACAGGTACATCTGTACCTCTTGGATTGAATTCTGCCAATCTGTGAGTTTCAATAAACATGGGATTGTTAATCAAATCTTTTGCAGCTAAAAAAGCAGGATTAAAACGTTCAACATGGCCAACTTGTCCCAAAACATGATATTGACTAGCCAATGTTTTGATAGCTTCTGCTTCCATTACTGTTTTTGCAATTGGCTTTTCAACGAAAATATGACAGCCTTTTTCAATGGCTTTTTTAGCACAATCAAAATGCGAAAGTGTAGGCGTTACAATATCTACAACTTCTACAGCATCAATCAACTCATCAACTGAATTGAACGCTTTGTAACCAAATTCAGCAACTACATTTTTTGTGTTTTCTTCAGATGGATCATAAAATCCTATCAACTCATATTTTTCAGATTGTTGCAATAAACGCAAATGTATTTTTCCTAGATGACCAGCACCTAAAACTCCAACTTTCAGCATAAATTCTAGTTATTAAGTAAGATTTGATAAAAAAATCAAACACAATTTTCCTAAATTTTCAGGAAAAACAAAGATACAATTTTATGAGAATTTATATCAAATTATTCCTATTTTTAGCTTTTATAAAAGAATCAAACATTGAAAGATACTGCAAAACATCAAGGACTTCGCAATCAATTAGCTAACGTTTTGAAAAGCAAAGGAATTACAGATGAAAAAGTGTTAGATGCCATTCGAATTATTCCAAGACATTTGTTTATTGATTCAAGTTTTGAAGATCATGCGTATCAAGACAAAGCATTTCCAATTGCTGCTGAGCAAACCATTTCTCAACCTTATACTGTTGCATTTCAAACGCAAACTTTACAAATTTCTAAAGGTGAAAAAATCCTTGAAATTGGCACAGGTTCAGGATATCAAACTGCAGTTTTATTAGAGTTGAAAACGGTTGTTTATACTATTGAAAGACAAAAAGAATTGTTTAAAAAGACATCTTTATTTTTACCAAAACTTGGTTATAATCCTAAAAAATTCATTTTTGGTGATGGTTATAAAGGTTTACCAGAAGAAGCTCCTTTTGATAAAATTATTGTAACAGCAGGTGCGCCTTTTGTTCCAAAACCACTCATGGCTCAGCTAAAAATAGGAGGAATGCTCTTGATTCCTGTTGGAGAACAAAAACAAATTATGACATTGTTTATAAGAAAATCTAACAAAGAATTTGAAAAACACGAATTAGGCGATTTTGCCTTTGTACCTATGCTGGAAGAAAAAAGTTAGGTTTTAATGATGCTTTTTATCAAAGGAAATTAGTGTAATTTATATTCAAATTTTTCTCATAATTGTATTGAATTCAATTGTACATTTGTTCTAAATTATAATCTTTTTAAAAATTATTTTTTAAAAGATTATAACAAATTAACAACTACTTTTTTTTAGAATATATGACACCCTGGATTGTTTTAATTTCATATTTGATTATCCTCTTATTAATTGATTTTTTTATTCTTCATAAGAAAGACAAGGTAACCACTGTTAAAAAAGCCATTTTTGAAACCATCTTTTTCATTACAAATGCTTTATTATTTACAATTCTTATTTACTATTTTTATAGTAATAATCTTGTTGATAATGTTACAAATTTATCACCTAATCAGGCTGTTATCAAGTATTTAACGGGTTATATTATTGAACTTTCTTTGAGTGTTGATAATTTATTTGTGATTGCCATCATATTTACTTCATTTAAAATTCCGATAAAATTTCAACACAGACTTCTCTTTTTAGGGATTTTAGGAGCCATTATTTTTCGTGCTATTTTGATTAGTGTTGGGATAGTTCTTATCAATAAAATTCATGGAATGAGCATTCTTTTTGGATTATTTTTATTGTTTACAGCGCTCAAAATGTTGAAAAATGAGTCTGAACACAAAGAAATTGAAGAACCAAAAGGATTAAAAAAATTATTTCGTTTCAGTAAAGAATTTGATGGAGGAAAATACATCACAAAAATCAATGGAAAAAGAGTTTTTACAGCACTTTTTGGGGCATTGATTACCATAGAATTTACAGATTTATTGTTTGCTTTAGACAGTATTCCTGCCATTTTTGCAGTTACAAAAGATCCATTTATTGTTTATAGTTCTAATATATTTGCCATTATGGGACTGAGGTCTTTGTACTTTTTCCTTTCAAATATGCTTGAAAAGTTTGTGTATTTAAAATACAGCGTATTTTCAATTTTAGTTTTTGTATCAATAAAATTGATGACTGAGAGTTGGGTTGATATTCCAGAATGGTTTTCTCTTTTATTTATTGGTATTTCACTTGGAATTGGAATTTATATTTCATCATTGAAAGCAAAATAGTTTTACCTAAAGTAATTACACTAGCAATTTTTGTTAGAAAAATTATGTTATTTTAGTGCGATTATTATTTAAAACAAATTTTGATAATATAGCACTTATCAAATTTGAAATTTCTTAAACGATAAATTTCTATGCATTTACCCTTATTAAACGACATGTTAGTTTTATTGAGTTTTTCAGTAATCATTGTTTTTGTTTTACAACGTTTAAAATTACCTTCTATAATTGGATTTTTAATAACGGGAGTTTTGATAGGGCCTTATGGTTTTAGTTTGGTAAATGCTGTGGAAGAAGTGGAAATTCTTTCAGAAATTGGGGTTATTTTATTGCTTTTTGTGATTGGAATGGAGCTTTCTATCAAACAATTGATTTCTATCAAAAAAACGGTTTTTGTAGGTGGATTTTTTCAAGTGGGATTTACTGTTCTTGTTGCAGGAAGCGTTTATTATTTTTTAGGAAGTACGTGGAGTGAAGCTGTTTTTGTAGGATTTTTATTTTCAATGTCAAGTACGGCAATTGTTTTAAAAACGTTGCAGGATCGTCAAGAAATTACAACACCACATGCCAGAAATGCTTTGGCAATTCTAATTTTTCAAGATATTATTGTGGTTCCAATGATGCTGATTACACCCTTGATGGCAGGAGAATCCACAAATATTTGGTGGAGTATTTCCTTACTTTTGATAAAATCGGTAGTAGTTTTAATCATCACATTTGTAAGTGCACGTTATATTGTACCTAAATTGATGCACGCTGTTGCAAAAACCAATAGTAAAGAATTGTTTTTGTTGGTGACCATTACATTGTGTTTTGCTGTTGCTTTTCTTACATCAGAAGCTGGATTATCTTTGGCTTTAGGTGCATTTATTGCGGGTTTGATTGTGTCTGAATCTGAATATAGTCATCAAGCAACTAGTATTATTTTACCTTTTAGAGAGTTATTTACCAGTTTCTTTTTCGTTTCAGTTGGAATGTTGCTTGATTTAAGTTTTTTTACACAGCATATTTTGGTGATTTTGTTGTTGGTTTTAGTTGTTTTTATAGCAAAATCTTTGATTGCCTCTTTAGCAGTTGCCATCTTAAAATATCCACCAAGAACAGTTATTTTAACAGGTTTGTCTCTTTTTCAAGTTGGTGAATTTGCTTTTATTTTATCAAAAGTAGGCATTGAATATCAATTACTGAGCGCAGAAACCAATCAATATTTCTTATCAATTTCGATAGTTTCAATGCTTTTAACTCCATTTGTAATTATTTTTTCTGAAAAAATTACAGATAAAATCTTTGGTGTTTCAAAAAAATTAGGCATTAAAACCAGTTTAATTTCTCAAGAAAACAATCAAGTAAAAGTATCAGATGATATTGAAAATCATTTGATAATTATCGGTTATGGCTTAAATGGGAGCAATTTAGCAAAAGCAGCTACTGCAAGTAATATTCCTTTTGTTGTGATTGAATTTGATGCAGAAATTGTAAAACGTGAGCGTGAAAAAGGGTTACCAATTATTTTTGGTGATGCAACTCATGATCATATTTTAGAAACGGTTCATTTGCAAACTGCAAGAGCTGCTGTAGTTGCTATTTCTGACAATCAAGCTACAAAAGAAGTAGTAAAAAATATCCGAAAACATTCAGATTCCTTGTATTTAGTGGTGAGAACACGTTTTATCAAAGAAATTTCTGAGTTATTTGCATTGGGTGCAGATGAGGTGATTCCTGAAGAATTTGAAACTTCTGTTCAAATATTTACGCACGTATTGCATAATTTTTTAGTTCCTGAAGATGATATTGAGCAAATTGTTGATAAAGTAAGAGCAGACAATTACCAACTATTTAAAGGAGAACTGAAACAACCAAAATCATTTAAAGCTACAAATTTAGCTGATTTCAATATAACTTGTGTTTCAATGGCAACAGATAGCACTCAGTTTTTAGGAAAACCTTTACATGAATTGAATTTAAGAGCCAATTATGGTATCAACATTTTGGGAATCAAAAGAAAAGAAAAATTGTTGCAAAACATTCATCCTGATGATATTTTGTTGCAAGGTGATAAGGTTTACATTCAAGGAAAACAATCAAATATTGAACAGTTTTACAAATTGGTGAAATAGTTTTATTTGATTTTAAAATCAGAAAAATTCTAAAAACTTAAAATCCAAATCCTACATATTCCACAATTTCCAAACCATAACCAATCATTCCAACTCTTTTGGTTTGTGGTGAGTTAGAAATTAGTTTTAGTTTGCTTATATTCAAGTCGTGTAATATTTGCGCTCCAATCCCAAAATCTCTTTGATCCATGGAAATTGCTGGAGCTTTTAATTCGCCTTTTGCTTGATTTTCTTTAACAATTGCCAATCTTTTCAATAAGTTGGTTGATTGATTTTGTTGATTGATAAATAAAATTGCACCTTTTCCAGCATCATTAATTACCTGAAACATTTTGTCCAATTTTTTATCTGCATCATTGGTAAGTGTTCCTAAAATATCATTATTAACCAATGTAGAATTGATTCTTGTCAAAACAGCTTCATCAGCTTTCCAAGAACCTTTGGTTAATGCCAAATGAATTTGATGATTGGTAGTTTGTTCATAAGCGCGCAAACGAAATGTGCCAAAACGTGTTTCAAATTCAAAGTCTTCTTTCTTTTCAATCAATGAATCATGTTCCATTCTATAAGCTACCAAATCTTCAATCGAAACTATTTTGATATCGAATTTTTTGGCAACTTCAAGCAATTGTGGTAAACGTGCCATTGTACCATCTTCGTTCATGATTTCTACAATAACTCCAGCAGGTTGCAAACCTGCCAAACGTGCAAAATCAATAGCAGCTTCTGTGTGTCCTGTTCTTCTAAGAACACCACCTTCTTTTGCTCTTAAAGGAAAAATATGTCCAGGTCTTGCCAAATCAAAAGGTTTTGTTTCTTTATCAATCAAAGCTTTTATAGTTAACGCTCTGTCTGAAGCCGAAATTCCTGTGGTAACTCCTTTTCCTCGCAAATCCACAGAAATGGTAAATGCAGTTTCTAAAGGATCAGTATTGTTGCTGACCATCATTCCTAATTCCAATTCTTCACAACGACTTTCAGTGAGTGGTGCACAAATCAATCCTCGTCCATATTTTGCCATGAAATTGATCATTTCTGGAGTAACTTTTTCAGCTGCTGCTAAAAAATCACCTTCATTTTCTCGGTTTTCATCGTCAACAACGATGATTACTTTTCCATCTCTGATATCATTAATGGCTTCTTCTATGGTGTGTAATTGTGTTGGGAATGTGCTGTTTTTTGCTGTCATTGTTGACTTTTTTTAGGGATTATTCTTTTGAAAAATCCTGTAATAGGTTGTAAAAAAGTATCTATATTAAAAATTCCTTTGTCTTTGGTTGCTCTACTGGTTAGTAAAATTGCAAATGGCACCATTATAATCGCTGAAATCCATGATCCTAAAAGTGCTGTAATTGAGCTAGTTTCAGCCAGATTTTTTCCAAAAGTATTGGAAAAATGATACGTTACATACACTGCAATAGCCAAAATCATAGGCATTCCAAAACCACCTTTTCTAACAATGGAACCTAAAGGAGCTCCAATGAAAAATAAAATTATACAAGACAATGACAATGCAACCCTGTTATAATATTCAGTTTCATAAAGATTTAATACCTTTCTTTTGAATTTAATTACTTCAGTGTTATTACTAATTGTGCTCAATAATCTGTTTGTTTTAGAAATAGCTGCATTTAAAATCATGATTTTTTCATCCAACTCAAAATTTTCAAGTGTTTTTTTTGAAAGTTTTTTATTTTGGAGTGAATCTGGAATTTGAACCAATTCATTGGCTTGGGTGGAAGCAAAAATATTATTTGCTCTCAATTGCAAATCTTCATTGTAAGAGTATTTTAGCGATGGTAAAGTATCTTTCAATTCTTCTAAACGAAACATCATTGGACTTCCTGTGGAATTGATAGAATCTAACTTTCCATCATCAAAAATATCACCCACATCAATATTAAATTCATATTCTTTAAATGTAGCACTAGAAGCTGCCATTTTTAATCTTTTTGCTGGGGTTCTTGCAGATTTTACATGCTCTTCATAAAAATTTCCATTGTTCAAAATCAAGGTGATATATCTACTTCCTTCTTCTGAAACAACTTTCCCTTTTTCGGCAGTGATTACTTTTTGATTTCCTCTGTTTCCTCTCAAATCGTAAATCAAAACGTTTTTCAATAAGTTTTCTTCTTCGCCATATTTTTCATCAAACTTTATTTGATATCCAGGAATATCAGCATTAAAACTACCAGGAATCAGAGACATGGCTGGTTTTTTCTTTTTGATGTTAATGTATAAATTTGCTTGCTTCATTTTTGCATACGGAAACACATTGTTCAAGAAAAAGAAGTTGGCAATACTCAATAAAATAGCTAAAATAGCAATGGGTCTTATCAATCTTTGTAAAGAAACTCCTGCTGATTTTGCTGCGGCAAATTCATAGTTTTCACCCAAATTTCCCATTGCCATGATAGAGGAGAGGAGCACTCCAATTGGCAAAGCTTGTGGAATAATCATGAGTGTTGTGTAGTATAAAAATTTTAAGATAAATCCAACACTAACTCCTTTTCCAGCAATATTTTCGAATGCTTGCCACAACAATTGCATCACCAAAACAAAAAGCACAATCAAAAATGTCGCTACGAAAGGAACTAAGAAACTTTTAAGGATGTATCTATCTAAAATTTTCATCGAGAGCAAAAATAGCTTCTTTTTGGTGGAAAGCTATTAAATAACTGTTAATTGAAAACAATTAATCAATGGTATATTTTTTAGCCAAATATTTCTGTTTTTCAAAAGTGAAAAAGTTGGGTGTTAAGGTTTCGTTACTTTTGAATTTGGTAATGGTAAATGTTGTTTTTGAGCCATTTGAACCTGTCTGAATCAGATTATAAATATGTTTTGTTTTAGCATCAATTCCTAATTCTACTTTCACAATTTCAGAAGAACTATCTATAGGAACTAGTGTTACATATTGAATATTTCGTCCATTGATATTTTGCAATTTGCCCATTTCGAATTGATATCCTTCTTTGTAAAAAGTAAATAATTTTGAAGGATAAATAAATCCGTCATCAGCGTCTAAATCACCATTGGTAATTGAAATTTCTTTTTCATCATGGTTAATAACATGCAATTTTTTTCCATCAAATAAAAAAGTATTTCCTAAATATTCTAGGTGATACTTTTCTCCAGCAATAACAATTTCGCCTCTAATTGGTGGTTCATCACCATATTTAATTCCAGCATCTTCATTCACTAAAGTCTGACTAAAATCAATTAAAATATTATTGTAAGCTCTCATTTTTGTAGAAACTTCATCCAATAATGTTTTTGCCTCTCTTGATTTTTGAGAAAATACAATTCCACTTGACATTAAAAAAATGCAAAGCATCAATACTTTTTTTACATTAATCATTTCTTTCATTTTCTAATAATTGTTCTAAACTTGTAAAATCGGAAATCAATACTTGTCTTGCTTTACTGCCTTCAAAAGGCCCAACAATGCCAGCAGCTTCCAATTGATCAATCAATCTTCCAGCTCTATTGTATCCTAATTTTAATTTTCTTTGTAACAGCGAAGCTGAACCTTGTTGTGCAGTCACAATAATTTCTGCAGCTTCTCTAAATAATTTGTCTCTGTCTTCGATATTATTATCAAGATTTGTGCCACCTTCTTCACCCACAAATTCTGGTAGTTGATAAGCTTTTGGATATGCTTTTTGCGAACCAATATATTCAGTTATTTTTTCAACTTCAGGCGTATCAACAAAAGCACATTGAATTCTAATTAATTCATTTCCAGCAGAATAAAGCATGTCCCCACGTCCAATTAATTGGTCAGCTCCAGGTGCATCTAAAATAGTTCTTGAATCTATTTTAGAAGTTACTCTAAAAGCAATTCTCGATGGAAAGTTCGCTTTAATAATTCCTGTAATTACGTTAACAGAAGGTCTTTGAGTAGCTACAATTAAGTGAATTCCAATAGCTCTTGCTAACTGCGCTAAACGTGCAATTGGTGTTTCTACTTCTTTTCCAGCGGTCATTATCAAATCTGCAAACTCATCAATAACTAAAACAATGTATGGTAAAAATTGATGTCCCTCATTTGGATTCAATTTACGTTTTTTAAACTTCTCATTATATTCTTTGATATTACGAACCATGGCAGCTTTTAGCAAATCATAACGATTGTCCATTTCAATACACAAGGAATTTAATGTGTGGATAACCTTATGAGTATCAGTGATAATAGCTTCATCAGTATCAGGTAATTTTGCCAAATAATGACGTTCAATTTTATTGAACAACGTAAGTTCTACTTTTTTTGGATCAACCAAAACAAACTTCACTTCAGCTGGATGTTTTTTATACAAAAGCGATGTAAGCACAGCATTCAATCCTACAGATTTTCCTTGACCAGTAGCTCCTGCCATTAATAAATGAGGCATTTTAGCTAAATCTACCACAAATGTTTCGTTGGAAATTGTTTTCCCTAAAGCAATAGGCAATTCCATCTGAGATTCTTGAAATTTTTTCGAAGAAATTGCAGAATGCATAGAAACAACAGTTGGTCTTTTATTGGGAACTTCAATACCAATAGTTCCTTTTCCAGGAATTGGAGCAATAATTCGAATTCCTAAAGCAGCTAATGAAAGCGCAATATCATCCTCTAGATTTTTTATTTTTGAAATTCGAATTCCTGCATCTGGCACAATTTCATATAAAGTTATTGTTGGTCCAACAGTTGCTTTGATTTCGGAAATGCCAATGCTGTAATTTTTTAGTGTTTCTACAATATTGTTTTTGTTGGCCTCTAATTCCTCAGGGTCAATTGAAATACTTTCATTGTATTGTCTAAGCAAATTGAAAGTTGGAAAACGAAAGTTAGACAACTCTAAAGTTGGATCAAATTCTCCAAAATCTTTTAAAAGTCTGTCTGATAAATTTTCAGTTTCTTGCTCTTCATCTTCCACTTTTTCAATATCAATTGCTACATCATTTGAGATTAATGAAGGCTCTAAATCATCATCTTCTTCATCCAAAGTAACAGGAATATCTGCAATATTTTTTTTAGAAAAATCTGAAAAACTAGAAATTGTAGGTTGTAAATTTTCTAAAGGACGTTCAAAAGTTGATTTTTCTTTTTTATCAAAAATGATGGTATTGGAAATTGGAGTTTCTTCAGAAATTTCATTTTTTAGAGAATCTTCAAATTCTTTTTTCTCTAATGCTGCTTCTTTTTGAAGTTTGTTCTCCTCACGTTTTAATTTTAAATTTTCTATATAATCATCAAAAGTTACTTTATATCTGATAATTAAATAACTGATAAATAGAAATATAAGTGCAATTATCAATCCTGTTTTACCGATAAAAGTTTGGAAATATTCATTCATTTCTACACCAACAATTCCAGATAAAATTGCAAAATCATCAGGAAGAAATCCTAAAGTTATTGAAATCCAAATCATTGAAATTAGTCCCCAATTCCAAGAAATAATAACTTTTGAAATCGGTTTTTTAAATAGGATTGCATATCCAGTGTATAATAATTTATAGGTAAAAATAAAGGCTGCAATTCCAATTCCTTGATAAATAAAAAAATGACTCAAGTTTGCACCAACTTTTCCAAGCAGGTTTTTAGCAATGACATCTCTGTTAAAAAAATGATGCAAGGTGCTTTGATCTTCTTGCCAATGGAAGAAAAAAGAAATGAACGAAGAAATTAAAAAAACTGCAAATAATATGAAAAAAATAGCAACTAGTGTTTTTGTTTGCCTTGATTTTAGGAAGGCAAAAACAGGTTTTTTTTCAGTGGTTTCAGTTGTTTTTTGTGTACTTGTTTTTTCTTTAGCCATTGAAAGTTAATCTATAATAAATGAGAAAACTAATTGCTTAAAAGAAAGCGATGATTCTTGGAACATAAATAATTCCGCAAATTACAATTGCTGTAAATACAGCAAAACTTGGTGCACCAGCAGCAACATCTTTGATAACTTCTATTTGTTTGTGATAATTTGGATTTACAAAATCAGCTATTTTTTCAATGGCAGTATTGGCAGATTCAGCTACCAAAATGAGCCCAATTACAAAAGTTTGCATCATCCATTCTGTTGCTGAAATTCCAAAAATGAAACCTAAAATAGTAACTAAAACACCAAAAGACATTTGCACTTTTACACTATCTTCTGTGGTAATTAAAATCCAAGTTCCCCTTAAAGCGTATTTAATACTCTTGAGTCTTCCAATCAAAAAACTATCATTAGGATCAATCATTATTTAAATAGCTTTTAAAGCGGCTTCGTAATTTGGTTCATCAACAATTTCTGAAACTTGCTCTGTATAACTTACATTTCCTTGTTCATCAATCAAAACAATTGCTCTTGAATGCAAATGAGCTAAAGGACCTGTAGTGATTTCTAAACCATAATTTTTTCCAAAATCACCTGTTGCAAAATCAGATAAAACTTGTACATTTTCAATTCCTTCAGCACCACAAAAACGAGTTTGAGCAAAAGGTAAATCCCTTGAAACACAAACCACTACTGTGTTTTTTAGAGCAGCAGCATTTTTATTAAAAGTTCTTACAGAAGTAGCACAAGTGCTTGTATCAATACTAGGAAAAATATTCAATATTACTTTTTTTCCTGCGAAATCTGCTAAGGTTTTTTGTGATAAATCTCCAGCAATTAATGAAAAGTTAGGAGCTTTACTTCCTATTTTTGGAAGATTACCAATTGTCTCTATTTTGTTTCCTTTTAATGTAATTGTTGCCATTGCTTTTTTAAATTTTTCAAGCTCCAAAAATACTTAAATTTATCAATATTTTGCTTAAAAGTATCATAAGTTGTGCATCTTTTTAATTTATGAAGATTATGTATCTTCGCAAACTCAAAATAAGCAAGTGAACATTAGGCAGTATACCTCTGAATTTAAGAAAAATTGGTACTTAGCAGCTCCAGTAATATTGGGAATGTTAGGACACACTTTTGTGGGTTTTGTTGATAATATTATGGTTGGTCAATTGGGTACTGCTGAGTTGGCTGCAGTTTCTTTGGGCAACAGTTTTATGTTTGTTGCCATGTCAATTGGTATTGGATTTTCTACAGCAATCACGCCTTTGGTTGCTGAAGCTGATGCAGCTGAAAATAAACAATTGGTAAAATCATCTTACAAACATGGATTGATTTTATGCACAGTTTTAGGGATTTTACTTTTTCTATTATTGTTTATTTCAAAACCATTATTGCATTATATGCAGCAGCCTGAAGAAGTGGTTGCATTGACACTTCCTTATTTAGATTTGGTAGCTTTTTCTTTGATTCCATTGATTATTTTTCAGGGAATAAAGCAATTTTCTGATGGTTTATCATTGACAAAATATCCTATGTATGCTACTTTGTGGGCAAATATTGTGAATGTATTTTTTAATTATGTACTTATTTTTGGAAAATTTGGTTTTCCTGAAATGGGGATTGTTGGAGCAGCTTATGGCACATTGATTTCAAGAATTGTAATGGTAATTTATTTATGGTTCATTTTACGAAAAAATAAACGCTCTCGAAAATACCTAAAAAACATCAAAATATTTGTGGTTGAAAGCGCTATGTTCAAAAAAATTATCAATTTAGGCTCATTAACAGCCATGCAAATGTTTTTTGAAGTTGCCATTTTTACATCCGCAGTTTGGTTGAGTGGTTTGTTAGGAAAAAATCCGCAAGCAGCTAATCAAATTGCTTTGAATTTAGCTTCTATGACATTTATGGTTGCAATTGGATTTAGTGTAGCAGCTATGATTCGAGTTGGCAATCAAAAAGGATTGCAAAATTATGTTGAGTTGAGAAGAATTACTTTTTCAATTTTACTGCTAGGATTTATGATGGCAAGTATTTTTGCGATTTTCTTTTTTATATTTCATCAAAGTTTGCCAAAAATATATGTAGATTTTAATGATGCTGTAAATCTTCAAGATAATTTAGAAGTAGTTTCTATTGCATCAAAATTATTGCTGGTGGCAGCAATTTTTCAAATTTCAGATAGTGCACAAGTAATGATTTTAGGCGCTTTGCGTGGTTTGCAAGATGTAAAAATTCCAACATTAATTACGTTTATTTCGTATTGGATTGTTGGATTTCCAATTTCTTATTTTCTAGGAAAAGAGGAGGTTTTAGGAAGTTTTGGAATTTGGATGGGTTTATTGGCAGGATTAACAACAGCATCCGTTTTATTATTTATCAGATTTAATTCCTTAACTTTAAAACTTATAACAAAGAGAAATGAACTTACCTAAATTTTTATTGGCAGATAATAGCCAATTTCCTGAAGATATTTTTGTGATTCATACAGAATTTCCTCGATTTTTAATCAATTTGAAAGACGATGAAATTGAATGGTTTGAGGATTTATCAGGTGAAAACGAAGAGGATATTGCCAATGAATTATCGTCATTAATTGAGCAAGCTTCACAATTTTATGATGAAGAAATGAAACAATATGAATAACTATTTTTATTCAATTTCAAAACAAAGTTTTTTAAAAAGAGTTGCATTTGAAACGTTTAATTTTTTTTACATTAAAATTCTTAAAATAAATTAATTTAACGACGTTTCTTTTCCATTATAAACAAATGTTGGAAATAAAAGTTTAGTCAAAATATTTTTTAAAAATTGAAATAATTTTCGTTTAAATGTTGATTTTAAAATGCAATTTTTTAAAAAATATCCCTTATTTTCGCAATTTAAGAAATAAGAATTTTGAGTCAAAAAAGATTATATTTTATAGATATTGTTCGAGCAATTGCCATTTTAATGATGTTGCAAGGACATTTTATTGACACACTTTTGGATCCTCAATTTCGCAGTGACGAATACTTAGCTTATCGAATTTGGTCTTATTTTAGAGGAATAACTGCACCTACTTTTTTCACCATTTCTGGATTGATATTTACGTATCTATTAATAAAAGCAAAGCAAAAAGGGGAGTTAAATTTTAGAATTAAAAAAGGAATTATCAGAGGTTTTATGTTAATTGGAATAGGATATTTTTTACGAATTCCTTTATTTCAAATGTTTTTTGGTAATGTTGGCACAGCTTGGTTAGCAGTTGATGTGTTGCAATGTATAGGATTGTCTTTGATTATCATAGTGTTACTATATATTATAACTCTTAAGAAAACATTGGTTTTTTCAATTCTATTATTGATTTTAGGAATTTCTATTTTTATTACAGAACCTTGGTATCGAAATTTGGTAATCAGCGAAAATGTGCCAATTGCCATTGCAAATTATATGACGCTGGCAAATAAATCCATTTTTACAATTTTGCCTTGGTTTGGTTATGTTGCTTTTGGAGGTTTTATTGCTACTATTTTTTATCGATTTTTGGAACGAAATACCTTTAAGAAAACCATCATTATTGGATTGTTTATTACAGGGTTTTTATTTATTTATACGTCAACGTCTTTTTTATTTTATATCAACCAAATTACTGATATTGAAATATTTAAGCAAAGCGCAAGTTTCAATTATCTGTTTAAAAGGTTAGGAGATGTATTGATTTTATTTGCTCTTTTCTACTTATTAGAAGATTTTTTAAAGCACTCTTTAATTTTAAAAATTGGACAAAAAACACTTTCAATTTATGTTATTCATTTCATTATTATTTATGGAAGTATTACAGGTTTTGGATTGAATAGGTTGATTGGAAAAACATTACAACCTTGGGAAGCTGTTTTTGGAGCTTTGTTATTTTGGTTGGTGGTTTGTGTTACAGCGTTGAATTATGTAAAAACAAATCAATTTTTGTATAAAAAATTAAATAGTCTTTTTGGTAAAATCAAAAAAGATACTTCTACTGATGAATAATTTTTTCATTTGAAAGTTTGATACTTTTATTTTGAAATCAATCAATTTTTTTCTGCTATTTTTCTGCATTTATAATAGTTTTAAACACAGTCATTTTCTACTAAAAAACCATTATTTATGAAAGGATTTCTAACCATTGTTTTATTAATCATCAGCAATTCGTTTATGACATTGGCTTGGTATGGTCATCTAAAATTTGCAGAATGGAAATGGTTTAACAAACTTAGATTGATCGCTATTATATTGATTAGTTGGGGAATAGCATTGTTTGAATATGTTTTTCAAGTGTCTGCAAACAGAATTGGTTTTTCGGAAAATGGAGGTCCTTTTAGTTTATTACAATTAAAAGTGATTCAAGAAGTAATTACGTTAGTAGTTTTTGCCGTTTTTACTTTGCTGTTTTTTAAAACAGAAACTTTTAAAATCAATCATTTAATTTCCTTTGGATTTTTGATTTTAGCAGTATATTTTATGTTTAAAAAATGATTTTTTAGATTACTAGATTATCAGATTTTTAGATTGTAAAAACTTTAATTAAAAATTAGAAACTATTTATTGTTGCTGCTGATGTTGTTGAATGATTTCTAAGTTTTTCTGATATCTATTTGCTTCTTTAAATTGCTGAGTAGTTTCAAAAATTGGTTGTTTTTCTTTTATTTTTTTGGTTGTGTCAACAGTAACATTCACTTCAAGAGTGTCTTGAACTTTTCCTCTGAAAACTCCTTTTACGGGTGAACAATCACTATAACTTCTTCCAATTGCCAAACGTACATGATGTTCTGTAGCAATTATATTATTTGTTGGGTCAAAACCCAACCAACCATAATTGGGAATATAGGCCTCAATCCAAGCGTGAGTAGCTCCTTCACCTCTTGAAAAATGTTCGTAAGGACACAAATATCCACTTACATATCTTGTAGGAATCCCCATCATTTTACAAACTTGTAACATGAAATTGGTAAAATCCTGACAAACACCTGATTTAATTTCCCAGACTTCATCCAAAGTAGTATTAATTGTTGTAATTCCTTTGATATATTTGAATTCATTGAAAATAAAAGTACTCAATTCTTGTAAAAATTGATAAGGGGTAACTGTATCTAAATCAAAAGATTGCAAGTAATTTTCAACATCTTTACTTCCTGAAAATGGACTGAATTTTAAAAAATCAATAAACTCAGTTTGTTTCGAAATTTCTTTCAAATTTTGCCATTGAATTTTAGCGTCCAAAGTATCTTCAGGAAACATTCTTGGATATACATCCACTTCAATTTCTGATTCAATTACCAAAGTAGAATGTGGCTCAACAATCATAAAAGTGCCCACAGTATTGTTAAAATAATCTGTATATGTCTCAATTATTGGATTAGAATTAATATTGATTTTTTGATGAGTAACTTTTTGAAAAGCATCATTGATGGGAAACAACATGATTCTGTTTGCAGCGTCAATAACAGTATTGCTGTAAGTATATTTTGTAATGTGATTGATATAAAATGTGGGCATTGCTGTTAATTTGAATGTGAAAAATACACTGTGTTGATACTAAAAGAAATGTCTTTGATGTCTTGTTTGATGCCAAGAATAAACTGATCTAATCCTTGTTGATTGATGCTTTCAATAGTAGTATATTTTATGGTACTTTCCAATTTTCCGAGTAAAAATTCGGTATTATTTTTTTCAAGTTCTTGAATTTCAATCAATTGTTTTACATAACGACTTAATTTATTTACACAATAATACATAGATCGTGGAAATAATTTATCTTGAAATAGCATACCAATTACATGATTTTCTTGAAAAGAAGATTTATGAGTTTTTAAATATAATTGATATCCACCAACAGAAAGCAACAAGTTTCTCCAATAAAAACTCTGTTCTAAACTGTCTGTAGTTTTTGAAACCTCAATCAATTTCATGGCAGTAAATTCCGAAATTTGAATTAATCTCTCTAAAAAACGACCAACATTCATAAAATAATAGGAGGGACCACGTTCTTGTGTAATGTCCATGGTAGCAATATAGATTAAATGAAAATTTTTCAATTCATCTAAAAAAACAACAGGATCTTCTGTTCGAAGTTTTTTTATCAAATCTTTTTGAGTCAAATACAAATAATAATTGTTAATACACAACCATAATTCGCGTGACAAATGTTCTTGCACACTTCGTGCATTTTCTCTTGCTTTGGTTACCAAATTCAAAATTGAATTGGGATTCTCAAAATTAAAAACCAAATATTCAATACATTCAATAGCGTCTTCTGTATGAAATTCAATTTCAGAAGCATTGTAATTTTTGATAATTGGCGACCAAGAAAACAATTCTGGAGAATCTTGATTGGCAGAAAAATTGACTTTCAATAAACTCAACATGCCATTTCCACGCTCCATGTAACGTTCTATCCAAATTAAATTATTTGCGGCTCTACTTAACATACTTATATTTTTTAATCTTGAATCACCCAAGTATCTTTACTTCCTCCACCTTGCGAACTATTCACCACTAACGAACCTTTTTTGAGTGCAACTCTTGTCAAGCCTCCAGGACAAATTTCGATACCATCTTTGCCAGAAAGAGCAAATGGACGCAAATCGATACAACGTGGTGACAACTTCCCATTGATATAACAAGGTGCAGTTGAAAGCTTTAAAATAGGTTGCGCGATAAAAGCACTTGGTTTTTTTTGAACATTATTAAGATAGTCTTTTATTTCTTCATCAGAAGCTTCATGACCCATCAACATGCCATAACCACCACTTCCATCAGTTTTTTTGATGACCATAGTTTTGATGTTTTCTACCACGTGTTTCAACTCTTCAGGTTTTCCTAATTGGTATGTTTCTATATTTTTTAAAATTGGTTCTTCATTCAAATAATAATGAATCATATCTGGTACATACACATAAATTGCTTTGTCATCTGCAACTCCTGTTCCTGGAGCGTTGATGATATTTACATTTCCTTTACGATATGCAGCCATGATTCCTGCAACACCCAAAACACTTTGAGCATTGAATTCTAGAGGATCTAAAAAATCATCGTCAACACGTCTGTAAATCACATCAACTTGTTTTAAACCATTGGTTGTTTTCATGTAAACAAAATGGTTTTTCACAACCAAATCACTTCCTTCAACCAATTCAATTCCCATTAATCTTGCTAAGGTACTATGCTCATAATATGCTGAATTATAGATTCCTGGAGTTAATAAAACAATATTTGGATTGTTTTTATAAGATAATTCTTGCAATTTTTTATACAATAAATTCGGATAGTTTGAAACCGAACGAACATTGTTTTTTGGTAAAATTCCTGGGTATAATCGTTTGGAAATTTCTCTATTTTCGAGCATATAACTTACGCCTGATGGAGTTCGTAAATTGTCTTCTAAAACATAAAATTCGCCATCATTATTTCTGATTAAATCAACTCCAGCAATATGAACATAAATATCATGAGGCACTTTTACGCCTTTCATTTCACGCAAATAATTGGGACAAGCGTAAATTAAATCAGCAGAAATGATTCCGTCTTTAATAATAAATTGCTCATTATAAATGTCTTTGATAAATAAATTTAGCGCTTTGATACGTTGTTTAATCCCTTTTTCGATAAAATTCCATTCAGAAGCAGTGATGATTCTAGGAACTATATCAAAAGGAAATATTTTTTCAATTCCTTCATTGTCATTGTAAACAGTGAAGGTAACTCCCTGACTCATAAAAAGTTGCTTGGAAAGTTCTTCTTTTTTACTGAGTTCTTCTTGTGAAGTTTTTTTCAAATATTCAATGATGGCTTCATATTGAGGTCTAATCTCAGCAGTATTGCTAATCATTTCATCCCAAGTGTTGGGAAGTTCGTCATAAGACGAAAATAAGAATCCTTTGTCCATACGTTTACTATATTTTTCTCAAATATAATGAATGCTGTATTATTTTCAATGAAAATGAGAGTTCATTCATAATAAATTATCAAATACTTAATTTTATTAAATTATATTTACTATTTGATTATTTTAAATATGAATATTTAATAATAAACTATAAATTAAAATAGGATTTGAACAATAAAAAAAATAAAATAAAGTTATTTTTTGAAATTTTCCCAACCCCAAGAAGGAGTAGGTTTTTCGATTTCTTTTGTCAAATCGAATGAAACTGTAAAAACTCTGTCTGAACCAATTCTTCTGAGATTATAAGTAAAATTTTTGTTATCTAAAGTTACCCACCAAACATTTGAAAAAGCGGCAGGAATTAAATCAAGAGTTTCCTGATCTGCAGGAAAAACTTGCATTGTGGCTTTTCCTTGATTTGTTGCTGTGCCACCATACATGGTAATTTTATCATTTTCACCATTTTTCATTCGGTGATCGTGTTTCAATTCAATTCGGTTATTTTTATTTTTAAAAATCCATGTTCTCGATAAATTGTCGCCAACATTAAAAGGAATTAAAATCGTTTCATTATCGCAATAAAGCACATGTATCACTAGTTTTTTTCCAGCAAAATCATCATTTGCAGGAGCATTTACTAAGGTCCCTTCAAATGTTTTTCCTTCCAATGCTTTTAAGGAATTCCAAAAAGTTTTAACATCAGTATTGTTTGATGAAATTACTTTTTTTGAATTAGAAAGTCCCTCAGAATTGAAACTATTAAATCCGATTGAAGATATTAAAGTGAGAATAATAAAGTAGTTGCGCATCATTTGGTAAGTTGAATGATTTTAATAATAATGATTAAATATCTTTTTGTAAACTGAATCAGAAAAAGATGAAAATAATTTTCTAAGAACTCACAGCTCCAAGTGCATACAATTGTTCTAAATTTGGTGTGGCACTACCTCCTTCAGGTTCTAATGTAATTCCAAATCCTTCAGAATTATTTGGATTTTGAATGGTGAAAATTTTGGTTGAACTTGCGGTAAATGTGTCTAAAGTTCCTAGACTTGTTGGCGTTAAAGGTGTAATTTTTAACGACCAAACTTGATATACTTTTCCTTTTGGTGGAGGAGGTAAACCTTTAGCATCTAGATAAATACTGTTTGATTTTTTGTCCCAATATACTTTTGCATAAGAATTTGGAGAAGCGTTTTGACCTGATAGAGGCACAGCAATTATATCTTTGTCTCTTAAAATTTCTAACAATCGTTCTTTTTCAGCCAAACTTTTTTTAGTTTTTTCAATCTGAATTTCTAATTGTTCTTTTTCAGAAACAATTTCTGTTTTAGATTGTTTATTTTGGAAGGTATTGTACATTAAAATACTTCCAAAAAGGACAGCTGCAGCCCAACCACTTATAAATTTCCAATTGGAAGATTTTTGAATCGGAATTACTTTTGGTTCTTTTTTAATTAATTTATTTTTTAGAAGTTCAAATGAAGAAATATCACCTTGATAAGTTGCAGCCGTAAGTTGTAAAATCACATTTTCTATGGATTCTACTTCGGCTTTTAACTCAGGATATTTTTGAATGGCTGCATGCACTTCTTCATTTTCTTTTTCAGAAAGCGAACCTGCAACATACAGTTCTAAAATTCCAGATGCTATGTATTCTTCTATATTCATTTTATACTCCTAATACTGAGCGTAATTGCCCAATACATGTTTTATTTTTTGTTTTAATTGTGCCCAAAGGAATATTTAATTCTTCTGAAGCTTCCACTTGTGTATATCCTTTAAAATATAATAACTCAATCAAGGATTTACACGTGTCTCCTAATTTCTCCACCATTTCTTTTAAACCAATTGCATTTGTGCTACTGTTTAAATCATCATGTGTTTCAAGTATATCTACGAAAAAATCGGTGGTTTGGTTTTGCTGAGACTGTTTATATTTTTTAGAACGGGTATAATCAATTGCTGCATTTCGCGCAATGTTCAATAACCACGTGAAAAAACGCCCTTTACTTGGAGAATAGGATGCAGCATTATTCCATGCTTTTAAAAAAACATCTTGTGTAATTTCTTCTGTAACCTCAGCATCTTTTACTATTGTATTTACAACACCAGCAATACTTTTACAATAGGCATTGTAAAGTTTTTCATATGCTTGCACATCTTGTTGCTGAAATTGTAAAACTAAATGCTCTTGATTCATAAATTTGTATCAAGAGCTAAAGTAATTAAAAAAAATTAGTTTGGTTAATTTCTTTTAATAAAAATAAAATCTCCTCCTTCATCACCCGTATTTCCTATGGGTGCATATTGTGGTTGATTGTCGCCAGTTGTATTATTGATAACTGCGTCCTCAATCTTATTAAATAATTGTCCTGCTGAAATGTATTTATCAGTATTGTCTTTCAATCTGTTCAAAAGGTATTTCATAAAAACACTTTGATTTGGTACGGTTGTTAACGTTCCACTTGTGATGGCTTTTCTACTTGGCAATTCATATTTTTTCTGAACTGCTTTAGAAGCTGTTTTAAAATCTCTGTTTTTAACTAAGATACTTCCACTGAAACAAGCATCTGCAATTAATAAAGTGTGTCTAGAGTTGATGGCTTTGATAAGTGTAACAATACTGGTGTTTAAAATGACATTCAATTCAAATTCCATTTGTGCATCTGATGGCATCCAATACCCTTTTTCACTTACTTGATCATAATTTCCATGACCTGCATAGAAAATAACTAAATTGTCATTTTTAGTAATTTTATTTTTCAAGATGGTAAATTGTTTTAAAATATCATTGGCTTTTGGATTCTTTAAAATAATTACATTTTCTTTATCAAAACTATAATTGCTAATTAAAACGTCCGCCAAAGCTTGTGCATCTTTTGTGGGTTCACCATTCAAATCTTGAATAGATTCGTCTTCATAATCACTCACGCCAATAACCAATGCGTAATATTTTCCAAAACCAATATCTAAAGTTTCTTTAGTATCATTGTTTGTAACGTCTGTATCAATTATTTCAGGCGAACTGCGTTTGATAACAAAGCTTTTTGTTGATGAAGCTTGTTTTAAATCGGTTGCTTTTACAATCAAATCATTTTTTCCATAACCCAAAGGAACATTGGCTACAAAAGTTCCATTTTCAGAAACAACAGCTTCTTTTCCATTTACAGTGATAGAAAAAATTCCATCAACATCAGTTGCTTTTCCTTTTACTGTAATTGTATTTGCTTCTACAATTTTAAAACCTCTTACTTCTTCCACATATGGCTCAGTAATTGTGATTATTGGAGGAGTGTTAAAGCTTTCAGTTTGGTATTTAATGTCTAAATAATCTGCATTGATTTTTCGTTCAAAATAAACGGTGTATCCAAATTTGTTTCCAAAAAATCGTTCAAAAGGGGCTTCATTTACATAGGTATTGTTGATGTAAAATCGAATTAAAGAACCTGATTTTACAATTTTAAGGATATTTGTTGCATTAGTTCCAGTTTTGATTGATGATGCAAATGTCAATGGAATGATCTCTTTGTAAACATCATTGTCAAATTTTCTATACTTATAATTTCCATTTCCTGATAACAGAAAACTAAATTCGTTTGAGGAATTTTTTCTTCCAAAAGTAACTCCATACCAACCTGTAGAAGTATTGATTTCTCCTAAAGAAGTTTCAATGATAAAATCTTTTTTATCATCAATGTCAACGTCTTTACTAAAAAAGATACCTCCTTCTTTTTTTCGATGCATGATGAGTTTTCCGCCTGTAACATCTAAAGAGTAATCATCTGCATTTTCTAAATTCCAGTTGTTTTTGTTAGTTGAAAAATCATCATACAAAGGAACTTTTAACGCGTCATTTGTAACAATAATATTATTGACATTTTCTTTTAAGCCTTTGATACTTAAATAGTCAACAGCCACTTTTTGTTGGAAATAAACACCATAACCAATTTCGTTTCCAAAAAAGTTTTCAAAATCAATTCGAGTGATGTAGGTATTGTTGATATAAAATTTGTAATAATCTCCTTCTCTAGTAATCTTTACAGTATTTTCCCCTCCAACACCTTCTCTTAAAAAAGTGGTTTTTGTCCATTTTATGATATCTTCACTTTGATTGTTTTTAACCTTGTTTACCTTATAATATCCAGTTGCTGTAATCAAAAATTGAAAATAATTAGAGTCTTTTTTGCCCCATAAAATTCCATAAGGTGAATTGGTATCACCTGAAACATGTTGAAATTTAGTTTCAATTTCAAAATCTTTAGTGTTATCAAATTCTCTGCTGATATGAGTTATTCTGCCTTTTTCATTTAATTTATGGTCTAAGTAATATTTTCCATTACTGATGTTAAAATCATATTCAGCACTATAATTATTAATCCAATTATTTCCATTGGAGGTAAAATCATCAAAAAGAATGCCTTCTCCTATATTATTATTGAAGTTGTTATTGTTGTTATTATTGTTATTGATGTTAGAGCCTATATATCTCATACTTAGATAAGTAATAGATATTTTTTGGCGGCCATAAACTATAAATCCTGTTCTGTCACCATAAAAAGTAGGAGTGTATTGAGTATGCACTAAATTGCTATTGATGTAGTAATTTAACGCACTTCCTTTTTTCTCTATTTTTAAATAGTTGTATTGGTTGTTGCCTTTTTTAATTTGGCTTGCAGTTGTCCAACCTTTTATAGCTGTAGAAGTACCATTTGATGTTTGTTGAATATAGAACATTCCATTTCCAGAGATGAAAAATTCATTCTGATTGTCATTGTCTTTTCTCCCAAAAATAAGACCAAAACCTCTATCTTGAATGCCTGTCATTTTCAAGAAAGAACCCTCAATATAAAAATCTCTGTTGGTATCAATTTTCTTTTCATAGGTTGTATTCCAGCCACCTTCATCTCTTTTATGATCAAAATCGTAACCACCATTTTTAATTTCTAATGTAACATCATTGGTGTTTTGAGTTGCCCAATTGTTGTTGTTGTTGTCAAAACCATCAAACAAAATAGTTTCTCCAGAAGTAATGTTATTATTGATTACTGAGGATGTTTTGGTAACTCTAAAATAATCCACAGAAATCTTTTGATTTCTATACAATTGAATCGCTAATTTTTTTCCAACTACAGATTTGTGAGTAGTTGTGTAAACATAGGTTCCATTGATATAAAAAGTAACTGTTTTTCCTTTTTTGGTGATTTTTAGAACATTAGTGCCATAATTCCCATTTTTTAAGGCTGTTGATGTTACCCAAGCTTGAAGCGTAGAATAAGTTCCGCTTACAGATTCAGCTACTCTGTAATAACCATTTGCAGTGATTCCAAATTCTTTATAATTGTTTTCGTCTTTATAATCATATAAAAATGAAATCCCATAGTCTTGTACTCCAGAAATTTTTTGAATTGAAGTTTCAATTTCAAAATCATCACTGTCAGAAAGTGTAAAATCGGCTGTAGAAACTCTCCAAGATTCTGTTTCTCTTTTGTGTTCAAAATAATAACGACCATTGTAAACACTTAATTCGCGTGTGTCATTATTGCCTATTGGCCAATTATTAGTTCCATTAAATTCCTCTTGGTAAACATATGTTTGTCCAAATCCAAGAAACGATATTACCGAGAAAAAAAGTAGTAGATTGTTTTTGAGGATTTTCATTTTTTTATGTTTTTATTGATGATTCATTTCTATAAAAATAGGAACAACTTTTTCTGCTGTACTTTTTGAACTTGCATCAAAAGAAATTTTTGAACTGCTAAAAGTAACATCTGCTCCTTTAAACATGCTTGATGATAGCGCACCTTTTACATTTGAAACAAAATCGCCTGAAGTTGAACGTGCTTTACTAACAATATCATCAATGTTTAATTTTTCTTTACTAAACAATACACAAAGAATATCTCTCCCTGGTTTGTTATCAAATTCGATAAAATAATCTTCATTTGGAATGGCAATTTCACTATCAACATAATTGAAATAATCAGAGAAACTATCAAAAGGATATAATTTATTCACTGATTTGTCTGAAGAACCAAAACCAATTAAATAGACATATCCACGTTGTTTACTTTTCAAATAAATTCTAAATTGAGTTCCAGAAGTATAAGTATTTGTTACTCTATATGTGGTATTTGTTGCTTTTACAATATTAAAATTTCTTGTTGCACCATCAGCCAATTTGATTGGCATATTCTCTCCATTGCTGAGTTTTAAATTTAGCTCTCCTCCCAATTTATTGGTTACAACTGTAATTACATTATTATTGTTGTTATTGTTATTATTATTGTTGTTATTGTTATTATTATTGTTTTCATCTCTTTTGTCAATCAACACATATGCAGTTTTTATTTGACGTTCAAAATCTGCATAACGAATCCAAAAGAAACCATTGTTTCCAAAACTAGTTCCCCAAGAATTCATGATTTCAAAAGCGCCACCAGCTTTGTTGTTGTCATAACCAACAACAACCATTGCATGACCATTTGTTCCTGAATTTGGAATCCAGACTTTGTCAGCATCAACTTGCAAACTGTTGTATTGAAATAATCCTATTACAACTGGGTTTTTTTCTGAGATGGCTTTTTTTACTTTTCCAACTAGATTTACAGGATTGTCCCAAGCAGCTAAACGTTCATAAGTAATAATTTTATGTTGAGTTGCAGCAGAATAAACATAATTTGAAGGAGCAGAAGTACAATTTTGATCTGTGTATGGAAATTCGTTCATTTTTGCAGCTCCATAGGTATTTAATAATTTCATGGCGTTTTCAATATAAGCACCTTCGCAATTATTGTTAACACGAATTTGATTATATACAAAAGCTGGTGAAAACGTATTTTGATTGATCATTGACGTGTTGTATTGCCAATTGTTTTTAACTGCATTTGCAATAGTTCTTGCACCAAAAGCACTTGCCCAGCCAACACATGACCCTTGTCTTCCTTGACTTTGTGGAGTAGGAGCATAGCCTTTTAAACTAAATGAACTTGGCAAAGCTGTAAAACTTCTAGTGATTAAAGGAACAGATTGTGGTGTTTCTTCGTACAATTTTTGGTCGAATTTTAAACCTGTTCCAAAGTCATCTTGTGCAAAAAAGCTCAAGGAAATAAACAAACTAACTACTAATAACGATATTTTTTTCATGGTTTAATAACTTAAAAATTGGTACATTACAAAATTCATGTTAAATATATAAAAAAAAAATACGTCATTTGACGTATTATTATAAAGTAGTGATAGTTAGGGTTTTCTTTTCAATGTAATAAAGTCTCTTTGACTGATAATTATTTGATTGAAAAACTCTTTCAAATAAGCATAATCATCAGCATTAAAGATACTTTTATTGATGCTAAAATTGACAAATATTTTTATCAAATTATTTTCTGTGGAACTTTTTAAAATAAATATTCCAGCCTCATTATCTAGTTTAAAAGATTTGCTCTTTATTGTTTGCACAATTTCATAATTCTCAGGAATTGTCATATTTAATGCAAATGTTCTTCGAAAACGATTCCCAAAATTTATTGGATAAACTCGTTCTTTTAGTTTGAAAGGATTGATTCCAACTTTTTCTAGAATAAATGGATTCAAATTAATTATTTCCAGATCTTTCTCATCAAGTAAAAGTTTGATGTCAAAATTTTCTTCTAAAGGAAAATCTAGTTGTTTTTTAAACAAAGGAGTGTAGTTTGTTACTTCAATTAAGTCGTTTTCCGATTCAAATTCTGAAATATATGCTTCTTTCGTTAAAGAAGACAATTTTTTTCTATGATCAGCAGCGTAATACCCCGTTTTTCTTATTTTTAGGTTGCCTGTAATTTCACCTTCATTGGATAATTGTAAAGTAATAGCAGTATTTATTGACGAATTTAGACTTGGTTTTAGCAAAATCCAAGAACCTTCTTCATCAAAATTGATGACTCTTCCTTCTCCATTAATAGTTCTAATGGGAAGCATCCCAAATGGTAAAAATTTATCAGTTGCATCTAAAAAATAATCACTACCATTGATAGATAGTTTTACAATGACATAATTATAATCATAAATTATTGGATACAGTTTTGTGGGCAATCCATTGTCTCTTGTTGATAAAACAACCAATTGAACATCTAAATCTGTGGCTTTTAAACTGTTGTACAATGACAAATTAATTTCACTTACATTTCCTGATTTTTCTTCAAATGCATCTTTGATTTTTGCATCATCATTTGTCCAGTTTTTTGAATTCCAAGTGAAATGATTTTGAATAAAGGTAAATGTTTTTTTTGCGCGTTCTAATTCATCCCCAATTGTTACAATTTCTGAGGGAAGTATTTTTTCAAAATAACTTTTCTTATTTGTTTGATTGTTAAAAAACTGACTTTTTAGTTTGAAATCAGCTTCTTTCCAAGTTGTTGTGTAGTTTTTTTTTATACCACTAGGTTCTGTATATGAGATCAAATCAAAGGCAAGTCTAGAAATATAATTTACCTTACTCAGCATGTATTCTTCTTCAATAAATGCAGGAATATCTGTCATTCCATAAGAATAAATAGCGCAATCTCCACTACCTAAACCATCAATATGGACACAATTTTTTTTAATTGAAGGGTTATTTTTAGTAAGCGTCAAAAATCCAATCAAACGCACATTGTATTGATAATTTCCTAAAATAGCAGCATCATATTCGCTTTTTATTTTTGGAATATCGGATTGAAATGACCAGTCAGCCAATCCTAAATAATTAGACAAAATACTGTATTGATACTCAATAACACTCCCTTCTTGAATATTAGGAAGTGCAAATCTTTTCACATTCCAGTCCTTAATCACATTTTTTGTGAAAATATTTTCTTCTAGTAGATATTTTTTTTCGATAGAACCATTGGTTAGGTTGTGAGTTACTCCTTTAATATCAATTACTTGCTTTTTGTCAAAATACTTAATGGAGATATTTCCCAAATCAACTGCTGATTTATTGAGAATTTTAATTCGAAAATAGTAATCAGTTCTTGTTTTATAATTATTTTTTTCATCTAAATACGTGTTTGCATGTTCATACAAAACAACCGCTTTTGCAGTTGAATCTTTTTCATAAACGTTCATTTTCAATTCATCAAGCGTGGCAAGTCCTATTTTTGTAGATTTATTTTCTTGCGCAACAATCCAAAAGGCTTTGAAACAGAATAGGAGTAAGAAGATTTTTTTCATTTAAAATCGTACAATTTTGGAAACACAATTTTTATTCAAGTAACTTTTTACGAGGTGTTTTGCCAACGATTTATTTTCAATTGTAGTGACTAATTTTCTAACAATTGACAAATCATTTTCTTGAAATGCCAAATTGGTATGTCCAAAACCAATAACTTCATTGTTTTCAATCAGAATAATTCCATGCTCTTCAATGATTCTTCCTTTATCAATCAATAAAAAATTAGGATGATTAAAATCTTCTTCTTGAAAATTGAATTTTTTTATAAAATTGTATTTTGGAGCTAATTTATCCAATTCCAAATAAAATTTTAATCGTAAAAAAAGTTCATTTCCAAATGTATCAAATGAGACCGAATTTGCATTTGTTTGAATTTTAAAAGCCCTCTTAGAAGTTTTCATCAACACACGATTCAATTCAGATTTCATATTTTTACTTCTACCAATGTAAATAACTTTTCCATTAGTATCATGAATGTAAAAAACGCCCAATGTTTCAGGTAGTTCTTCTATCAAGTTTTTTAATTTTTCCTTTTCATTTCTTTTATCAAAGTATTTAATCGCATTATGCACAATACTTTTTTGAGTGTCTTTTTCTAATAAAATTTTGAATAAATGTACTGTTGCCAAAGCATCCCCAGAAGCTCTGTGTCTGTCAACCATTGGAATTCCCAATGATTTTGTCAATTTCCCTAAGCTGTATGAATTTTCATCTTTTATCAATTCTTGACTCAATTCCACTGTGCAAAGTGTATTTCGTTGAAAATCAAAGCCTAATCTATCAAATTCTAATTTCAAAATTCGATAATCAAAACTGGCATTGTGTGCAACAAGCGTACAATTTTCGGTAATTTCGATGATTCTTTTGGCAACTTCATAGAATTTTGGCGCATTTCTCAACATATTTTTGTTGATGCCTGTTAAACGAACCACAAATTCTTGAATGTCTTTTTCGGGATTTATGAGCGAAATAAATTGATCAACAATTTCATGTCCATCAAATTTATAAATAGCAATTTCAGTAATGCCTTCTTCATTATACTTTCCACCAGTAGTTTCGATGTCAACGATTGCGTACAATTTCTTTTTCTTTAGAAATCCAAAATTAAACAATATAATTTCGATTACCAAATATTGAACTTCCTAAGCGAATCATTGTGCTGCCATTTTTGATAGCAATTTCATAATCACCACTCATTCCCATTGATAAAATTTCAAGAGATTTATATGATTTTTTCAATGAATCAAACAACTTTTTTAATGATGAAAATTCTTCTGAAATTTGAGTTTCAACATCCGTAAAAGTTGCCATTCCCATCAAACCAACAATGGAAATATGTTTCATTTCAATCACTTCTTTTGATGTTAAAATTGACTGAATTTCCTCAAAGGTCAATCCAAATTTCGTTTCTTCTTTTGCGATTCTTGCTTGCAATAAACAGTTGATAATTCTATTGTGTTTTGCAGCTTGTTTATTGATTTCTTGCAATGTTTTTAAGCTGTCAACACCATGAATCAAATCAACAAAATGAGCCATGTATTTCACTTTGTTGCTTTGCAAATGTCCAATCATATGCCATTGAATATCTTTGGGTAAAGCATTGAATTTGTCAACCATTTCTTGCACTTTGTTTTCTCCAAAAATTCGTTGTCCAGCATCATAGGCCTCTTGCAAATCAGCAATTGGTTTTGTTTTAGAAACTGCAACTAGCGTTACATTTTCAGGAATATTTTTCTTGAAATTAACTATATTTTCTTTTATCATGTCTAAGTTTCAAGTTTAAAATTATTTATCAAATTGCTAAAAGCCAAAAGCTAACTCCCTAATATATCAATAATTTGCTTTGCCAATTCAATACCAATTCTGTCTTGTGCTTCTTTGGTTGCAGCACCAATGTGTGGACTTAAAGAAACTTCAGGATTCATCAACAATTGAATTTCTGGAGTTGGTTCGCTTTCAAAAACATCCAATCCTGCAAATTGAATTTGTTTATTTTCAATCGCTTTAACTAAAGCTACTTCATCTAAAACGCCACCTCTTGAAGTGTTTATGATGCCAACACCTTTTTTCATCTTCGCAAATTCTTTGGCTGTCAACATATAATTTTCCTGAGCAGGAATGTGTAAAGTGACAAAGTCTGAATTGGCTAAAAGTATTTCCAATGATTGTGTTTCAATTTCAAAATTCATTTTTTGATTGTTGAAAAAAGTCAATTCAATGTTCGCTTTTTTGATTTCTGTATCTGTGGCAATTACATTCATTCCCAATCCAATTGCGATTTTTGCAACTTCTTGACCAATACTTCCAAAACCGATAATACCAATTGTTTTTCCACGCAATTCAATTCCTTGTGAAAATGCTTTTTTCAATTCGTTGAAACGTGTATCTCCTTCCAAAGGCATTTCTCTATTAGAGATATGAAGAAAACGAGCCATTCCAAAAAGATGTGCAAAAACCAATTCAGCCACCGAATTTGAAGCAGCTTCAGGAGTGTTTATCACATGCAAACCATGATCAATGGCAAATTCAACATTAATATTGTCCATGCCAATTCCACCTCTTCCAATTAATTTTAAACTTGGACAAGCTTCTATCAATTCTTGAGGAATTTGAGTAGCACTTCTCACTAAAAGCGCATCAATTTTTTCCTCGTTGATGAAATTTTCTAATTGGTTTTGAGCAACTTTTGTCGTAATAACTGTAAATCCGTTTTCTTCTAATAAGGCAATTCCACTTTTTGAAATGCCATCATTTGCTAATATTTTCATTCTTAATGTCTAACTTCTAATATCTAACTTCTAATATCTAACTTCTAATATCTAACTTCTAAT
>DAIUBY010000026.1:0-29467 GCA_036846425.1 Polaribacter sp.
TCATCTCTTCTTTGGTGTAGCCATTTTCTAAAAAAACATCACATTGAGGAATGGCGTTTCTACCAATTTTATAATGATAAGCCATTTCGCCTTCAATACCTGCTTCTTCATTTGCCAATTGTTGCACCGCTTTTACACCTGTACCAGAAACAGATTGATAGGTAGAAATTACCACACGTTTCATGTTGTATTTTGCATGCAAAGGCGCTAAAACCATCACCAATTGAATCGTAGAACAATTAGGATTCGCAATGATATAATCGTCTTTGGTCAACACATCACCATTGATTTCAGGAACTACCAATTTTTTATCCACATCCATTCGCCAAGCAGAAGAATTGTCTATTACTTTGGTGCCAACAGCTGCGAATTTAGGAGCCCACAGCAAGGAAGTTTCTCCACCAGCAGAAAACAATGCGATTTCAGGCTTTAGAGCAACAGCTTGTTCAAGCGTTACAATCGTATATTCCTTTCCTTTGAAAGTCAAGGTTTTTCCAGCAGATTTTTCGGATGCAATTGGAATCAATTCTGTGATGGGAAGATTGCGTTCTTCTAAAACTCGTAACATGACTGTGCCAACCATTCCTGTAGCACCCACAACTGCTATTTTCATTTGAAATTTGTTTTTTGTAATTAGGCTGCAAATATCTTAAAAAATGTAGGATTCTATAGCCTCAAAAACCGTTAAATCAAGAAAAGTTTAAAATTGAAGCAACAACATTTCTGGTGTTTAAAATTTAACTTTTACATTCAAAGCTTTCAGATTCAAGCTAGGCTTAAGAGTTCTTTTTTTTGTTTTTCAGATTTTAGTATTGAAAATTTCATCAAAAGTGAAATGATAAAAGCAATGACAAATAAGCCTGCAAAAATCTGCAAAGTTGTATCTAAAGAGCCTGTTTTTTCGCTGACCACATCATAAATTGTTGGTCCAACAACGCCTGCTAAAGCCCATGCTGCCAATACATATCCGTGAATTGCACCCAATTGTTTGGTACCAAACAAATCGCCCAAAAAAGCAGGTAACGTAGCAAAACCTCCACCATACATGGTGATTACCGTGAATAAAACCAATAAAAAGATACTTTCTACACCAATTTTAGGAAGAAAATAAAACGCTAAAACTTGGAAAGAAAAAAACAAAATATAGGTATTGGCTCTGCCTAAATAATCAGAAATAGTAGACCATAAAAGCCTTCCTAAACCATTAAAAACCCCAATAAAACCAACAATAGTTGCTGCTTGCATGGACGTATAATTTAGTTTTTCCTGCATCATAGGACTGGCTGCAGAAATAATAGCAATGCCACAAGAAATATTGATAAACATCATCAACCAGATGTAATAAAATCGTTCAGATTTGAGTGCTTCATTGGCAGTAACATTCGAAATGTCTTCTTTGATGGCATTTTTTGCATCCGAATTAAATCCTTCAGGAAAATAGCCAACAGGAGGTCTTTCAATATAGCTAGCGGATGTTATAATGATGATTGTATAAAGCGTACCCAAAATATAAAAGACATTTGCAACACCAACTGTTTCAAATAATTTTGCCATGATAGGTCCAAAAATAAGTGCGGCAAATCCAAAGCCCATAATTGCCATGCCTGTTGCCAAACCTCTTCTGTCTGGAAACCATTTTACCAATGTACTTACAGGAGTTATGTAGCCAATTCCCAAACCAATTCCTCCAATAACGCCATAACACAAATAAAATAACCACAAAGAGCCGAATTGAACTGCCAAACCTGAACCCAAAATTCCTACACCATATAAAATTCCTGCGGTAATGCCACTTTTTTTAGGACCTACTTTTTCTACCCATTTTCCTAAAAAAGCGGCTGAAAAGCCTAATAATAAAATGGCAATTTTAAACGCCCATTTTACGGTACTTCCTTCCACTTCAAAAATATCTTTTACAGGATTTGTCATCACAGAATAAGCATAGACTGAGCCAATTGAAATGTGAATTCCCACTGCAGAAGCAGCAATTAGCCAACGGTTTTTTAGTTTTTGTGAACTCATGGGTTAGTTGATTTTTACTTTTTGAAAGTAGTTTTCTAAAATTGTTTTTGCAGTTTGTAACTCTTCAGGGGTATTTTCTCGGGCATCTTTCAGCTCATATTCCCAACCCAAAGCTTCCCATTTATGAACACCCAATTTGTGATAAGGCAGAATTTCTAATTGCTCAATAGTGGTAAAATCTTTGAAATAGTTGCCTAGTTGATGCAGCAATTCAGGGCTGCTTGTGATTTCAGGAATCAACACATAGCGCAACCACATTTTTTTGCCAGAGGCTTCCCTGTGTTTTGCAAGATTGAAAGCGGTTTCTTTATTTTTTTGACCTGTTATTTTTTGATATCCTTCTTCAGTCATGTGTTTGATATCCAACATGACCAAATCTGCGTACTTGTCCAACAATTCCATTACAGGATGATTGAGAATACGCCCATTGGTATCGATATTGGTATGAATATTTTCTTCTTTCAATCGCTTAAAAAAGTGGACTAAATTGTGCGCTTGCAACAAAGGTTCACCTCCAGAAACAGTAACACCTCCTGTTTCACCAAAATACGATTTCATTCTGATGGCTTTTAGTACCAACGCTTCAATCTCCATGTCTTCACCACCTTGTGTATCAATGGTATCAGGATTGTGGCAATACAAACATTTTAGTTTGCAACCTTGTAAAAAGACCACCATACGAATGCCTGGACCATCATGAGTGCCAAAAGATTCAATAGAATGAACTCGTAATATGTTTTCAGATGTTTTGATAGGAAGTAGTTTTTCTGATGATAAAAAGGATTCAAAAAATAGGTTTATTTTTTTGAAGACGATACATCGCTTTTGAAGGCGAAAGTCCTATTTTTTGAATCCTGATTCAACTAATATACAAATTATTATAAAGACTCGTGGAAAGATCGCGAAATCACTTCCATTTGTTGTTCTTTGGTCAATCGAATAAAATTAACGGCATATCCAGAAACTCTAATTGTCAATTGAGGATGATTTTCAGGATGTTCCATAGCATCTATCAGTGTTTCTTTGTCAAAAACATTCACGTTTAAATGTTGTGCTCCGTGATCAAAATAGCCTGTAAGTGTGCCTACTAAATTGTCAATTTGCTCTTCTTTAGTAGCTCCTAATGATTTTGGAACAATCGAAAAGGTATTTGAAATTCCGTCAAGAGAATCTCTGTAATCTATTTTCGATACTGAATTTAATGAAGCAATAGCACCATTGGTATCTCTTCCATGCATTGGATTTGCACCTGGGGCAAAAGGCACTCCATACGCTCTTCCATCAGGAGTGGCACCTGTTTTTTTACCATACACTACATTGGATGTAATGGTCAACACTGACATGGTAGGAGTGGCATTTTTATAAACGGCTAGTTTTTTGAGTTCGTCATTGAACGCTTTTACAGCATCTTTTGCTATCAAATCTACACGGTCATCGTCATTTCCGTATTTTGGGAAATTGCCTTCAATTTTGAAATCAACCGTCAATCCATCTTCATTAAAAATGGGGGTTACTTTCGCATATTTTATAGCAGACAAAGAATCTGCAACAATAGATAAACCTGCAATTCCGTATGCAATATTAATTTCTGGATTGGTATCAATCAATGCCATTTGGGCTTTTTCATAATAATATTTATCATGCATATAATGAATGATGTTCATGGCGTCATTATACACTTGCGCTACTTTTTTGTTAGCGATATCAAAGTTTGACATGACTGTATCAAAATCCAAAACTCCTTGCAGAGGTGCAATTCCGTCAACTACTTTTTCGCCTGTAATTTCACATCTACCACCATTGATGGCCAATAACAATGTTTTTGCCAAGTTGGTTCTTGCGCCAAAAAACTGAATTTGTTTTCCTAGCTCTTGGTACGACACACAACAGGCAATTCCGTAATCATCAGAACCTCTTGTAGTTCTCATCAAAGCATCATTTTCAAATTGGATAGATGAGGTTTCGATCGCTACTTTTGAACAGTATTTTTTGAAATTCGTAGGCAAATAAGGAGACCATAAAACAGTGATATTCGGTTCTGGTGATGGGCCTAAATTGTACAACGTATGTAAAAAACGGAAAGCTGTTTTGGTTACTTTTGTTCTTCCATCATGTAGCATACCACCAATGGCTTCAGTAACCCAAGTGGGGTCACCCGCGAAAATTTCGTCATAGGCTGCCATTCTTAAGTGACGCACCATTCTCAATTTCATCACAAATTGGTCAATAAATTCTTGCGCTTCTTCTTCGCAAATGAGTCCGTTTTGCAAATCTCTTTCGATATAAATATCCAAGAATGAAGCTACATTTCCTAAAGACATAGCAGCACCATCTTGTTCTTTTACAGCTGCCAAATACGCCATATACGCCCATTGCACAGATTCTTGAGCATTTTCTGCAGGACGATTGAGTTCCAAATTGTAATGATTTCCCATCACAATCATATCTTTCAAGGCTTTGATTTGTTCGGCAACTTCTTCGCGCAAACGAATAACAGCATCTGTCATAGGGCCTTTAATGCCAGCCAAGTCTTGTTTTTTAGCTTCAATCAAGCGATCAATACCATATAAAGCGACTCTTCTATAATCACCAATAATTCTACCTCGTGCATAATTATCTGGCAAACCCGTTAAAAATCCTAAGTTTCTTAGCTTTTTGATTTCGGAATTGTACACGTCAAAAACGCCATCATTGTGGGTTTTTACATATTTGCTAAACAAGGTATTGATTTCATCACTCGGTTGCAATCCATGTTCTTCCAATGCTTTTTGCACCACTTTATATCCGCCATAAGGTTTCATTGCGCGTTTCAAAAGGGCATCTGTTTGCAATCCTACAATCACTTCATTTTCTTTGTCAATGTAGCCTGCTTTAAAATTGGCAATTCCTGAAATGGTTTCAGTATCCACTGAGTGTACTCCATTTCTTTCTCTTTCCTCTTGGGTAAATTTTTTACAAACATTCCAAAGAGCCACTGTTTTAGGACTTGGTCCTACTAAAAATTGGTCATTTCCGTGATAAGGTAGGATGTTTTGAATGATAAAATCACGTACGTTAATACTCGTATTCCAAACACCTTTTTTAAAATCGTTGTTGTTGGTTGCTACGGATAAAATTTCTTCTAAAATCATAATATGTATATTTATGTTGCTGTATTACTTGCTAATGAGTTACAAAATTAAACCCACAATATTTCTAAAAACATGATAAATGTTAGCTTTTGAGGATTTATTTAAGAAAACGATGTAGTTGTAATTAGCTATAAAACAACACGTTAACATATTCAAATATTTGATTAAATTTGCAGCACATAATCACAGAAGCTGAAACAAGTTCAGCTGAACGTATAACTTAAAAAAGTATAGCATGCAACTGTACAACAAGTTAAGCGCACAAGAACGTGCTGCATTAATTGATGCTGCTGGTAAAGACCGCATCACAATTTCTTTTTATCAATATCACAAAATTGAGAATCCTCAATTGCTGAGAAACAAACTTTTTTTAGAGTGGAATGCCTTGGATGTTTTAGGCAGGATTTATGTGTCTTATGAAGGTATCAATGCACAATTGTCTGTTCCGTCAGAAAATATGTATGCTTTAAAAAATCAGTTGGATAACATTTCTTTTCTGAAAGATATTCGTTTGAATGTGGCAATTGAGCAAAACAATAAGTCATTTTTAAAACTCAAAGTAAAAGTAAGAAACAAAATTGTGGCTGATGGTTTGAATGATGAAACGTTTGATGTCACCAATATTGGTGTCCACGTAAATGCAGCTGAGTTCAACACCTTATTGCAAGATCCAAAAACGATTTGTGTGGACATGCGAAATCATTACGAAAGTGAAATTGGACATTTTGAAGGTGCAATTACGCCTGATGTTGATACTTTTCGCGATTCTTTAGATATCATTGAGGAAGACTTAAAAAACCACAAAGAAGATAAAAATTTATTGATGTATTGTACTGGTGGCATTCGTTGTGAAAAGGCCTCTGCTTACTACAAGCACAAAGGATTTAAAAATGTTTTTCAACTAGAAGGTGGTATTATTGAATACACACGTCAAGTAAATACCTTAGGAATTGAAAACAAATTTGTAGGAAAAAACTTTGTTTTTGATGACAGACGTGCTGAAAAAATTACAGATGATGTGATTGCTCATTGCCATCAATGTGGAAAACCCGCAGATACGCATACCAATTGCGCCAATGAAGCCTGTCATTTGCTGTTTATACAATGTGATGAATGTTCCGAAAAAATGGAAAATTGTTGCTCAACTGCTTGCCAAGAAATGATTCATTTATCTTATGAAACACAAAAAGAACTCCGCAAAGGAAAACATGCCAGTAACAAGATTTTTAAAAAAGGAAGGAGTGAGGTGTTGAGGTTTAAAAGTTAAAATCGAACTTCCAAACCAACTAAAATCATCCTTGGCAATAATCGATATTCGGTTGTAGAAGAACCAAAATCACTGATGGAAAAATTTCGAAAATTTTGTGTGTTGAATAAATTTTTTCCAGAAAGATTGAGCGTTACTTTGTCTTTTAGCACTTTATAACGAGCATCCAAATCTAAAAAATAATAGGTGTTGTTGTTCTCTAAATTTCCAAAATAATAACGTTCTGATTGGAGTTGCACATCAAATACATCATTGAAAATTAAGGAAATATCTAAAAAAGAATTATTGTTTGTAAATGAATTTTCAATAGTAGTTTTGATGTTATTTGTATGCCATTTTGTGCCTATATGATAATTGAAAATTCCCTGAAAACCCGAACGCAATTCAAATCCATATTGCGTAGAATTGGAGGTAATTTCTCTTAAATCAGAATTGTTGATGCTATTTTTAAAATTGTTTTTGAAGTATCCAACATCAATTTTTAAATTGGATGAAATGACATTAAAATAATAATCAAAATTGCTTTGAATACTCAAAAACTCATTGTCTTTGATCAATATTTTTTCTGATTGTACATAGTTTTGAGTGATGATGGAATTTGTCGAAAAGAAATCGTGATTTTTGTTATAAATCAAAAATGTATTCGCAAAAAAACGATCACTCCAATTGCCAAACTGATAATTGAGTAGAAAATTGGAAGCATTCAATTGATTAAAATCTCCTGTACCTTTATTAAAAGATCGAAAACTTGTCAAAACAAAATTTTCATACACATCCAAAATTCCAGCGTTTTTGATGTTGTATGAATACGAAGAAATGATTTTGTTTTTATCATTCAATTTCCAATCCAATCCAACACTTGGATTGATAAAAAACGGAGTTTCATCTTTTGCGCTGTTTTCCATTTCTAAACGATTGTACAATTGATGAAAATTAAGAGTGCCACTTAGAGAAATATCATTGATTTTATAGAGAAATTTGGTTTTTAGGTAACTGTTATTTACATAATAAGAAGTCTTGTTTTGATAATCAATTGGGTTTTCAATCAGATCCTCATCTTCAAATAAACTAAAGTTGGAATTCAAAATATCTTTTCGAAATTCATTTCCTAACTGAATTTCTAGTAAATTTCCATTGCTTTTTCTGTCTAATAAATGTGCATTTACACCACCAAATATCATTTTGTTGGTATTTTGTTGCGCAACATTATTTGCATTGGCTGCATTTGGAAATAAATCTGCATAAAAAAACTGATTGATGGCATAATTTTGCGGCGTTTCTTCACTGATAAAACGTCCTGTGAGCAAAAACACTTTTGAAGTGGCAAATTTATTGGTATAGTTTATTTTTTGATCAAACAAATGGTTGTTACTTTTCAAATTTTCGATGGTTGAATTGCCATTAAAAAGCAAATTTGAATTCGCAAAATAGTCTGCATCATTATATTTTGTGATGGTTTCAAAGGTTTCAGTTTTTGAAATAGTGTAAGTTACATCTAGTTTTCCAAAACCAATTTTTTTGGTATTTCTCAATGCAAAATTTTCGGTATTGGTAAAATTGGTATTGCCAACATTAAAAATTTCTTGACTATTTCTAAAAAAATCGGTTTCATCCCAATTGAAAAATCCGAGGGTTTTTATTTTCAATTTTTCAGTTGGATTAAAAATGGCATTTACAGAAACCATTTCAGCATTGTTAAAATTGGTTCTACTTCTTTTAAAAACCAAACCACTTGTATTGGATAAACTCAGTAAACTTGCCACTTGTTGATCATCACCAAGACTTCCTGGTTCGTTGGCTCTAAAAGGCGTAATCAAATTTTGAATATCGCCTGTGGCATCATAACCAATGCTGTTTAGATTGGTTAAAAAATAGTATTTATTTTTTTTTCCAAAGTTCATCAGGTTTCCTTTAAGTTCATAAAAAGCATCATTTCCTCTGCCAATAGTGATGTTTCCAAACCAAATGCGTTTTGCTTTTTCGTTTAATTTTAGGTTTAATGCTACTTTATCACTTTCTTCAATATCTTTTAACAATCGGTTGTTAGAATATCTTTTTAGCACTTCTACTTCTTCTATAGGATATGCAGGCATGTTTTTAGAGAGAATTTTATAGCCTCTTTCGAACAAATCATCACCATCAACCATGAGTTTTTCTATTTCTTGATTTCCTACTTTGATGGTGCCATTAGAATCGATATTTAAGCCCGGAATTTTTTTTAATAAATCTTCAACAGTTTGTTCTGTGCCATTGGTAAAAAATTTGGTTTTAAAAGTGATGGTGTCTTTTTTTACTTTGATATCTTTTTCTGATTGAATGATAATTTCATTGATTTCAAAAGCTTGTTCTTCTAAAACAACATCTATTTTTAGTTCTTTTTGATTGTCAATTTCAAAAGAAATCGTTTTGGTTTTATAGCCTAATGAAGAAAAGCTAATGGAAAATTTTCCCTTTTTGGAAGTTGTTAGGGCGTATGTTCCATCATCATTTGAATAGGTGTAACCAATAATAGTTTTGGAAATACTATCATTTAAAACGATACTAGCAGATACTAATGAATTCATAGCACTCTTAACAGTGCCATTAATAATTGTTTGTGAATGAACTGTATGACAAACAACTAATAAAAAGATTAGCTTGATTATCTTCATCAACTATTTTTATGATTTTTTTCAATCATAATTCGCATTTTTAATTCAAAACTTTTCCTCAAAATTTTCAAGTTTTAATTGCTTAGGGCAGTCATCACAATCTTCATTTAAATTGAATTTTTTTGCGCCTTTTGGTAATTTAGCATTTAGTTTTTTCATAAAATCCACGTCTTCTTGTTTTTGTTTTTTCAAGAAAGTATAAATATCTATTGAATTTTTGAAAATCATCTTATCAATTGGATTTTTACAATTTTCTCCTGTCAAGCTTACTTTTATGGCTGTAATATGAAGTAAATTATTATCGTCATAAATTTCTAAGATGATTCCAGGAAGTCCTTTTGCTTTCCAAGGGCCATAAGGAAGAGGAATTGTATTTGTAAACCATCCAGTAAATGAACTACCCCTGAATTTTGCTGTTGCTTTTTGCACAGTAAAATTTCCAATTTTTTTTTCATCTGGTAATATCTTCCAGTCCCATTTGATATTAGTTTCTTTTACAATATCTGTTTTTCCGCTAACATATTCAGTTAAAAAATATAATTCTTTTCTATCATTAAAAAAAAACGTAGGTTTTAAGCTTTGTTTTTGGATTATTACATTTTTTATTACATTACCATTTTCTTTCAAAACCTCAATCTTTTCACTTTCTTTTTGAATTTTTGTTTCTTCATAATAAGAATATTTATTTGAAAACCTCATGGTGTAATATATAATATCATAAGTTCCAGTTAATTTATAAAGTACATTTCCACAATTATCTTGACATAAACAAGATAATGAACACATAAAAAAAAGTAGTACAATGTTTTTCATAATTTAAAAAATGAAGAGGTTGTCTTTTGAAAATTAAGACAACCTCAACTTATTATATTTTCCGCCAGAAACAGTTAAAGTTATTTCAGGTAAAGATCCACAATCCCAATCTGTACAGCCCAATAGTCTTCTAGAACCAGTTTCTCTATTTACTGCATAATAACAAGTTCTTGTGCATACATCATCAAATTGTAATTTTTTAGAATTATCAACATTTTGAGATGTTTCACTTTTAGTAAAACTCATAAACCCTAAACTTAGGGTAAAGATTAATACAATTTTTTTTATAATTTTTGTTTTTTTTTAAATTATTAAAATTAGTTTACAGAACGTAATTTTTACGTTCACAAATACCTACAAGGAGTTCGCCTTGTTAACCGTCAATAAACTAAAAAGAAGCTGCGCAATTTTTATATAAGAATCTTTTTAGGAGGATTTTACGTAAAATATTGCTAAGAAATTAGCTAGGTTTCATAACAACAAAGCAAACATAAAAAAAAGAAAACGATTTACGTAAAGGAAAACACCCTTTTTTAAAAAACAATTTTAACTTTTTCTAAGTTCATTATTAAATATGTTAGATTTTAAAGATTTTAATTCAAAACATTAAAATTTATTTTTCTTCTTCCCATTCATATTTTTTTTCAATACTTGTTCTTTCAATTTTACCCGATTTTGTTGTACTTCCTCTTGGATTATTTGTAATCATTTTTTGATTAAATAGCATCAATTTTTTCTCAAAATCCTCTATCATACTTCTGTAAGTAACAATTTGACCAGTGTGTTTTTTAGCATTAAATGTTAATTCGGTTTCGGTTTCATTAGGATAGACAATTTTCTTGGCTTTCCAGTAATATTTTTGCCCTTTTGTATCCACATTATAAACTTCAAGAATCAAACCAGGCAAGCCTTTAAATTTAAATGGTCCAAACCCAATTGGGATTTCAGGTGTGTAATATGCCACAATTTCAGAACCTCTAAATACTGTAGTTGCCTTGTAACATGTAAAATTATTTATCTTTTTACTTTCAGTTTCAGAAATATTCCAACTTATTTTTGGAACACTATCAATAGCAATAATTTCTTTTTTGTTTTTTGGAGGAGTACTTACAAAATATAAATTGTTGTCTTTTAAAGTCATATAATATTTCATGCTATTTGCCTTAATTCTTTTTTCACGAACTATATAATTTCCATATTCATCTTTTTCAATATTTTCATTTTGATTTTCAAAATCAATAAAATTTGTTGAATACAAAGAGTTATTAGAATTCGCGACTAAATGCTCTGTGGTAAATATTTGATCTTTTTGTACATCATATTCCACAAATATTTTTTTTAAGGAATTTTGGCTAAAAATACTATTGAAATGTAATAGTAGTATTGTTACAAAAAGTGAAATCGTATTTATTTTTATTCTTCCCATTCAAAAATTAGTTCTCTATCTTGACGTTCTTTATTAGTTTTAATTTCTAATTTTGCTCCTCTTGGCAGCTTACTTTTCATACTTTTTTCAAGTATTTTGATATCTTTTCTTTCTCCATATCTTTTTTCAATAAAATCTTTTAATAAAATTTCCTCATCATATTTTATTTTAGAAGATAAAATTTCAAAGTCTTTATTCATTTTATTTATTTTATTTATTTTCCACCTATATTTCATTGTTTCATCAAAAGCTTCAATTATTAATCCTGGCGCACCAAATAGTTTCCATGGTCCAAAACCTACAGGAATTTCATTTGTATACCATACTGTGTAATTTCTGCCCCGAAAATAAGCGATTCCCTTATTACATTTAAATTCACCAATTTGTTTTGTTTCGTTAAAATTAATATTCCAAATGATTTTTGGTAAATTTTCAATTACTTTAAATATGGTGTTACTCATAAACATAGTTTCTATTGATTCAATTTTTTTTGAAATTAGGTTAATCTTAATTTCATTTAAATTACCTTTTTGCTCGAAACTTAAATTAACATCGTCAAAATTAGCATCATTTTTTTTGTCATTTATCACTTCATTATTTGGTAATTCTATGTATTGTGATTTATGATTATCAATTATTGATAAATACGATGTCTTAATTCTTGGACTATAAGTATTATAGTAGACATTATAATCTACTAATATTTTATTTTCTTGCGAAAATGATTTTATACTTAAAAGAACTATAATTAGTAATTTTTTCATGATTTAAAATTTTAAAGTTACCTAAAAAGGTTTTAAAACCTTTTTAGGTAAAGTAAACTTATTAAAAGCCAGGCATACCGTTTGCTAACCAATTTGAAAATGGTTTTAAAGCTTCAGATTGTTCTTTACAAGTCTTAGAATCGGGTATTTCGATATCATAAACATAAGTACCAATTAAATTTCCCTGACCATCAATTACATTGTGAACAATGTGACAATTTCTGAAAAATGATTTACTATAGCTATTTGCCTGAAAAGCAGCAGTAGTTGAAATAAACAAAAATGTTAATACAATTTTTTTCATGTTTATTATTTTTTTAAAATTATTAAAATTAGTTTACAGAACGTAATTTTTTACGTTCAAAGATACTTACGAGGACGTCTCCAAGTACAATGTCAAAAAAAACTAAAAAGAAGCTGCGCAATTTTTATATAAGAATCTTTTTAGGAGGATTTTACGTAAAATATTGCTAAGAAATTAGCTAGGTTTCATAACAACAAAGCAAACATAAAAAAAAGAAAACGATTTACGTAAAGGAAAACACCCTTTTTTAAATTTATTTTTAAAATTGTTTTCAAATCTTCTTGAATTTATACTAAATAACTAAAATCAGTAAATAATCCTCAAAAAGAACTCCGCAAAGGAAAACACGCCAGCAACAAAATTTTTAAAATAGGACGAAGTGAGGTGTTAAAGTACAAAGATTGATAAAAGTTTTTTTAAATTTAATAGCAAGTGATTTTTAGCTTTGTACTGTAAAATACAATTTTTTAGACCCCTTTTTCAGGGGTTTTTTATTTCTGAAAAATTTAAATACCACTTCTCAATCAGATTTTATATATTTACTGATTGTACTTTGTAAAGTTGTAATTTTACAAATACTTAAAAATCAATAAAATAATTTACAAAAGCAGTACGCTTTTCTAAAAATAAAAGAATTACATGGCATGTGGAAGTTGTGGAACAACTGTAAATGGCGTTCCTAGAGGTTGTAAAAGTAATGGAAATTGTGGCACAGGCAATTGTGGAAGTGGTAGTGAAAAACTCGCTGTTTTTGATTGGCTGTCAAACATGACATTGCCAAGTGGACAGGAAAGATTTGATATTTTTGAGGTTCGTTTTAAAAACGGACGCAAACATTTTTATAGAAATACCGAAAATTTAACCATTTCAATGGGCGATGTTGTGGCTGTAGAAAGTTCGCCAGGTCATGATATTGGTGTGGTTTCTTTGGCAGGAGAATTGGTAAAAGTGCAAATGAAAAAGAGAAATATTACCATTGATAGCGAAGAAATTAATAAAATTTATAGAAAAGCTACTCAAAAAGATATTGATATTTGGCAAGAAGCCAGAGCAAAAGAAGAGGAAACACAACGCAAAGGAAGAGAAATTTTAGGACGATTAGGTTTGCAAATGAAACTCTCTGATGTTGAATATCAGGGTGATGGAAATAAAGCAACGTTCTATTACACAGCAGAAACAAGAGTTGATTTTAGACAACTAATTCGTGATTTGGCAAGTGCATTTTCTGTGCGTGTTGAAATGAAACAAGTGGGCGCTAGACAAGAAGCTGCAAGATTGGGTGGAGTTGGCTCTTGTGGAAGAGAATTATGTTGTTCAACTTGGTTAACAGATTTTAGAAAAGTAACCACTTCTGCAGCTCGTTATCAGCAATTGTCTTTAAATCCATTAAAATTAGCAGGACAATGTGGCAAACTAAAATGCTGTTTGAATTTTGAATTGGATTCTTATTTAGATGCTTTGAAACCATTTCCAAAACAAGAATTGGTGTTGAAAACCGAAAAAGGTGAGGCTATTTTTGTGAAAATGGATATTTTCAAAAACTTTTTATGGTACACATACAAAGAAGAAAGTTCCAAATGGTTTCGTTTAACACTCGAACATGTATTGGAAATTATTGAGCTGAATAAAAATAATGAGAAATCTGCTTCGTTAGAAGAATATGAATCTGAAGTAGAAATTCCCACAAAAGTGAGTTTTGAAGATGCAGTTGGTGAAGATAGTTTAACGCGTTTTGATGTTCCTGTAAAAAGCAATAGAAGAAAAAAATCAAAAAAGAAGTTTCCAGCAGTTGCTGAAAAATCAACTGTGGGAAATCCTCAAAAACAAGGAAATCAGCAGAAAAAACCACAATCGCAAAATCAAAAATCTGTTCAGCAAAATCAAAAACCACAGCAACAATCACAAAAACCAATACAAAGTACAACGTCTGTTAACAACCAAGAAAATGTAAATCAGCCGAATGCAACTACCCAAAATAAAAATAAAAAAAGGTTTAACAACAGAAATAGAAAAAACAAAAAACCCAATAATGATTCAAATCCGCAATAACAAAAGCGTCTTTTTAACATTGTTTTTTGTAGTTTCTTTTTTCTCTTGTGATGATACTATTGAGTTCATTCAATTTGAACCTATAGAAAATACTGTGTGGAAAACTTCAAAAAAAGTAACATTTGATTTTAGTATTCAAGACACCATTTCACCAAAAAATTTGTTCATCCATGTAAGAAATACAAGTGATTATCCTTTTAGTAATATTTATGTAATTACCACATTAAAATTTCCTGATCAAACAAAAATTGTGGACACATTGCAATATGAAATGGCAGATGTATCAGGAAAATTTTTAGGAAAAGGAATCACAGATATCAAAGAAAGTAAGCTGTTTTATAAAGAGCGAAAAATATTTCCAAAAGCAGGAAAATATCAATTTCAAATTCGTCAAGCTATCAGAAAAAACGACGAAGTTGAACCATTAAAAAAACTAGATGGAATTCAAGACATTGGTTTCAGTATTGAAAAAGGCATGTAACATATGAAAACAAAAGAAACAACCGATTTTAAAACATATATCAAATGGTTTTGGAGAATCTTTTTAGGAGGATTTGCATTTGTTTTTTTACTATTTATCATTGCTGCTTTGGGCGGATTTGGTTCTTTACCCTCTTTTCAAGATTTGGAAAATCCACAATCCAATTTGGCAACAGAAGTTATTTCTGCTGATGGTGTTACCATTGGAAAATATGCCAAAGAAAATAGAACACCAATCAAGTATAAAGAGTTGCCTCAAAATTTAGTAAATGCCTTAATTGCTACTGAAGACGAGCGTTTTTTCGAACATTCAGGTATTGATTTTAAAGGGACTGCAAGAGCCGTTTTTAAGTTAGGAAAAGGAGGTGGAGCTAGTACAATTACACAACAATTGGCAAAAAATTTGTTTACTAAAAACGCCTCAAGTAACAAAATAAAACGTGTTTTACAAAAGCTGAAAGAATGGGTTGTTGCCATTAAATTGGAAAGACAATACACTAAAGAGGAAATCATTTCCATGTATTTGAACACGCAAGATTTTATTTTCAATGCAGTTGGAATTCGTTCAGCATCAAGAATTTATTTTGGAAAAGAAGCCAAAGATTTAAATGTACAAGAATCTGCTATTTTAGTTGCTATGCTCAAAAATCCAAGGCAATACAATCCAAATAGAGTTCTATCCAAAGAAAAATCGCTCCAAAGAAGAAATGTGGTGTTTAGTCAAATGGAAAAAAATGGATTCTTAACTGAAGAGGAAAAAGATTCGTTACAAAAATTACCTCTTAAAATCAATTTTACCCCAGAAAGTCATAGTGATGGATATGCCACTTATTTCAGATCGCATTTGCAAAAAGTGATGCGTGAATGGGTTAAAAGTAATTTAAAACCTGATGGAGAACAATATGACATCTTCAAAGACGGATTAAAAATCTACGTAACTATTGATTCTCGAATTCAAAAATATGCAGAAGAAGCTGTAAAAGAACACATGGCAAACTTGCAATCCTACTTTTTTGCAGAACAGAAATATAACAAAAAAGCACCTTTTTATGATATTGATAAAGAACAAATTGAAGATATTTTAGAGCGTTCAAAGAAAAATTCTGATAGATATCGTCGTTTGAAAGCAGCTGGAGTTTCATCCAAAGAAATTGATAAAATTTTCAATACAAAAACCGATATGAGTGTTTTTTCTTGGAAAGGAAATATTGACACCATTATGTCTCCAAACGATTCAATCAAGTATTATAAATTTTTCTTACGCTCTGGATTGGTTTCTATTGAACCACAAACAGGCTATATAAAAGCTTGGGTTGGAGGAATTGACAACAAACATTTTAGTTACGATGCAGTTTCACAACAAAAAAGACAAGTAGGTTCTACGTTTAAACCTTTTGTATATGCCACAGCAATCAATCAACTAGGAATGTCGCCTTGTGAAGAACTTCCAAACATCAGATACACAATTCCAACAGGAAAATATGGATTAATTCAAGATTGGACTCCAGACAATTCTGACAATAAATATGGAGGAATGTTAACAATTAAAGAAGCCTTAGCAGGATCTGTAAATACCATTTCAGCAAGATTGATTGATATGGTTGATCCAGAAAATGTGGTACGATTAGCAAAAGCAGCAGGAATTGAAACACCCATCAAACCAATGCCCTCTATTGCTTTGGGCGCAGTTGATTTGTCATTGTTAGAAATGACAAGTGCTTACAGCACTTTTGCCAACAAAGGTTTGCGAGTAGAACCAATGATTATTACCAGAATTGAAGATAAAAACGGAACAGTGCTCAAAGATTTTACGCCAAAAACTCAAGAAGTTTTAAGCGAAGAATCTGCTTATGTAATTGTTGATTTGCTAAAGGGAGTAACTACTGCAGGCTCAGGAATTCGTTTACGTTCAAATTACACATCAGCTGGAAAAGTAGCAACAGGTTTTCCATATAGTTTTACAAATCCAATTGCTGGAAAAACAGGAACTACACAAAATCAATCTGATGGTTGGTTTATGGGAATGGTTCCTAATTTAGTAACGGGAGTTTGGACTGGAGGTGAAGACAGAGCTACTCATTTTAAAGGTATTTTAAAAGGACAAGGTGCTACAATGGCATTGCCTTCTTGGGCAATTTTTATGAGAAAATGTTATGCAGATAAATCTTTAAACATCAGTAAAGATGATTTTGAAAGACCCCAAAATTTAAGCATTAATACCAATTGTAGTGGAGCATCAGAAAATACATTAAATAAAATTCGAGGTGGAGATACTGATTTTTAATTAAGAATTATTTTTAAATATTTATCTAAAAGCTAAAAACTAAATCTAATGATCAATAAAAAAGTAAACAGCATTCAGGAAGCACTTAAAGGAGTTGAAAGTGGTATGACTTTTATGTTAGGTGGTTTTGGACTTTGTGGCATTCCTGAAAATGCTATTGCCGAACTTGTAAGATTAAATATCAAAGACCTTACCTGTATTTCAAACAATGCTGGTGTTGATGATTTTGGTTTGGGATTGTTATTGCAGAAAAAACAAATCAAAAAAATGATTTCATCTTATGTGGGTGAAAATCAAGAATTCGAGCGTCAAATGTTGTCTGGAGAATTGGAAGTTGAGTTAACGCCTCAAGGAACTTTGGCAGAAAAATGCAGAGCTGCTCAAGCAGGTTTTCCAGCTTTTTATACGCCTGCAGGATTTGGAACTGAAGTTGCTGAAGGCAAAGAAACAAGAAAATTTGATGGCAAAATGTATGTGTTAGAGCCTGCTTTCAAAGCTGATTTTGCGTTTGTCAAAGCTTGGAAAGGTGATGTTGCTGGAAATTTAATTTTTAAAGGAACAGCTAGAAATTTTAACGCAAATATGTGTGGAGCTGCAAAAATTACAGTTGCAGAAGTTGAAGAATTAGTACCTGTTGGCGAATTAGACCCAAATAATATTCACATTCCTGGGATTTTTGTTCAACGAATTTTTCAAGGAACAAATTATGAAAAAAGAATTGAGCAGAGAACTGTAAGGAAATAATTTAACAATGTAGCAATGAATTGATGTAACAATTTAGCAACCTAAAAAAATTAAAACTAACCTAAAGTAAAAACATGGAAAAGAAAAATTTAGTTGTTGATAAGTCAATAGAAGTTGCTTTATTAGTTATTGATTATTGTGATTTGTTAGATGCAGAAAAGAAATACATCATTTCCCGTCAATTGTTAAAATCAGGAACAAGTATAGGCGCAAATGTTCATGAAGCTCAAAATTCAGAAAGTAAAAATGATTTTATTCACAAAATAAAAATTGCTACTAAAGAATTAGAGGAGACAAAGTACTGGTTAATTTTATGTGATAGAGCAAAAAATTATCCAAAAAATCAATTTTTAAATCAAAAAGTTCACGAATTGGGACTTGTTTTGTATAAAATTTTAAGTACAAGTATAAAGTCTAAAAGTCAAAATTGAAAAATTAAAGTCATTGTTTCATCCTAATTGTTACACTGATTCACTGTTAAATTGTTACATCATTATGGATAAAATAGGCATTGCTAAACGAATTGCTCAAGAAGTTCAAAACGGATATTACGTAAATCTAGGAATTGGCATTCCTACATTGGTTGCAAATTATGTGCGTGAAGATATTGAAGTAGAATTTCAATCAGAAAACGGTGTTTTAGGAATGGGACCTTTTCCTTTTGATGGTGAAGAAGATGCTGATATTATCAATGCAGGCAAACAAACAATCACAACATTACCTGGAGCAAGTTTTTTTGATTCAGCAACAAGTTTTTCCATGATTCGTGGAAAACATGTGCATCTTACGATTTTGGGAGCTATGGAGGTTTCTCAAAATGGCGATATTGCCAATTGGAAAATTCCCGGAAAAATGGTAAAAGGAATGGGTGGTGCAATGGATTTAGTGGCTTCTGCTGAAAATATTATTGTTGCGATGATGCACACGAATAAAGAAGGAGAATCCAAAATTTTAAAACAATGCACATTGCCTTTAACTGGTGTTGGATGTGTGAAAAAAGTAGTAACCAATTTGGCAGTTTTAGAAGTAAAAAACAATGCTTTTTATCTATTAGAAAGAGCTCCTGGAGTTTCTGTAGAAGATATTATTGCAGCTACTGAAGGTACTTTAATTGTGGAAGGAGAAACTCCTGAAATGAAGATTTAGCAATTCAAAATTTCGAAAGTAGTTCTTCAAATTACTTTTAATTCCTTAATTGATTCATAAAATTTTGAATAATGAATCAATTATCACTAATATTGCCTTTCCAAAAAAAAAATCAAAAGCTATTAAAAAGTAAATTAAAATTGAAGAGCAAGTCAAATAGTTGTTTTTCAATAAAATAAACAACAATAAAATTCAGAAATTTGCGTTTTCCAATTTCGGAAAATCGAAAAAGCATTTTTAATGAAAATCATATCATACAACGTTAACGGAATCAGAGCAGCTCTCAACAAAGGATTTATCCAATGGTTACAGGCTGCAAATCCAGATGTGATTTGCATTCAAGAAACCAAAGCGCATCAAGAACAATTGGATGTTTCTGAATTCGAAAATGCTGGATATCATTATCATTACTGGTTTTCTGCTCAGAAAAAAGGCTATTCTTCTGTGGCAATTTTTTGCAAAGAAAAACCCAAAAATGTGGTTTATGGAACAGGAATTGAATCCATGGATTTTGAAGGAAGAAACCTGCGTGTAGATTTTGACCAAGTTTCCATCATGAGTTTATACCTTCCATCTGGAACAAATGATGATAGATTGAGTTTCAAATTCAATTATATGGATGAATTTTTGGATTATATCACCAAACTAAAAAAAGAAATTCCAAACTTGATTGTTTGTGGCGATTATAATATTTGTCACGAAGAAATTGACATTCACAATCCAAAAATGAAAGACGTTTCAGGATTTTTACCTGAAGAACGAAAATGGATGAGCGATTTCATAAATAACGGATTTATAGATAGTTATCGATTTTTGAATCCAGAAAAACAAGAATATTCTTGGTGGAGTTACAGAGCCAATTCACGTGCAAACAATAAAGGTTGGCGTTTGGATTATGCAATGGTTGCTGAACCACTAAAAAATCATATTTCAAGGGCTTATATTTTGTCAGAAGCTAAACACTCTGATCATTGTCCAATTGCGCTGGAATTAAAATTTTAATGATTATGAACAGATTTCTAATTATTCTTTTTTTCTCTTTAAATGCATTTTCACAGACAAAAGTGGACAGCATTTCTGTAAAAAGAGATTCTTTAAAAGCGTATAAAAACAAACCATTTTTTTCTAACAGAGATTTAAAAATAATTGATAGTTTATTGGTAAGACAAGCTTTTAGTGCTTCATTTGTTGATACCATCAATTTTGTGATGAATGACAAAGACATCGAAAATAATACAGTTGTTGCGTTAACAACAGATGTTTTAAAAGCGCGCCTTTTTCAATTAAATCAAAACACACCTTTCAATTTAGCCTACAATCCTGCTTTAGAAAAAGTTATTAATGGTTATTTGGTTCAAAGAAAAAAACAATTTCCAGAGTTGATGTCAAGAGCCAAATATTATTTTCCCATGTTTGAAAAATACTTGGATAAATATGACATTCCTTTGGAAATGAAATATTTAGCTGTTGTAGAATCTTCGTTAATTCCCAACATTAAATCACATGCTGGTGCAACAGGTTTGTGGCAATTTATGTTTGGAACAGGAAAATTATACGATTTAAAAGTAACTTCGTATGTAGATGAGCGTCAAGATCCCATAAAATCAACTATTGCTGCTTGCGAATATTTGAGTAGATTATTCAAGGTTTTTGGTGATTGGGATTTGGCTTTAGCAGCGTATAATTCTGGTCCAGGAAATGTTTTGAAAGCCATCAAACGTTCTGGAGGTCAAAAAAATTATTGGAACATTCGTCAATATTTACCAAGGGAAACTGCCAGTTATGTACCCGCTTTTTATGCCACAATGTACATTTTTGAATATGCAGAAGAACACAAACTCTACCCAAATATGCCAAGATATTACGATTTTGAAACTGATACAGTTCAAGTAAAAAAAACGGTAGCTTTTGATCAAATTTCTGAAATTATTGGTTTAGAAAAAGAAGTTTTGACATTTCTAAATCCATCATATAAATTAGAAATCATTCCTTTTGTAGAAAACAGAAACTATGCATTGCGTTTGCCAAAACACAAAATCATTGATTTTTTAGACAAAGAACAGGAGATTTATGATCTAGCAAATTTGGACGATTCTAAAAGAGAAAAGCCTTTGCCAGAGAATTTTGCATTGAACACTGGAATTCGTAATGATACTGGAATTCGTTATAAAGTGAAAAGTGGTGATAATTTGGGAAAAATCGCTATGAAATATGGAGTCAGAATTAAAGATTTAATGAAATGGAATAATCTAAAATCAACTACTCTTGATGTTGGTCAAAAACTCACGATTCATTCAAAAAAGAATATAGAAATAGCTAAAGAAGAACCTAAAAAGTCAATAACAAATACCATAAAGAATACAGAAAATGGAGAATTTGAAACATACACAGTAAAAGAAGGAGATTCATTGTGGATAATTTCTAAAAAATTTCATAAAGTTTCTATTGATGATTTGAAAAAGTGGAACAATATTTGGAACGAAAATATTTTGAGACCAGGTATGAAACTCAAAATATTTAAAAGTTAACCGTATGAAAAATTTTCTTCTTATTGCAATTACCTCCATTTTATTCATCTCTTGCACAGGAAATGACAAATTCGTTTTAAAAGATTCTATTGGAAGCATCAACAAAATAATGGTAGTTGCCAAAGTAAGTGATTGGACAGGTGATATTGGTCAAGAAATCAGAACTTCTTTTGGCGAACTTATGGTTGGTTTGCCTCAACCTGAGCCAGTTTTAACACTTTCGCAAGTGGCTCCAAGTGGATTTTCGACAATGATGAAAGCACACAGAAACTTACTAATCATTTCAGAATCTGATAATGAAGGTTTTTCTGTAAAAAACAACGTTTATGCACAACCTCAAACAATTGTGTATGTTCAAGGAAAAAATGATGAAACCATCATAAAATTACTCCAAAAACACAAAAAAGACATCAAAGAAATCTTTATTGACGCAGATGTTAAATTTACTCAAAGAATTTTCGAGAAAGATAAATTAGCTGAATCTCAGTTTAAAACTATCAAAACCCTAGGCATTTCTATCACTATTCCAACAACTTATAAATTGGTTGATGATACTGGAGAATTTCTTTGGTTGCGTCAACATTTATTAAGTGGCATCGCAAAAACAGGAAGTAACAATATTTTGATGTATTCAATTCCTCTGGAAAATGAAGATTCAGTTGTCAATAATATTGTTGCTGTTAGAGATAGTATTGGAAAAAAATACATTCCAGGTTCGCTTGAAGGTATGTATATGATTACTGAAGAAGCTTACACACCTTTCACTTTTGATGCAAAAATCGATGGAAAAAAAGCCTACGAAACTCGTGGAAAATGGGAAGTGAAAAACGATTTTATGGCTGGGCCATTTTTAAATTATTCTATAATTGATAAAAAAAATAACAGAGTTATTGTTTTCGAAGGCTTTACGTATGCACCTTCTGTAAACAAAAGGGCTTTTGTTTTTGAATTGGAAGCAATTGCAAAATCGATAAAAATCAATTAAAATTTTATAAAAATATTTATTAAACCTCACAGATTTCAAAACCTGTGAGGTTTTTTTATGAATATAAATTTCTAATATATTTTTTAAAGTACTTAAAATCAGAAGTTTATTTGCTATATTTGACTCTCAATCAAAAAACTTTTTATCATGGAAATGAACTTTTTAATTTTTTTCTTAGCGGCTTTGGTGCCTACAGTAACTGGTTTTATCTGGTATGGTCCTCTTTTTGGAAATGCCTGGATGAAAGAATTGGGTTTTACAAAAGAATCTCTAGAAGGAGGAAATATGTTTTTAATTTTAGGATTAAGTTACATATTTTCTCTATTCATTGCTGTTTTTCTAATGCCAGCAACCATTCATCAAATGGGAGTTTATTCTACTTTAGCTGGTGAACCTGGTTTTGCAACTGAATCTGGAGATGCGTTTGCATACTTTCAAGAGTTTTTAGCCAATTATGGTGATCGTTTCAGAACATTTAAACATGGTGCTTTTCACGGAACGTTATCTGGAGTATTTTTAGCTTTACCATTGATTGCTATCAATTCGTTGTTTGAGAGAAAAAGTTTTAAATATATTGCAATTCATGCAGGATATTGGATTCTAACTTTAGCAATTATGGGCGGAATTATTTGCCAATTTGGAATGTAATTTTCAATTTTAAACAAAAAAAATCCCAATTTAATTGGGATTTTTTTGTTTAAAGATTTAATATCCAATTTTTTCACGAACTCTTTTCAAAACGTCATTGGCAACAATAGTAGCTTTTTTTGCGCCAATTTCTAGAGCTTCATCAATCTCGTTTTTATGAGTTATAAAATGATTGTAACGTTCTCTTATGGTTGAAAATTCGGTTAAAATCAATTCATACAAAGCTTGTTTTGCATGTCCATAACCATAATTTCCAGCTTCATAATTGGCTTTCATTTCTTGCACTTGGGCTTCTGACGCTAGTAATTTATACAATGCAAAAATGGTATCAGTTTCCGTATTTTTAGGTTCTTCTAAAGGCGTACTATCAGTTTGAATAGACATGATTTGCTTGCGCAATTGTTTGTCTGGCAAAAAAATATTTATGGTATTTTCTCTGGATTTACTCATTTTTTCGCCATCAGTTCCAGGAACTAATTTTGTGTCATCTTGAATTTTTGCCTCTGGAATAATCAAAGTTTCACCAATCAAATTATTAAATCTGCTTGCTACATCACGTGTCATTTCTAGGTGTTGCAATTGGTCTTTTCCCACAGGAACTATTTCAGCATCATACAATAAAATATCAGCTGCCATCAACATTGGATAACTAAATAATCCTGAATTTACATCTGCTAATCTATCTGCTTTGTCTTTAAAACTGTGAGCCAACGTTAATCTTTGATATGGAAAAAAACAGCTCAAATACCAAGAAAGTTCTGTTACTTGGGGAATATCACTTTGCCTGTAAAACAGAGTTTTATTGATGTTCAAACCACAAGCTAACCAAGTTGCAGCAGTACTGTACGTATTTTCTCTTAGCTGTTTTCCGTCCTTAATTTGTGTTAAAGAATGCATATCAGCAATGAATAAAAACGATTCATTTTTTGGGTCATTTGCCATTTTGATGGCAGGTAAAATGGCACCTAATAAATTCCCCAAATGAGGTGTTCCTGTACTTTGTACTCCAGTTAAAATTCTAGACATAAGTTCGTTTTAAACTATTTTTTGAAGCTTCAAAAAAATGTGTCAGCAAAAATAAGGTTTTGTTTCAAAAAATCAATCAAACAACAAAATATTAGTATTTTTGATTCGTATGAAGATGTTAAAAATTCCGTTTTTATTTCTATGGAGGATGTGGTTTTACATCCTTTTATTGATTACAATTTTAGCAATGATTCCATTTTTGCTAATTCTTACAACTGATGAAAAATACTATCCAACTTTTTGGAAAATGATTCGAATATGGGCAAAGATTTTAGTATATGGAATGGGTTTTCGCTTAAAAATTTCAGCAGATCAACAAATTGAAAAAAACAGAAGTTACTTGTTTTGCCCAAATCATTCCTCATTATTAGATGCTTTTATTCTGATTATTTTAAGTAAAAATCCAATTGTTTTTATTGGAAAACAAGAGTTTGTGAAAATACCTGTTTTTGGATTTTTCTACAAAAGAGTGGTGATTATGGTTGATAGAAGTAATCTAGAAAGCAGAAAACGAGTTTATAAATTAGCCAAAAAACGGTTGCAAAATGGTGTAAGTTTAGGAATTTTTCCTGAAGGATTGGTGCCTACTGAAAACATAATTTTGGCACCTTTCAAAAATGGTGCATTTAGTTTGGCTATAGAGTTTCAAATTCCCATTGTTTCTCAAGTATATTTTGATGCCAAAAGATTATTTTCTTGGAATTTTTGGAAAGGTGGACCTGGAGTTATTAGAATTCATCAACATTCTTTTATCGAAACTTCAGGATTGCAAATGGAAGCTATGGAATTGTTGAAACAACAAACTTTTGATTTGATTTACAATGACTTAGTGAATGATAAAAAATATATGGAAGACACAAACAGACCTAATAATGACAAAGAATTTAAATCACCATTATCCTGAAAAAGAAGAAAAATTCAACATCATTTCTCATGGTTTTGGGTTGGTGTTGAGTGCTGTTGCATTTCCGTTTTTAATCTTAAAATCTCAAGAATTTGAGGGTTTTTGGAAACCCATCAGCTTTATTATTTACAGTGTAAGTATGATACTTTTATATGCAGCTTCTACGTTTTATCATGCAGCAAAAGAGCCAAAAAAACGAAGAAGACTCAATATTTTTGATCATGCAGCCATTTATGTTTTAATTGCAGGAAGTTATTCACCTTTTTGTTTGGTTGCTTTAGATTCAAAATTAGGTTGGTATATGTTTTTGTTTGTATGGATTTTTGCTTTGGTTGGCGTTATTTTGAAACTTTTTTTCACAGGAAAATCCGATAAAATTTCAACAGCTATGTATTTGTTAATGGGATGGCAAGTGATGATTTTTATCAAACCATTGATGCAACAATTAAATGAAGAAAATTTTCAATATTTGGTTTTAGGCGGCATTTTTTATTCTGTTGGCGCGATTTTATATTCCATCAAAAAAATTCCATACAATCACGCAATTTTTCACGTTTTTGTATTGTTGGGAAGTGCAAGTCATTTTTGGGCGATTTATAATTTGTAGTCAAAAATTCTTTTATTTCCAATCACAAAAAGGAAATTTACTTAATGAAGCATTGTAATATTTTGGATTTCCAGTTACTTCCTCTCCTAACCAAGCAGGTTTTTCAAAAAATTCATTTTCTGAATTGAGTTCAATTTCAGCAATAACCAATCCTGAATTTGCTCCAAAAAATTCATCAATTTCAAAAATATGATTTCTGTTTTTTACCAAAAATCGTGTTTTTTCAATAATTGTTGGTTCGCAAAGAGTTAATAATTGGGTTGCTTCTTCCAAATCAATTTCTTTTTCCCATTCAAAACGTGTTGTTCCTGAAGCATTTGAAATTCCTTTAATAGTTATAAATCCTTGATTATCACAAATTCGAATACGAACTGTTCTATTTTTGTCAGCATTCAAATAACCTTGTTTCAGTGTTTTTTGTTGAAAAGCAACTTTTTTATATTCGTCATTTTTTACTAAAAACTTTCGTTCAATTTCTAAACTCATAAATTTTGATTGATTTTTACACGAATATACCCGTTTTTATCGTTATTTTATAATATTTAAATATCTTTGATTTTCTGAATATTCTTATGAAAAACATACTATTTTTCTCACTTTTTTTGTTTTCAACAAGTGTATTTTCACAAGTTGATTATAGCGATTCTTGGGAAGATTTTTACTCATACAACAATGTCAAAGACTTTATAAAAGTTGATAATCAAATTTTTGCTTTGGTGGATAATGCAATTTTTTCGTTCGATGAAAATACTTCTGAAACTAAAAAATTCTCTTCCATTCAAGGTTTGTCTGGCGAAATTACTTCTGCAATTTATTATGATGCAACTACGAAAAGAGTAGTTATTGGCTATGAAAATGGTTTGATTGAAGTGATTGATGAAGATAATTCCATCACAATTTCATCAGATTTGGCAAATTTCAATCAATCAGGTGAAAAAAGAGTCAATCATATTTCGGGTTTTGGAAACACATTATATGTTGCTACACCTTTTGCCATTGTGGAATATGATATTGAAAAATTAGAATTTGGTGATACTTTTTTTATAGGAAATAACTCGTCATCACTTCGAATTAACGAAACCACTATTTTAAATAATACAATTTTTGCAGTTACTGAAGAAGGAATTTTTTCAGCTGATATTACCAATAATTTATTGATAGATTTTAATAATTGGACACAACAATTTGCGGGAAGAAATTTTACCCATATTGTACAATTTAACAATCAAATATTTGTAACTGAAAATTCAAAATTATTTCAATTGAATGGCACAAATCTGATTGAAATCAAAGATTATTTTCAACCAATTTTAGGAATAAAATCTTCTACCACACATTTGGCAATTTCATTACAAAAAAGTGCAAACATTTTAAATTCAACCTTAAATGAAATCACAAGTTTTGGTACAATATCGAATTTTGATTTTACACTTTCTAATGCTTTTTTTGAAAATAATACTGTTTATTTAGCCACTCACGAATTCGGAATTTTAAAAGCAACATCAACTCAATCAGCTATTTATCAAGAAATTCATCCTCAAGGACCTTTGTCAAATGACGTGTTTTCGATTGCTGCAAATAACAATCATCTTTGGGTAGTTTTTGGGGGTTATGATGAAGCATACACTCCATTACAAAGACGATTGGGATTTAGCCATTTCAATGGGCAAAATTGGATAAATACGCCTTTCAATCCAACAACTCCTTTTATTGATTTGAATTATATTTCTATAGATCCAAATGCCGAAAACAAAGTTTTTATCAGCTCTTTTGGCGATACTGGAGATGTAAATTCTGTTTCAACTGGAGGTTTATTGGTCGTTGAAAATGATCAAGTAAGCACTTTTTACAATCATTTAAACAGCACTTTAGAAGACATTGTGCCGAACGAACCCAATAGAGTTACTGTAAGAGTTAGTGGAACTACCTTTGATCGTCAAGGAAATTTATGGGTAAATAGCATCAGTTTTAATCAAGAATTAAAAAAATTATCTCCTTCTGGAGTTTGGAGTAGTTTTGATTTAAGTTCTTTAAAATCAGATATTAATGCTTTGGGATTATCAGAAATTGTTGTTGACAGAAATAATACTGTTTGGATTGGAACAAGAAGAAATGGGGTGTATATTTTTAGTGAAAATGGAAACAGAAAAGCACGATTAATTGCAACTCCAAATCAAGGAAATCTGCCTGATTTACAAGTTTTTTCTTTGGCTGTTGATAATAGTAGCAGAGTTTGGATAGGAACAAGTAGAGGTTTAGTGGTGTTTAGAGGCGTTTCATCAGTTTTTGATTCCACAGTTTTAAATGCACAACCTGTTATCATTGAAGAAAATAATGTTGGTGAACGTTTGTTAGGAGATTCAAGAGTAAATTCTATCGAAATTGATGGCGCAGATAACAAATGGTTTGGCACTGATACAGGAGGAGCTTTGTACACAAATCCTTCAGGACAAAGAACTTTAGCGAATTTCAATACTCAAAATTCACCTTTACCATCCAATAGAATTTTAAAAATTAGAGTAGATAATAGTTCAGGAAAAGTATTTTTTGCCACAGACAGAGGCATTGTTGCATACAACAGTAAAGTGGCGCCTTTTGGTGAAGTTTTGGGTGAAGTGTATTCATATCCAAATCCTGCATTGAAAAACCATGAAACAGTTACTATTGCTGGCAGAAATGGCACAGGTTTGCCAAGAGGAACTAACGTAAAAATTTTAGATGTTGCTGGAAATTTAGTCTATGAAACCAATGTTGTAGAAGGTCAAGAAGTGCAGGGTGGAAAAGTGGTTTGGAACAAAAAAAACTTGGCAGGAAATAGGGTTGCTTCAGGAGTTTATATCGTATTAATGTCTGCAGATGATGGCTCACAAACTGCGGTTACTAAAATTGCGATTGTCAATTAATGCCTATTATTACTACAAATGCCATTGTTTTAAGTTCCCTAAAATTTGGAGACACAAGCTTGATTGTGAAGTGTTTTACGCAACAAGATGGGTTAAAATCATATCTAATTAGAGGTGTTTTAAAAGCTAAAAAAGGAGGATTAAAAGTAGCGTATTTTCAACCTCTAAATCAGGTAAAATTAGTTGCTAATCACAACTCAAAAAACACATTAAATAGCATTAAAGAAATTCAGATTTTACAACCGTATCAAACTATTTATCAAGATGTTGTAAAACAATCTATTACTTTTTTTTTATCAGAAGTGGTGTCAAATGTCATTCAAGAAGAAGAAGCAAATGAGGAATTATTTTCGTTTTTAGAAACTTCATTTCTTTGGTTAGATACTCATGAGAAAATTGCCAATTTTCATCTTATTTTCTTGTTGAAATTAACTCATTTTTTAGGATTTTATCCTGATATTTCAGAGTTTGAAAAAAACGGTTTTCACTTGTTAGAAGGTTTTTTTACAGAAGCAACTTTTGATAAAAATGTAATTTCAGGAAATGATGTTGTTCAGTTTAAAAAATTGTTGAACACCTCTTTTGAAAATAGTAATCAACTTTCTTTCAGCAAATCAGAAAGACAACAAGTGTTGCAAGTATTGATTTCTTATTACAAATTACACATAGATAGTTTTAGAAATCCAAAATCTTTGGAAGTTTTGGAGGCTGTTTTTCGTTAAAAAATTTCTTTAAGAAACCACTTTTAAACCAACAATAGAGGCAATTAAGGTTGTCAAGAAAAA
>DAIUBY010000027.1:0-22469 GCA_036846425.1 Polaribacter sp.
TATTTTTCTCTGAAGCACTGTCTTTTTTCTCACTAGCAGTGTCGTTTTCACCTTTTAAATATGTTGGTAAATTTAATCCAGCCATATTAAATAAGTCGTTTAATGGCGGCACTGTTTTCATCATTCCTGAAACAAAGTTTGCAGTGGAAGAATTTCCATTTTCATTTTGTCCATTTCCTGAATCCCAAACAGTAATTTTGTCGATTTTAATATTTTTAACAGCATCAACTTGTGTTCTTACCAACTCAGGTAGTTTTTCGATTAATAGCAATTGGAAAGCTTTGCTTGGATCTCCACCAGCCGCAGCAACAACATCTTTATAACCTTCTGCTTGTTTGGTAAGAATTTCAAACAATCCTTTTGCTTCTGCTTCCATTTTTGCAAAAATGGCATCTGCTTCTCCTTTTGCATTTTCTCTGATAGTTTCTGCAGCTGCTTGCGCTTCAATAATGGCTCTTTGTTTTGCAATTTCAGCAGGGATTACTATGTTTGCAATTTGAGTAGAACGTTCTCTTTCTGAACGCGCTAATTCCGCTTTTTGTTCTGCAACATACGATTCTTCTAACGCTTTAGCTTGTTGAACTTTTTCAGCAGTTATGGCAATTCGCAATGATTCTGCTTCTTTTTCTCTACGAAGAGCTTCAGAATTTGCAATAGCAATTTTTGCTTCATTTTCTCCTTGAATAGCTATGGCATTTGCTTCAGAGGTTTTAACTCTTGTGTCTCTTTGTGCTTCTGCTTTACCAATCGTTTCATCTTTAGCTGCAGTTGCTATGCTAATTTCTCTGTCTTTTTGGGTAATGGCAATTTTTACATCTCTGTCTCTGTGTGTTTCTGCAATTTGAGTGTCTTTTTCTCTGTCCGCTAATGCCTTTCCTGTTTCTCCAATTTTTTCTTGTTCAGCAACACTAATTTTGGCTTCATTAATTGCTTTTGCAGCAGCTTCTTTTCCTAATGCCTCAATATAGCCAGATTCATCTTTAATGTCAGTAACGTTTACGTTGATTAATTTTAATCCGATTTTTTTTAATTCGCTATCAACGTTTTTTGAAATATTGTCCAAAAATTTATCACGGTCAGAATTAATTTCTTCAATAGTCATTGTAGCAATTACCAAACGTAATTGTCCGAATAAAATATCTTTCGCCAATTCTTGAATTTGTTCAGAAGTTAACCCTAACAATCTTTCTGCAGCTGTATTCATACTATCTGCTTCTGTAGAAATAGCAATCGTAAATCGACAAGGAACATCTACTCTAATATTTTGGCGGCTTAATGCATTTGTCAAATTTGCTTCAATAGACAAAGGTTTTAAATCTAAAAACGCAAAGTCTTGGATTACTGGCCAAATAAATGCACCACCACCATGCACACACTTGGCTGATGTGCCTCCAGTTCGTCCATAAATCACTAAGATTTTGTCTGATGGACAGCGTTTATACCTTGATACCAAGGCTAAGATTGTTACAAAAAGAACTACAGCGGCTACTACAATGATAATAATTGGTGTCATAATTGGGTTGATAAAATTAAATGAGTTCTACGATTAAGATGTTGTTGTTTTCTATTTTTACGACTTTAACTACAGAGCCTGATGGTATCTTATCGTTTTCGGTCATTGCTTCTAATTCATGATATGCGCCGTTTACACTAATCATGATTTTTCCTTTTCCTTTTTTATTTTCTGGAATGGTCAAGTACACTTCTGCACTTTTGTGCAAAGTAGTAGCAATTTTGAAGGAGTTGTCTTCAGCCAACTTTTGAACTTGTTTGATAATTACAAAAAACAGCAGAATGAATAAAACACCCACTGCCAACGAGACAATAATGAGTAATGGTTTATTAGTAATTGTGGTATAAAAAGAAATCCCTGTCCAGCTAAATCCCAATAAAAAATTAATCATGTTTCTTAACGAGAAGAGCTGAAATGGAGCATCTGTCCCATCAAAATCCCCATTAAAGTCGGTTTCAACTCCGTCAGAAGCATCTGCACCCATAAAGGTCATTATTGTTTGAATGATAAAAATCAAACTTGTTGGAATTGCTACAAACCAAAAAGTTTTGAGTAAAGTGTCTAAGCTTTCAAATATTTCCATAGTTGTCAAATTTACGAGGTTTTGTTTAATAACCACTTACTATTTAATAGTGAAGTATCCGCAATTTAATTTTATATACAGACACCAAATATCAGCACCTAAAATATACAATTTTATTAAGCAAAAATCTTTTAAGTGCAAAAACAATATTTTTCCTATTCAGCATCAAGAAAAACCACCTAAATTTTTTTAAGCATCAATCAAACAAACTGGTAGGTACTAGTTGGTAATTAAAATATTTTTTCTATATTTGTCCCATGAATCTAAAGTTATTGTCCACAGTATCTAAAGTTCCGAAGTTCAAGCAAATTGTTGCTTTGATTGAAACAGCTATTGCTGAAGGTACGTTAAAAAAAGACGATCAATTGCCTTCGCTGAATGTCATCAAAGACCAATTCAACGTATCTAGAGATACTGTGCTAACAGCTTTCAACGAATTGAAAAATCGTGGAATCATCAATTCAGTGGTTGGCAAAGGCTACTATGTTTCTTCGGAAAACATTGCCATTCAGCAAAAAATATTTGTGCTTTTTGATGAGTTGAATTCCTTTAAAGAGGATTTGTACAATGCTTTTTTAGAGCAATTGGGGAAAAACATTCAAGTTGAAATCTATTTTCATCATTTCAATTTGGAGGTATTTAATAAATTGATAACCAATAATGTAGGCAATTACAATTATTATGTCATCATGCCTGCGAATTTGCCAAATACTCAAAAAGCCATCAATAGTTTGCCTTCGGATAAAGTCTATATTTTGGATCAAACCAATGAAACGTTACTGAGCTATCCTGCAATTTATCAAAATTTTGAAAAGAATGTGTATGAAGGTTTGTTGGCGGGTTTAGGGCATCTTAAAAAATATAAGAAATTGGTCTTAATCTATTCTCCTGATCAGCAACCTATTGGAATTTTAGATGGTTTTACTACGTTTTGTCAAGAAAATGAAATTTCATACATCGTCATAGAATCTCTAAAAGATTGTATTGCAAGAAAAGGTGAAGTATATGTGGTATTGGATGATAAAAACTTGATTCGAATTATAAAAAAAATCAAAGAACAATCTTTGCAAATAGCGGATGATGTGGGTATTATTTCTTATAATGACACCCTTTTAAAAGAAGTTGTGGCAGATGGTATCACCACCATTTCAACAGATTTTAGTTATATGGGGGCAAAATTGGCAGCAATGATTTTGGAAAACACTCACGAACACATAGAAAATCCAAGCAAATTAATTTTAAGAAAATCATTATAACGTGTACAGCATCAAACAGGAAACCTCTCAAAACAGTCAGTTTTTAATTTTAGAAAATGCTTCAAAAACTTCGAAAGCATTGATTTCATTAGAAGAAGGAGCACGCATTGCTGAATTGATTGTATCTAACAAAACCATCATCAAAGAATTGCCGAATTTTGATTATAAAGATTCGTATGCAGCATCTCTTTTGTTTCCTTTTGTAAGCAGAATCGAAAACGGATTGTATGAATTTGAAGGTCAAAAATATCAATTAGAATGCAATCAGGCAGGCATCAATGCCTTGCATGGTTTGGTTTATAACAAAACATTTGAGGTTGTACATCAAAAAGTAACAGATTCCAATGCGGCTGTAACCTTGCTTTACACTGAAAATAATACACCAAAAGGATTTCCATTCAAATATGAATTAGAAGTAACCTATACATTTACGGAAAATAATCTAGGCATTGCTATCAAAGCAACCAATTTGGATACAACACCTTTTCCATTTACACTTGGTTGGCATCCGTATTTTTTTACGGAACATTTAGCGGAAAGTGTGGTGAAATTCAACAGTCATCAACAAGTTGCTTTTGATGAAAAATTGATTACAAAAGAATTGATTCCGTTTATAAAAGAAGGAGATTTTGCTATCAAAAACAAACAATTAGATGATTGTTTTGTGATGAATGATGCTATTATTGAATTTGAAACCAACGAATATCAGCTAAAAATCACTTCAGATGCAGCACAGAATTATCTGCAAATGTACACACCACCTCACAAAACACTAATTGCTATTGAACCTATGACTGGAATTTCAAACAGTTTTAATAATAAAATTGGCTTGCAAATTTTGGAGCCTAAAAAATCTTACACAATTAATTGGAATCTTACTATCTATTAAATCTTTACATCCTATGAACACAAAACTTGTTGAAGAAGTAACCAAACATTTTATTTCAACTTTCAAAACCAAACCCATAACTATTTTTTCGCCAGGAAGAATCAATATTATTGGCGAACATACTGATTATAATGGAGGATTTGTATTTCCTGCTGCAGTTGACAAAGGCATTGTTGCTGTAATTCAAAAAAGTAATACTGGTCATTCAACTGCCATAGCATTGGATTTGAAAAGTACCATTGAATTTGATTTGGACAAACTAAAACCATCCAAAGAAGGCAGTTGGGAAAACTATGTTTTTGGCGTTGTTGCCGAAATTCAGAATAGAAACAAAGTAATTGGCGATTTCAACATCGTTTTAAAAGGAGATATTCCTGCAGGTTCTGGAATGTCATCATCAGCAGCACTTGAAAACAGTGTTGTGTTTGGTTTGAATGAATTGTTTGATTTGGGATTGACCAAAACAGAAATGATTCTGATTTCGCAAAAAGCCGAACACAATTATGTAGGCGTAAATTGTGGAATTATGGATCAATATGCCAGTATGTTTGGCATCAAAAACAACGCATTGTTGTTGGATTGCAGAACAATAGAATCCAAACCCTATGAAATTGATTTCAAAGACCATCAATTGATGCTCATCAACACCAATGTAAAACACAGTTTGTCTGATAGTGCTTATAATGACAGACGCTCAGCGTGCGAAAGTGTTGCAGCATTGCTAAAAGTAGCTACATTAAGAGATGCTTCTGAAGAAGATTTAGAAAAAATAATGGACAAAGTAACTCCAGAAAATTATCAAAAAGCGTTGTATGTAATTCAAGAAATTGAACGCACACAAAAAGCAGCAAAAGCCATTGAAAAAAACGATTTGGAAACATTGGGTGCTTTGATTTATGCTTCTCATAATGGCTTGCAACATCAATACAAAGTGAGTTGCGAAGAATTGGATTTCTTGGTAGTACAAGCAAAGAAAAACAAACATGTTTTAGGCGCAAGAATGATGGGTGGAGGTTTTGGAGGCTGTACTATTAATTTAGTAGCAAAAAAAGAGGCAAACGCATTTGCAGAAGCTGCTTCAAAAGCATATCAAAATAAATTTAATAAAGAATGTTCTGTCTATTTTGTAGCACTTTCTGATGGAACACACATTGTAAAATAACAACTAATCTAATCAATCATGGAAAATACACATTTACAAGATTATTCTCATAAAAGACTCAACATTCTTACAGGAGAATGGGTTTTGGTTTCACCTCACAGAGCCAAAAGACCTTGGCAAGGTCAAAACGAAGAAATTTCGAAAGAAAAAAGACCAACGTATGATGATTCATGCTATTTATGCCCCACAAATACAAGAGCTAATGGGGAAGTAAATCCAGATTATAAAGATGTTTATATTTTTATAAATGATTTTGCGGCTCTTCAAAACGATTCACCAGATTTTTCAGTAAATGATGGTTTATTGATTGCACAAAGTGAAAAAGGGATTTGTAAAGTGATTTGTTTTAGTCCTGACCATTCTAAAAGTTTGGCTGAAATGTCTGTTGATGAAATAAAAAAAGTAGTGCATGCTTGGCAAAAAGAATACCTTGAATTGGGTGCTATTGATGGCATCAATTACGTACAAATTTTTGAAAACAAAGGCGCAGTAATGGGCTGCAGCAATCCGCATCCACATGGACAAATTTGGAGTCAATCTACTTTGCCAAATGAAGTAGAAAAAAAAGACATACATCAACGCAACTATTTTGCAAAACATCAAAAAAGTTTGTTAGAAACCTATTTGAAACAAGAGTTAGCACTAAAGGAGCGTATTATTTTTGAAAATAATGATTTTGTAGTGCTTACTCCTTTTTGGGCAATTTGGCCTTTTGAAGCAATGATTGCACCTAAAAAATCACAAAAAAATATCACTCAATTATCAGATTCTGAAGCAAAAAACTATGCTGAAGCCATTTCAGTCATCACAAGTACCTACGACAAATTGTTCAATACATCATTTCCATATTCGAGTGGTATTCATCAAGCACCCACAAATAGCGAAGAAAATGCACATTGGCATTGGCATATGAGTTTTTATCCACCGTTGTTACGAAGTGCAACTGTAAAGAAATTTATGGTTGGTTATGAGATGTTTGGCTCGCCACAAAGAGATATTACAGCCGAAATTGCTGCAAAAAGGTTGAGAGATTTGATTTAACAACAAAATTGATCAATATTTTTTTCAATGAAAATTTAATTATTTGCAATAAAATACTTGATTTCTTGATTTTTAAGTATTCAAATAAATGAAAAGTAACTATTTGATAAAAGTATTGAAAGTTTTTGCATATTATTTGCAATTTTGAATTTAATAGTTAGATTTGTTGCGCAAAAAAACGAAAAGAGATGTTACAAAACACATTTAGCGGTTTCTATTTTTACTTTTATTTTTACAATAAGAGCAGAGACTTTGTGTGTTGTTAAAACTAAAAATACATAAAATATAAAGTCTCGAAGTTTTCGAGGCTTTTTTTTTAGAACTTATATGAACAAAATGAAAGTAGCCATTCAAGGAGCAAAAGGTTCCAATCATCACAAAATAGCACAAGACTTTTTTGGAGATGATATTCCTTTGCTGGAGTGTATGTCGTTTGATAGTTTGGTGGATAGTTTGTTAGATGAATCTGCTCAAATAGGAATTATGGCTTTAGAAAATACCATTGCAGGTTCTATCATTCCCAATTATGCGTTGATTGATAAAAATAACTTGCACATTGTTGGCGAAGAATATTTAAACATTCACCATCATTTGATGGCTTTGAAAGGACAACAAATTGATAATATTCAAGAAGTTTGGTCACATCCAATGGCATTATTACAGTGTAAAGAATTTTTTAAAAAATATCCAAATATCAGAATGATTGAAGATGTAGATACAGCAGAAGTTGCCAAACGAATTGCACAAAAGCAGCTCAAAGGCATTGCTGCAATTGCACCAAAAATTGCTGCTGAAATTTTTGGTTTGGATATTTTAGCAGATGATATTCAAACGATTAAAGACAATGCTACTCGTTTTGTAATTGTGCAAACAGATGAACCAGCTATTGATGAAACATGCAACAAAGCATCTATCAAATTTCAATTGAGTCACAAAAGAGGAAGTTTGGCAGCGATTTTAAACGCTATGAGTGATTGTAAAATGAACTTGACTAAAATTCAGTCTTTACCTGTTATTGAAACACCTTGGAAATATTCCTTTTTTGTTGATGTTACTTTTGAAGATTACAAAGATTATCAAAAAGCCATTTCCTTAATTGCGATTATGGCAGAAAATTTCAAAGTGTTAGGAGTGTATAAAAACGGCAGACCACAACCTAACTTGAATCCATTTCAAGAAAAACAAGAAAGTATATGATTAGCGCAGCAAAAAGATTAGATACCGTTGAAGAATACTACTTTTCTCATAAGTTGAGAGAAGTGCGCAATTTGCAATTGGCAGGAAAACCCATCATCAATATGGGAATTGGAAGTCCAGATTTAGACCCGCCAAAAGCGGTTTTAGAAGCATTGCAACAAAGTTTATTGGATTCAGGTGCACATAAATATCAATCCTATCAAGGTTTGCCAGAATTGCGAAAAGCCATGGCAGATTTTTACAAAAACAAATATCAAGTCACTGCAAATCCCGAAAACGAAATCTTGCCTTTGATGGGAAGCAAAGAAGGAATTATGCATATTTCAATGGCTTTTTTAAACGAAGGTGATGGCGTTTTGATTCCAAATCCTGGATATCCAACTTATACTTCTGTAACAAATTTGTTGGGCGCAAAACCTGTTTTTTACAATTTGAGTGAAGAAAATGATTGGCAACCTAATTTTGAAGAATTAGAAAAATTCGATTTATCTAATATAAAAATCATGTGGGTGAATTATCCACACATGCCAACAGGCAGCAATGCCACTTTTGAAACCTTGGAAAAGTTAGTTGCTTTTGGAAAAAAACACCAAATTCTCATCATCAATGACAATCCTTACAGTTTTGTTTTGAGCAAAAATCCATTAAGTATTTTAAGAGTTGATGGAGCAAAAGAGGTAGCTTTAGAATTGAATTCTCTTAGCAAAACGTTCAATATGGCTGGCTGGAGAATTGGCATGGTTTTAGGAAAAGCAAGTTATATCAACGAAGTCTTGAAAGTAAAAAGCAATATGGATTCTGGAATGTTTTACGGAATTCAAAAAGGAGCTATCAAAGCATTAGAATTGAGCAATGATTGGTTTGAATCACAAAATGAAGTGTATGAAGAACGCCGAAAATTAATTTGGGAATTGGCTGATAAATTAGAATGTACCTATCAAAAAGATTCCACTGGATTGTTTGTGTGGGCGAAAATTCCAGAAGGAAAAAAATCAGAAGAAGTTACAGATGCTATTTTATACGATAAAGATATTTTCATAACTCCAGGAACAGTTTTTGGATCTCAGGGAGAAGGATTTATCCGATTTTCGTTGTGTGTAACTTCGGATGTTATTAGAGAAGCAATTGAGAGAGTTTAGAGAGTAGACAGTAGTTTGTAGTCAGTTGACGGTAAACAGAAGTCAGTGGAAAATTAAAAAATTATAAGTTGTAAGAATTTAGCTAAAAGCCAAAAGCGAATAGCCAATAGCAATAAAATGAAAAACATATATTTAATAGGAGTTGGTTTGATAGGAGGAAGTTTTGCGATTGACATCAAAAAACACTTTTCAGATACCATTATTTATGGAATCAGCAGAAAAGACGAAACGTTGAACGAAGCAATGGTATTGAATTTAATTGACAAAAAAGCCACAATTGCTGATTTACAAAATGCAGATTTGGTCATTATTTCTATTCCTGTAGATGCAACTGTAAAATTATTGCCAACAATTTTGGACAATATTTCTGATGAAACGTTAGTGATTGATGCAGGATCAACCAAAGAAGCGATTTGCAAAGTGATTGAAAATCATCCCAGAAGGAGAAATTTTTTAGCCTGTCATCCTATTGCAGGAACAGAAAATTCAGGACCTTCAGCAGCCATTCCAAATTTGTATGTAGGTAAAACCAACATCATTTGCGAAGTAGAAAAAACAGCATTCAAATTGCAAGAAAAAGCCTTGCAATTATTTGCTGCCATTGGCATGCGAATCAGATATATGGATCCTGTAGCTCATGACAAGCACATTGCGTATGTATCTCATCTTTCGCATATTAGCTCTTTTATGTTGGGAAAAACTGTCTTGGAAAAAGAAAAGAATGAACGCGATATTTTTGATATGGCAGGTTCAGGATTCGCATCAACAGTACGTTTGGCAAAAAGTTCGCCAGCAATGTGGACACCCATTTTTCAACAAAATAAAGAAAACGTTATTGAAAGTTTGAACGAATACATTCTTAATTTGCAACAGTTTAAAGAATTGATGCAACAAGATAATTTTGGAGAAATTTTCAACGAAATGGAAAATACCAATTATATAAAACAAATTTTAAACGGCATTAAATAAACGCCAAAAACACCAAAAAAATGAAAAATACAGCAGCATTAAGAACATGGTTGGATGAAATGAATTTGACACATCCATTAGTAATTGCAGGACCTTGCAGTGCAGAGACAGAAGAACAAGTGTTGAAAATTGCACACGAACTAAAAGATTCTGATGTAAATTATTATAGAGCAGGCATTTGGAAACCAAGAACAAGACCAGGAATGTTTGAAGGAGTTGGAGAAATTGGTTTACGTTGGTTGAAAAAAGTGAAAGAGGAAACTGGCATGAAAACATGTACAGAAGTTGCGAATGCAGCACATGTAAAGTTGGCAATGGAATATGACGTTGATTTACTTTGGATTGGAGCACGCTCAACAGTTTCTCCATTCATTATGCAAGAAATTGCAGATGCTTTGCAAGGAACAGACAAAATTGTCTTAGTAAAAAACCCTGTAAATCCAGATTTGGCTTTGTGGCTAGGAGGAATTGAGCGTTTATATACTGCAAATATCAAAAATTTAGGAGCCATCCACAGAGGATTTTCTACCTACGAAAAATCAAAATATAGAAACATTCCTGAGTGGCAATTGGCGATTGAATTTCAAAATAAATTTCCTGATTTGCCTTTAATTTGCGATCCATCACACATCACAGGAAATAGAAATATGATTTTTGATGTTTCTCAAACTGCCTTAGATTTGAATTTTGATGGTTTAATGATTGAAACGCATATTGATCCAGATAATGCTTGGAGTGATGCTGCTCAGCAAGTGACACCAACCAAATTGAAACAAATCATGGAGGATTTAAAAATCAGAAAAGAAACTGAAACAGATTCTAAATACAGGGATTCTTTAGAAAATTTACGTGCTCAAATCAACGTAATTGACGATCAATTGATTGAAACTTTAGGCAAACGTATGAAAGTTGCTGACCAAATTGGGTTGTTGAAAAAAGAGAAAAACGTGGCTGTTTTGCAATCAAAACGTTGGAACGAAATTTTGGGAAATATGGTTTTGGAAGGCGAACAAAGAGGTTTGAGCGAAGAATTTATCTTAAAAATGTTTAAGGCAATTCACCAAGAATCAATCAATCATCAAGAAAAAATTATCAACGGATAGGTTTTTTTCCTGCAAGTTCCGAAATTTCGAGATAAAAACCTTGTAGGTTTTGATTTTACAAACCTGACAGATTTTTAAAACCTGTCAGGTTTTTTTTGTATCTATTTTTTGGTGCGTTTAAAAATATATCTCGTAATAAAAATTCCTTGACCATCATCTTTTCCAGCATCACTTTCCACACCACTATTTACAAAAACCAATTCCCAACCTTCCTCAACCATAGCATTTATTTTTGATGTAATTACAGCATCATTTGCTGCAATGTTTTGAAAACGAATGCCACCTAGATTATAAAAGTTGAGCAGTTTTGTTTCATCAAAATCTTTTACACGAATTTCACTTCTGTCAGATTTATTTCTAGAATTGTCTGATTCTGTTTGGGTCGTGGTAAATTCTTTATAATTCTTATTTTCGTTTGCGCTTATTAACCTCGAACGTCCAAGTCCTGCAGGCACAATAGATTCCACACTTGTAATAACTTTGTATTCAGTTTGAGCATTTATTTCTAAGAAAGTGAATGCAAAAACACTAAAAGCGATAATTAATTTTTTCATTGATTTTAATTTTATTAAATGTTATTGAACAAATATAAAATAATTAAATGTTTTGAATTGAATTTTTATTTTACTTTTGAACTTAATTATGATGACTGGAATCGTTTATAAATCTACAGGAAGTTGGTATTGGGTGAAATCAGAAAACGACACTTTTCACAAATGTAGAATTCAAGGAAAATTCAGAATTAAAGGGATTAAAAGTACCAATCCAATTGCAGTTGGTGATAAGGTTTCTTTTTTTTTGGAGAAAATTGGTGATGAAGAAATTGGAATCATTAAAACCATTCATGATCGTCAAAATTTTATTGCCAGAAAATCTGTAAATCTTTCCAAGCAAACTCAAATTATTGCAGCCAATATTGATGTTGTTTTTTTACTAATTACAATAAATAATCCACCAACTTTTACACCTTTTATAGATCGATTTTTAGTAACCACAAGAGCTTACAGAATCGAAACTATATTGGTTTTTAATAAAATTGATGTGTATGAAATTGAGCAAAGAGCCGAAATTTTATACCTCAAAGATATTTATGAAGCTATTGGTTATCAATGTGTTGAGGTTTCTGCAACTCAAGGAAAAAATATGGACATTTTGAAAGAAATGATGTTGGGAAAAACTTCGATGTTTGTGGGTCATTCTGGTGTTGGAAAATCAACTTTGGTGAATGCTATTGAACCAAAACTAAACCTGAAAACCAAACAAATTTCAGAGCAACATAAACAAGGTCAACACACCACCACTTTCGCAGAAATGTTCGATTTGAGTTTTGATGCACGTATTATTGACACGCCAGGAATCAAAGGTTTTGGCATTGTTGATATTGATAAATACGAATTAAACGATTATTTTCCTGAGTTTTTTAAACTAAAACAACATTGTAAATTCAATAATTGTTTGCATTTAAAAGAACCTAATTGTGCCGTAAAAGAAGCTTTAGAAGAAGAAAAAATTTCTTGGTCTCGTTACAAAAGTTATTTACAAATTTTGAATGGAGAAGAAGATGAGCATTACAGAACTGACAATTGGGATGAAGAAGAAGATTAAATTATGAAAGTTGTCATTCAAAGAGTTTCCAAAGCAAGTGTAACTATTAATCAAAAGAAAGTAGCTTCTATTGAAAATGGATTGTTGGTTTTTGTTGGAATTGTTGCAGAAGATTCTAAAGAAGATATCGATTTTTTAGTAAAGAAAACTGTCAATTTGCGTATTTTTAATGATGAAAATCAAGTGATGAACAAATCACTGCTTGATGTAAATGGAGATGCAATTGTGGTGAGTCAATTTACCTTGCATGCAGCTACCAAAAAAGGAAACAGACCCAGTTATATCAAAGCTGCAAAACCCGAAATTGCCATTCCAATGTATGAAAATTTTGTTTTTTCTCTAGAAAAAGAATTGGGTAAAAAAGTGCAAACTGGCGAATTTGGTGCAGATATGAAAGTGGAATTATTGAATGATGGACCTGTAACTATTATCATGGATTCTAAAAATAAAGAGTGATTTAGATTTTAGAATCAAGAGAAAAGAAACTAGAAATAAGAACTAAAAACTACTTTGAAATCTGAAATGAAAACGTTTTTCGATATTCATACACATTCTACGTCAAGTTCAAATCAGGTTTTTACGATTCAAAATAGGTATCCAACTTCGGATGATTTTTCAAATCCTTTTTCTGTAGGAATTCATCCTTGGTTTTTGAAAAATGAAACTGTTGAAATCGAGTTGGTTTTGTTGGAAGAAAAATTGCAACATTCCAAATGTTTTGCGCTTGGAGAATGTGGTTTGGACAAAGCAATTGAAACTGATTTTGATTTTCAAAAAGAGGTTTTTATTAGACAAATTGAACTTTCTGAAAAATATCAAAAACCAATTATCATCCATTGTGTGCGAGCTTTTCAAGAAATTATCGAAATCAGAAAATCACAAAAACCCTCACAACCTTGGATTATTCATGGTTTTCAAAAAGACAAACAATTGGCTTTCAGTTTGATAGAAAATGGATTTTATATGTCATTTGGAGAAGCTGTTTTGAAGAGTGCAAAAGTGCAAGATGTAATTTCAGCAATTTCGATGGATAGAATTTTTCTGGAAACTGACAATGCTAAAGTTTCAATTCAAGAAATTTATCAGAAAATAGCTGATTTAAAAATGATTACTTTGAAAGAATTACAGGAAAAAATTTATAAAAATTTCACAATTGTATTTTCAGAATTAATTGAAAATATGAAATAAATTAGAGTTAAAATCAGACACGAATTTCACAGATTTAACTAATTTATTAAGAAAATAAGCTATAATTTGTGTCAATCAGTGAAATCCATGTCTTAAAAAATAAAAAAATGAGTTGGTTAGAACGTACAGAATTATTGATTCAAAAAGAAGGAATTGAAACCCTACAAAATGCCCATATTTTAATTGTAGGTTTGGGTGGTGTTGGCTCGTTTGCAGCCGAATTTATTGCAAGAGCAGGAGTGCAAAAAGTGACATTAGTTGATGGTGATGTTTTTGATATTACCAATGTCAACAGACAATTAACAGCATTGCAATCAACTGTTGGAAAATCAAAAGCGCTTGTTTTAAAAGAACGATTGTTAGACATCAATCCAACAATGGAAATAGAAACAATTCAAGAATTTTTAACTCCAGAAAAAGCTTACGAAATTGTTACAAACGAATTTGATTTTGTGATGGATTGCATTGACAGTATTACCCCAAAACTGAATTTAATTATTGCTGCCAAACGCAAAAAAGTTAAAATTATCAGTTCTATGGGTGCAGGAGGTAAAATGGATGTTTCAAAAGTTCGGGTTGCAGAAATCAGCCAAACTAACAATTGCACCATGGCAAGAGTCATTAGAAAAAGACTGAAAAAAGAAAAAATTCACAAAGGAATTAAAGTAGTGTTTTCTGAAGAAATGCAGCAAGAATCGAGTTTGCAATTGGTAGAACACGCAAAATACAAGCGTTCTTTTTACGGAACAATCAGTTTTATGCCTGCCGCTTTTGGATTGCACGCAGCTGCTTATGTTATTAATTATTTGTTAAAAAAAGATAAAAAATAATTTCCATGGAAAATAGTTTATATATTTGCCATGGAAAATAAATAAACTTAAAAATCAAACAACATGAAAAAATCGATTGTATTAGTAGTGATATTAGCAGCAGTTTTTACTGCGTGCAAATCAGAAAAAAAAGAAACAATGGCATTAAACGAAGCAACAAAAATGGAAGTAAACAATTATGATGAAAATAATGTTGATATTATTTCATCAGTATTGACATGGAAAGGTTCAAAACCAACAGGCTCTCACAATGGAACTGTGGCTTTGAAAAGCGGAAATTTAGTAGTTGAAAACGGAAAAATTAAATCAGGAGTTTTTGTAGTAGATTTAAATACAATTAAATGTGTTGATTTGGCAGGAACTGATGGTGCAGGAAAATTGGAAGGACACTTAAAAGGAGAAGACTTCTTTGATGTTGCAAAATATCCAACAGCTACTTTTACCATCAAAAGCGTGAAAAATAATGGAGCGAAATTAAATGTAACAGGAAATTTACAAATTAAAGATGTTACAAAAACTATAACAATTCCTGCAGTTTTAACTAAAGAGAATGAAGTATCAGTTTTTACAAGTGAAGTATTTACAATCAATAGAGCAGATTTCAATGTGAAATATGGTTCTAAATCATTTTTTGATAACTTAAAAGATAAGTTTATTGATGATTTGATGGAAATATCATTTATAGTAAAAACAACAGAATAATTAATAATTTTAAAAATACAAGAAAATGAAAGCAGATAGACCAAAATGTGGATGTGGAAATACATCAAATGCTGAAGGATATTGTGATGGATCACATTTGAATACATAGATTCTAAAAAGTAGTTTTTTTAAAAATACCCAAAACAATTTGTTTTGGGTTTTTATTTTTATAAGTTTGACTTTTAAAAAATTGCTTTGATAAAAACATACCTCTTTCTAGCATTTCTATTTGTAGTTTGTATCAATAACGCTCAAGACATGTCGATTTCTGTACTTTCTATTCCCAAAGAATTGAAAGAAAATTCCAATGCTGTCGTCAGAAATGAACAGATTGAAATTATTATTTTGGCAGTTGATGAAATGATTGTTTCTGAAAAAAGAACTGTTACTATTTTCAACAAACTCGGAAATTCGAGTGCAGCAATGTATCAACATTATGATAATGATACAAAAATCACCAAACTTTCTGCAATAATTTATGATGCTTTTGGAAAAGAAATCCAAAAATATCCAAAATCAAAATTCTCCGACGAAAGTGCAGTTGATGGAGGAACTTTGTATTCAGATTCTAGAGTGAAATATTTAGAATATACACCAACAACCTATCCATATACGTTGGTTTTTGAATCGGAATATAAAACATCTTCTACAGGTTTTATTCCAGGTTGGGTTCCAATAAATCGTTATTTTCTTGCTGTTGAAAATAGTAAATTCAGTATTGTAAACACTCCTAAAATTCCTTGGAGAAAGAAGCATATTAACTTTGATAATTTTGATATTAAAGTCGAAGAATTAGAAAATAGCATAATTTATACTATTAAAAATCAAGCTGCATTCGAACCAGAAAATGTGTCAATTGGTTTTCGAGAACTAGTTCCAAAATCAATTATAACTTTAGAATCTTTTACTTTAAAAGGAATTTTAGGAAACAATCAAAATTGGAAAGATTTTGGTTTGTGGATGCATGAAAAATTATTAAAAGGAAAAGATGAATTGAGCCCAGAAACTATAGCTACTGTCAAAAAAATGGTTGAAGGTATTGCTGACCCAATTGAAAGAGCAAAACTGATTTATCAATATATGCAACAAAAAACAAGGTATATCAGTGTTCAAGTTGGAATTGGAGGTTGGGAACCAATTGCAGCAAATTTAGTTGATAATGTTGGTTATGGAGATTGCAAAGGATTGACAAATTATATGAAAGCATTATTAGATGTTGCTGAAGTAGCTTCTTATTATACAGTGGTTTACGCTGATGATAGAATTGATATTGATAAAGATTTTTCGTCATTACAGGGAAACCACGTTATTTTAAACATACCCAATAATGGCAAAGATATTTGGTTGGAATGCACCAGTCAAACAATGCCTTTTGGGTTTTTGGGAGATTTTACTGATGATAGAGATGTTTTAGTAGTAACGCCTCAAGGAGGTATTATTAAACGCACAGCCTCATACAAAAACGAACAAAATTTAAAAGCTACAAAAGCCAATATTCAATTATTAGAAAACGGAAATTTGACAGCAACTATCAAAAAAGTTTCTTCAGGAATTCAATATGATGATACTGCTAGTTTGGAAAGATATACACAAGCTGAGCTTATAAAAAACTATAAAACAGATGTTTGGAATTATATCAACAATCTCGAAATTTATAAAGCTGTTCTTGAAAACAACAAAAAGACAATTCAATTCACAGAAGATTTAGAGGTTTCTGTTCAAAATTTTGCAACCATAAATGATTCAGACTATCTGTTTAGAGTAAATGTTTTCAATAGAAATAGTTTTGTGCCAAATAAATATAAAGAGCGAAAATTGCCTTTAAAAATTGAAAGAGGGTATAAAGATACAGACGAATATATATTTAAAATTCCATCAAGTTATAAATTTGAAACCTTGCCTGCAGCCACAGAATTGATTACAAAATTTGGAGAGTATAAATTGAAATTTCAAAAAATTGATGAAACCTCATTTTCATATTCAAGAGAACTTTTTATCAAAGAAGGATTATATCCAAAAGAAGATTATGAAGAATATCGAAATTTTAGAAGAACAATAGCCAAATTAGAAAACCTACGAATTGCCATCATAAAACAAAAACAATGATCAAAAAAATAACTCTCTTACTGTTTGTTTTTATCCAAACAATCACTTTTTCGCAAGATTATAAATTCGGGAAAGTTTCAAAAGAAGAATTGGAAGAAAAATTTCATCCACTTGATTCTACTGCAGAAGCTGCCTATTTATACAATTACAGACGTTCTTACTTTGATTTTAATCAAGCCAAAGGTGGTTTTAATTTAATCACAGAAGTCCATCAGCGAATTAAAATTTATAACAAAGAAGGATTTGATTACGCAAACAAGAGCATCTTTTATTATAATCCTGATTCAGGCGATTCTGAATCAGTATATTCTATAGATGGGAATACTTTTTACCTTGAAAATGGAAAAGTTCAAAAAGAAAAATTATCAAAAGATGGAATTTTCAAAGAAAAAAAAGATAAATATAATACAGTCATTAAATTAACGCTACCTAAAATTTCTGAAGGTTGTATTGTTGAATTAAAATATACAGTTTCATCTCCCTACGCAACTTCAATAGATGATGTTCGTTTTCAAATGGCAATTCCTGTAAAAAAAATGGAAGCAAAATTAGAAATTCCTGAATTTTATGCTTTCAACATCATCAATAAAGGATATTATTCTGTGCCATTTAAAAAAGCAAGTAAAACATTTTTAATTGGCAGCACAACCTATGTTAGCAATACCTATAATTATGATGCTACCAATATTCCAGCCCTAAAAAACAATGAATCGTATGTGGCAAATATCAATAATTATAGAGGAGCATCAAAATTTGAACTTGCTCAAACCAACTTTTTAAGTGTTGGTGGAGATTTTAAATCCTACACAACAACTTGGGAAGAAGTTAGTAAACAGATTTTTGAATACGAATCCTTTGGATCTGAATTGAATAAATCAGGATATTTTTCAGATGAATTGAATAAAATTTTAACAACTGCAAAATCAGATACTGAAAAAATTGGTTCCATTTTTAATTTTGTGAAAAATAAAATGAAATGGAATGGATTTTACAGTAAATATACAGACAATGGTGTTCGAAAAGCATATAAAGAAAATGTTGGTAATGTAGCTGATATAAATCTGATTTTGATTGCAATGTTGCGTGAGGCAGGTTTGAATGCGAATCCTGTTTTGGTAAGTTCACGTGGAAATGGAATTCCACTTTTTCCAACTCTTAATGGATTTGATTATGTAATTGGAATTGTTCAATTCCCTGATAATTCGTATGTGTTACTTGATGCAACTGAACCATTTAGTTCTCCAAATCTTTTGCCAGTTAGAGCTTTAAATTGGCAAGGAAGAATTGTTCAAAAAGATGGAACATCAGATTGGGTTACATTAACTGCTTCTAAACACGCATTGGAAGAAAATTTTATGACGGTAAAATTAACAGATAATTTATCAATTGAAGGATTGTTAAGAACTAAAAATGATAACCTAAATGCGCTAACAATCAGAAGAAACGAAAATCATTTGAAAGAAGAAGATTTAAAAGCGAAGTTAGAAGAAGCCTATAAAATAGAAATTGAAGAGTATAAAATAGGGAATAAAGAAGATGTAAGTTTGGCTTTGACAAGAACAATAAAGTTTTCAAGTGAAGATTTAGTAGAACAAATCAATGACAAAGTGTATCTAGATCCGTTGTTGTTTTTAACAATTCGAAACAATCCTTTTAAATTGGAAGAACGAAAATATCCTGTAGATTTTGCAACAGCTTGGAAAGATGTTCACAGAATAAATATCGAAATTCCAGCTGGTTATACTGTTGAAAAATTACCTGAACCATTGGCAATTGCACTTCCAGATAATATTGGGGTTTTCAAATATCAGGTTACTCAAAATGCCAATAAAATAAGTACAGTGGCTATTTTAGAGTTCAATGAACCAATGATTTTGCCTGAAAATTATCCTTTTTTGAAAGATTTTTATAGTAAGTTAGTTTTAAAGGAAACTGAGAAAATAGTTTTGACAAAACAATAAACTAAAAAATCCAAAACAATTTGTTTTGGATTTTTTTTTATAAATGTATTGCAGTTGTATTTTTCAATTGCTCAATCGCAAAACTGCTGTGAGTACTGCCAATATATTTGATAGCCGTTAATTTTGACAACATAAAATCGCGAAAAGATTCCATGTCTTTTACATAAATTTTTAGGATGTAATCGTAATCGCCACTTACATGAAAACATTCTGAAACTTCTTCCAGTTTTAAAATTTCCTTTTCAAAAGTAGTTACATATTCTTTGGTGTGTTGCATCAATTTAATGTGACAAAAGACCAAAAAGTTTTTCTCTATTTTCTGTTTATTGATTATTGAAACATATTTTTCAATGACTTGTTCTTTTTCTAATTTTTTGATGCGCTCATACACAGCAGTTACTGATAAATTCAGTTGCAATGACAATTGTTTGGTAGTTTGTTTGGCATTTTGTTGCAACAAATTCAGTAGTTTTTTATCAGTTTCATCTAAAATCATATTCAAAAAATTTTCTATTAAATCAGTTTGATGTTCATTTTTATAGTTTATTAAACTATATAATTTTATAAAAATAGATAAATAATCTATAATACATCATAATTATTGACAAATTTTCTTAAATGTTGTTATTTTGAAATCAAATAATCTATCTAATTATGAAATTCAATCCAGCAGAAAACATTCAAGATTTACAATATTTTGGTGAATTTGGAGGCGTAAATCCTTCCATTTCAGATTCTTCAACCTATACTTTCTTATCTGCAAAAACCATGTTCGATACTTTCGAAGGCAATGCAGATGGCTGTTATTTATATTCGCGTCATTCTTCGCCCTCTAATTTGTATTTGGGAGAAGCTTTAGCTGCTTTAGAAGGAACAGAAACTGCCAATGTTGCTGCTTCAGGAATGGGAGCAATTACGCAAGTGTTATTGCAATTGTGCAAAGGAGGAGATCACATTGTTTCTAGCAGAACAATTTATGGTGGAACTTATGCTTTTTTGAAAAATTTTACACCAAAACTAAACATTGAAACAACTTTTGTTGACATCACAAAATTGGATGTTGTAGAAGCATCCATCAATAAAAATACGAAAGTATTGTATTGTGAGTCAGTGAGTAATCCATTATTGGAAGTTGCTGATATCAAAGGTTTGGCTGCTTTAGCAAAAAAATATGACTTGCAATTAGTAGTAGATAATACATTTTCGCCATTGTCAATTTCACCTGCGATTTTAGGTGCGGATGTTGTGATTCATAGTTTGACAAAATTCATCAATGGTTCTTCTGATACTTTAGGAGGCGTAGTTTGTGGAACGCAGAGTTTTATCAATGATTTGCGAAATGTAAATGATGGCGCAAGTATGTTATTAGGTTCAACTATGGATAGTTTACGAGCAGCATCTATCTTAAAGAATCTGCGAACGTTGCATATCAGAATGAGACAACACAGTAAAAATGCCCATTTTTTAGCTGAAAAATTTGAAGCTGATGGATTAAAAACAGTATATCCAGGATTGGTTTCTCATCCTTCACATTCACTCTTTAAATCGATGATGAATCCTGAATATGGTTTTGGAGGAATGCTCACTATTGATGTGGGTTCTTTGGACAAAGCAAATGAATTGATGGAATTGATGCAACACAAAAATTTGGGATATTTGGCTGTTAGTTTAGGCTTTTACAAAACTTTATTTTCTGCTCCAGGAAGTTCAACATCTTCCGAAATTCCTGAAGACGAACAAAAAGCTATGGGACTTTCAGATGGTTTAATTCGTTTTTCAATTGGTTTGGATAACGATATTGAGCGAACTTACCAAAGCATGAAACGTTGTATGATTGAAGTGGGTGTTTTAAAAAATTAGTTGCTGTAAGATTTCAAGTCCCGAAATTTTGGGACTGCAAGGTTTTCAAAATTTCCTGCAAGGTTTTGAAAACCTTGTAGGTATAAACCTTATTTTTCTACCATTTTTTAAAGATAAATTTTGATTTGCATACTTTTCTGTAAAATCGTAACATTACAAATCTAAATTTCAAACGATGCAACAGCAAAAAAACAATTCAGAAATAAATATTCAAGACCAAAAAATTATAGAGAACAAAGAATTATCCATTTGGGAAGCATTGTTTCCTGTGTTTGCTTTGGTTGGAATGTTGGCTTACAACGTGTTTGTTTTTCGAGATGATGCTTTGAGTGGTAGCAATCAATTTATCCTTTTGTTAGGAGCTGCAGTTGCAGCAATTGTAGGTTTTAGAAATAAAATTTCTTTCAAATTGATGATGGAAGAAGTGTCTGAAAACATCAAATCAACATCAAGTGCCATTTTAATTTTATTAATGGTTGGTGCTTTAGCAGGAACTTGGTTGATTAGTGGAGTAATTCCAGCAATGATTTATTATGGATTGCAAGTGTTGAATCCCACCATATTTTTAGCAGCTTGTTTAATCATTTGTGCGGTTATTTCCATTGCCACTGGAAGTTCTTGGACCACTTCAGCCACTGTTGGTATTGCCTTAATTGGTATTGGAGATGCGCTCGGAATTTCAATGGGAATGACAGCAGGAGCAGTATTATCAGGCGCTTATTTTGGAGATAAAATGTCACCAATGTCTGATACTACAAATTTGGCACCAGCAATGGCAGGAACTGATTTATTTACGCATATCAGATATATGACGTACACAACAGTGCCAACATTTATTATTTCGTTGTTGTTTTTTATTGTGCTAGGTTTTACACAAGATATTTCTGGAGAAGTTGATACAAATTCATTGTTGATTGATATTGAAAAAGCATTTCACATTTCACCATGGTTATTTTTAGTACCAATTATTGTGATTGGATTGATTGTTAAAAAAACATCGCCTTTAATTGCTTTGTTGGCAGGAACTATTTTAGCGGGTGTTTTTGCATTGATTTTTCAACCAGAAGTAGTTGCTCAAATTGCTGAGGTTAAGCAACTTAATTTTTCTTCAGCTTACAAAGGTGTCATGAAAGCGATTACTGTTAAAACTTCTGTTGCCACTGAAAATGAAGCTTTGGCAGATTTGTTCACAGCAGGAGGAATGCAAAAAATGATGGGAACAATTTGGTTGATTTTATGTGCCATGGTTTTTGGCGGAATTATGGATGCTATTGACGCTTTGGCAAGAATCAGTAGTTTTATGTTAAGTTTATTTGATTCTGTTTTTGGCTTATTTGCAAGTACCGTTTTTACCTGTATTGGATT
>DAIUBY010000027.1:22569-29277 GCA_036846425.1 Polaribacter sp.
TATTTGATTCTGTTTTTGGCTTATTTGCAAGTACCGTTTTTACCTGTATTGGATTGAATTTTACAGCTTCTGATCAATATTTAGCCATTGTTGTTCCTGGGAAAATGTATGCAAAAGCCTATAAAGATAAGGGATTAGCACCTGAAAATTTAAGTAGAACTTTGGAAGATTCAGGAACTGTAACCTCGGTTTTAATTCCTTGGAATACTTGTGGAGCGTATCATTCAGGAGTTTTAGGAGTTTCTGTTTTTGATTTTGGATTGTATGCCATTTTCAATTGGTTGAGTCCTTTTATGACCTTAATTTTTGCAGCTTTTAGGATTAAAATTAAAATGCTAGTATCAAAGTAAGTAGTTAATGATTGATTTACTTTACTAAAAGTAAAATATATTTGTCATTTTGTTTTTAATATTTTACATTTGTAAAAAATTTAAAATATCATTTTTTATGAAACTTACGTATCTTTTTCCATCAAAATTCAAAAAAATTGGTTGGGTTGTTTTGATTCCTTCTGCAATCGTTGGAATTATAACGCTTTTTTTTGATATTGAACCTAGTTTTTTAGATTGCAATGTTCCTGCAATTTTGGTTGATGAAATGTTTTCTAAAAAAATAATATTCGGATTTGTGGAAAATAATATTTTGAACGAAATCCTTGGAATTCTAATTATTATCAGTTCAATTTTGGTCGCATTTTCTAAAGAGGTTTTTGAGGATGAATACATTTCTAAAATTCGTTTAGAATCATTAGTTTGGGCAGTTTATATAAACTATAGCATTCTTTTACTAGCTTTTCTATTTATTTATGATTTTTCATTTTTTTGGGTGATGGTTTATAATATGTTTACAATATTGTTGTTTTTCATCATTAGATTTCATTGGCAAATATCTAAACAACAAAATATGTTGAAAAATGAAGAATAACATTAAAGTTGAAAGGGCAAAAAAGAATATTACGCAAGCTGAGTTAGCAATTTTAGCAAAAGTTAGCAGACAAACTATCAATGCTATGGAACTGGGAAAATATGTTCCATCTACAGTTTTAGCTTTAAAACTTGCTAAAATATTTAATACTGATGTGAGTGAAATATTTTTATTAGAGGAAACAGATTTGGAGTAAAAGAAATTAGCTTTTACATCAAAATTGTTTTTTTGTAATACAAAACCAAACTTTCGCTCTAACAATTAATACCTCAAAATCAATTATGATAATCCAATTATTTTCTAAAATATATTTGATTTATACTTATTTTTGCCGCTTTAAAAAACAGCTTTTTTTAAATCTTTTATGAAATATACACCAATAAAAATTTGCTTTTACATTTGTGCAACTTTATTGGTAATGTATGCAGTTACATTTAGAAGCAAATATCGATATTTAGAAAATGGAAAAGTAGAAGAAGGCATTTCTATCAACAAATGGTTTTTTAAATATCCCAAAGCTGCTACTTTTTTTGCAGAAAAAAATCAAAATATTACGCAAACTAAAGCTCTAGATAGCATCGTAGAAAATGCAGGAACTCCTGTTGGTGAAGATGAATTTGCTGCTCAAATAAAACCTGATTTTTCGGATATTGACACTTCAAAAATACAGCGTTTGTATTTTCCAAGAAATGCTAAAGAATTTATCAATCAACTGAAAAACAACCTTAAAAGTCCAAAATGTAGAATCATTCATTATGGAGATTCGCAAATTGAAGGCGATAGAATGTCAGCCTATATTCGCAATCGTTTGCAAGGATATTATGGTGGAAGTGGACCTGGATTTATTCCAATTGTGCAAGCTTATCAACAAATTAGTGCTAATGTAACTCCTTCAAATAATTGGAAACGTTATGCCGCTTTTGATCCAACTCACAGACGTTTTTCGCATAAAAAATACGGTGCTTACACTTCTATTTCTCGTTTTACAAAAGTATTTGATTTTGAAAAAGACAGTACAAGTTTAGAGAATTTACCCATTACAAAAGCAACTATTGATATTGGTGTTTCACAACGTTCGTATGCGCTTTTAAGAAATGTAACTTCCGTAGGTTTACACTATGGAAATGTAAAATCGCCCACAAGTATTCAGGTTTTTAATGATGGTGTTTTGATAAAAAGTGATTCGTTGATTATGGATGGAAATTATCATAAATACAACATCAATCTTTCTGTTGCGCCAACCAATTTAAAAATTGAAATGGAAGCAAAAATCAGTCCCGATTTTTATGGATTAACTTTGGATGGTGACAGAGGAATTTCTTTAGATAACGTTGCAATGCGTGGAGCATCAGGAACTGTTTTTGCAAATATGGATGCTGAAAACTTTGCGCAAATGTATCAACAATTGCAACCCAAAGTATTGATTTTTCAGTTTGGTGGCAATACAGTTCCTTATTTGAAAGATTCATCTTCTGTTAGAAATTATGCTGCAAACCTGCAAAATCATCTGAATTGGACGCGCAGTAAAGCCAACAATCCAAGTGTGCTGTTTATTGGTCCTTCAGACATGACAACTACTGATAATGGCGAATTAGTTACGTATAAATTATTGCCCTATCTCAATAAAGTTTTAAAAGAATCTTGCTACGAAAATAACATTGCTTATTGGAGTATGTTCGATGCAATGGGTGGCAAAAATTCCATGAAACATTGGGTTGATGAAAAATTAGCAGCAAAAGATTATACCCACTTTTCACCAAGTGGAACAAAAGTGGTTTCAGAGCTATTTTTCCTGACGCTTTATTTGGATTTGATACAAAGATGATGAACAGAAAACTACTGATACTAGCAATTTTTTGGGCAACAAATTTCAGTGCTCAACACTATGTTTTAGATAGTATTTTGTCCATTCATCCAAAGTTGATTCATTTGGAAGAAAATCAATTTCAATATGCTGCTGAATCGCCTTTTTTCAATACTTTTTTCAAAAGATTGGATAGCATTTTTGAAGGAAAAAAAGATAAATTGCATATTTTTCACATAGGTGGTTCGCACATTCAAGCAGATATTTATTCCAATAAATTGCGAACATATCTTCAAAATTCGAATGATGTTTCCATGTCACAACGTGGTTTTGTTTTTCCATTTCATTTAGCAAAAACCAACAATCCTAGCAACTACAAAATTTCAGGAACTAGAGATAAATGGAAAGGATATCGTTGTTCAGTAACAGACAGTGTTGCTTGGGGTTTAGCAGGAGTTTCTGCAGCTTTTAGAGAAAAAATTGATACCATTTATATCAAAGCAAATCATAAAAACGAAACAAAAAAACCATATAGTTTTGATAAATTTCGTTTGTTTTACAATACTTGGAAAGACGATTATACAATCCGTTTTTTAGATAGTACTTTAGTGGTTTCTGACTCAATAAATACGGATATTTTTTATAAAGAATATCGTTTTAAATCAGCTTTGGATTCAGTTGCTATTCAAATTCAATTGAAAGATTCAGCCACTATTTCTCCTGAATTTTTGTTTATGGGAGCAGAATTGATGAACGAAAATCCTGGAATTGAATACACAAGTATTGGTGTAAATGGGGCAAGTTTTGCGTTTTACAAAAGAAGTGCTTTTTTTGAAAAACAATTGCAACTATACAAACCCGATTTATTCATTATTTCTATTGGTACAAATGACGCTTACATGCCAAAAGCGAAATTTGATGGCGAAAAATTCAGAAATTATTACGAATCTTTTATTCAAATGATTCAACGTGTCAATCCGAATTGTGCTATTTTACTAACTGTTCCAAATGACAGTTATTACCAACGAAAAATTCCAAATCCAAATACAGCAACTCAGCAAAAAATCATTCATGAAATTGCCCAAAAATATCAAATGGCTGTTTGGGATTTTTACAAAATTATGGGTGGTTTTGGATCCTCAAACAAATGGTATCAACAAAAATTGATGCCTCTTGATCGCGTTCATTTTAGTTATTTAGGATATCAAATAAAAGCTGATTTATTATTAAATGCTTTGATTGATGCTTGGTCAACAGCTACAAATCGCAATAAAGAATTGTTGCTAAATCATTATAAAAATATACATGAGTAGGCTAGAAGAAATATTTTCGCTTTCGGAATCATATCCATTGATTTTTACACAAGTAAATTTTTGGATTTTCTTTGCTATTGTGTATTTTATTTTTGCGTTGATTTATGAGAAAATTTCGCTCAGAAACTCTTATTTGTTCTTTATTTCGTTATTCTTCTATTATAAAACTAGTGGATTATTCATTGGAATTTTAGTGTTTAGTACACTTGTTGATTTTATTATTGGGAAAAAAATTTACAAAACGGAACATCAAAAAAAGCGCTATTTTTTGGTCACACTTAGTGTTTGTATCAATTTGTTGGTGCTTTGCTATTTCAAATATGCTTATTTTTTTACAGATTCTTTCAATTCACTTTTCAATACAAATCACGAAGTGGTGAATTGGTTGGCAAAATTTGGTAATAGTTTTGGCGATCAAAATTATTTTACGGTAGATAAAATTATTCTGCCTGTTGGAATTTCATTTTACACTTTCCAAACCATCAGTTACAGCGTAGATATTTTCCGAAAAAAATTAAAACCCTTAGATTCCATTCTTGATTTTGGTTTTTATGTCAGTTTCTTTCCACAATTAGTTGCAGGACCTATTGTAAGAGCAGAAACGTTTGTGCCACAAATTTCGAAACCAACACTGCTCACAAAATCCGATTTTGACACAGGTACTTATTTGATTTTAAAAGGATTAATCAAAAAAATGCTCTTTGCAGATTTTATTGCGATGCAGTTTTTAGACCGTGTTTTTGATGCTCCAGAAATGTATTCAGGCTTTGCAAATATCATGGCAATGATTGGATATTCTTTGCAGATTTATGGAGATTTTTCGGGCTACACAGACATTGCAATTGGCTTGGCTTTATTGATGGGTTTTCAGTTGCCAGTCAATTTCAATTCGCCCTACAAAGCCACAAATGCAGGTGATTTTTGGAAACGCTGGCACATGTCACTTTCCACTTGGTTGCGCGATTATTTATACATTCCATTAGGTGGAAATAGAAAAGGAAGTACAGGTTCTTATATCATTTTAGGATTGATGTTACTTGTTTTATTGATTGCATTCAGATCTAATATTTTGTTGATTGGAATTATTTTGTTGTTTGCAATTGGAATTACCATTGCTAATTTCTACAATTCTTCACTCAAAAATCAAATCAATACCAATATCAATTTGATGCTAACCATGTTAATTGGAGGTCTTTGGCATGGTGCTTCTTGGAAATTTGTGATTTGGGGAGGATTGAATGGTTTGGGAATTTTGGTGTATAAATTTTGGCGAAAAATAAGTCCTTATGAACTAAAAAATCAGTGGTATGTGCGCTTTTGGAAAATTGGAATTACCTTTTTGTTCATCACATTTACCCGAATTTATTTTAGAGGAGAAAGTATGGAATACATTTCCAAATGGTATTTTCAGGTTTGGAATCGCTTTGATTTGAAAACAGCTTTTGATATTTTATCACATTATCAAACCGTTTTTTTAGTGATATTGATTGGATATATTTCACATTGGTTACCACAAAGCACAAAAACCAGCATCGAAAATTTGTATGCTAAAAGCCCAGTTTTTATAAAAATTACATTGGGAGCTGCTGTTGGAGTTTTGTGTTATCAAGCGTTTTCTAGCGATTTTCAGCCCTTTATTTATTTTCAGTTTTAAGGTAATTTCTGAAAGTTATGTTTAATTTTATATAGTAATTTTTTCGTTTATTTTTTCAAACAACTTATCACGTTCGGTAGCAACAAAGTCAAATTCTTGCCCGTTTTTTGTCTTTATTCTTATTCCGTTGTCAATAAGTTTCCAGGTTTTTCTTTTTATAATATCAGCAATATTTTCATAATCAATTCTGGTTTGTCCTTTTTGAACATTGAATTTATGTGAATTAAAAATTACGCTTTTATTTGTTAAAAACAATTTTCCTCCTACACCTTCAATTCCAAGAAATAAATTCGCAGGTATCTCAATCTCAACTTGTTCGTTCGCTGTTAATGTTGGTTTTAGATTTTTTCCAATTTTATAAGCGAACCTAGAAGCAAGTTTATCTGACATATATGGAAATCCTATAGCCATAAAAAAACCAAAAAATACACTTTGAAAAATCATGCTATTAAGGCTATAGACTTCACCAGCTGTAGAATTATTAAAAATCATTAGAACACCCAGATATATAACCCCAATGAATATTCCTGAGATTATTCTGTATTTCCAATTTAATTTTATCAATTTATTTTCACTTCCCATATTTTTTAATTCAAATGCAAGGTTATTTTAAGAGTATTTTTCACATGGTTCAATTTTTTTTAATTTAAATCTAAATTACGAATTAATTTCATCAAATATCAATCAAAAATTTTTTTAAAGCAATAAACAATTACTTTGTTTTAGAACTAGATTTTTTACAAACTACTTTGATATTTAACTTTTTTACAAAAAGTCGTCTCTTTTTTATCCTTATATTTTAAGCATAAAACTAAAAAATAATGAAAAAATTTTTAATTATATTCTCTTTAGTCCTAGTTATTGTGGTTGCTTGCAAATCTGTAATGGATTCAAAAACAACCGTTCTTACAATCAATTTGGAGCCAAAAAGCAATAGTACTGTTTCTGGAAAGGCTATTTTTTCAGAAAAAAATGGTGAAGTAACTTTTGAAGCTACAATGAATGGACTTACG
>DAIUBY010000028.1:0-28985 GCA_036846425.1 Polaribacter sp.
CCTGTAAAAGGTTGGTTGGTGTTTTCATTGGCATTGCCCCAAGTGTTGTAACGGGCATCTGTCCAGCCACCATTAAAAGGCAATGTTTCGTGCCAAGGAACTGCACTGTCTCTGGCAACAACTTCAATATCTACTTCGTTAAAAATCTCACCTTCTTGATTGTAGGTAAAAAGAAATCCAACCAAACCACCATCAACAACTGCGCCTTTCATACGAACTTCCAATCGATGATTTTGGCTAACGCCACCAAATTCCAATGTTTGAAATGGATGAATCCAATCTAAATCATTACTGGTATCTGCATCTACAGTTAGATATGCGTAACCATCACCAGGAATAAAATCGTTCCATGAAACTTGATTTGGATATATTTCATTGTGAAAAGTCCAATAGCTTCCAACAGGGAGATTTGTAGGATATCCTGGTGTATTGAAATCTTCATAATAGGTAATTGAATTTGAGTTATTCTGTGCAAAAGCATTGAATGAAAATAAAGTTACTGCAACTATTAATGCAATAATTTTACGATACACTAGTGTACTAGTGTAAATAGGGGAATGTCTTTTAATCATTTTTTAGGGAGTGGGTTAGGGGTTTGATTAAATTTTAAAAGAACGTAAAAGATTGCAAATATATAAAAAATTGTTTTAAAAAAACAAATACATATAAAAGGTATTTGATTATTGATTGAAATTGAATTTCTGAATTAATAAAAATGGAGGTAATTGATGAAAACGGAATAAAATAGAAACTTCAAAAAAAAAAAAGACCATCTTTTCAGACAGTCTTTTTATAATATTCTTAAAGCGTTAAAGATTACTCTTTTCTTGGCTCTCTTGGTCCGCGATTATCACGACTACGATTGTCACGATTGTCACGACCACGATTATCACGATTATTGTCTCTTGGACGATCGTTATTATCTCTTGGCGGTCTTGCTACATAACCTTCTGGTTTTTCTAACAATGCTTTGCGAGATACTTTTTCTTTGCGAGTTTTTGGATCTACACCAAAATATTTCACATTAAAAACATCACCCATATTTACAACATCCGTAACATTTTCTGTACGTTCCCAAGCCAATTCACTTACGTGTAATAAAACTTCATTTCCAGGAGCAGCTAAGTATTCTACAACTGCACCAAAATCAAGCATTTTAATAACTTTTACTTCATAAGTTCCTCCAACTTCTGGTTTGAATTGCATGGATTCTAAACGTTTCAATACAGCTTCAATTCCATCAGGTCTTGTTCCTAAAATTTCAATAACACCTTCTCCTGTAGTTGGGTCTTCATTGATAACAATAGTGGTTCCTGTTTCTTTTTGCAATTCTTGGATATGTTTTCCTCCTGGGCCAATAAATGCACCAATCAAACTGTTTGGAATTGTTCTTGTAATGATTTTTGGAGCATGTGGTTTTACCTCAGCGTTTGGTTGAGGAATGGTTTCAGTTAAAATATTTAAAATATGCAAACGTCCATCACGTGCTTGTTTCAACGCTTTGATAATCACATCATAAGGCATTCCCTTGATTTTCATATCCATTTGACAAGCCGTAATTCCATCAGCAGTACCTGTTACTTTAAAGTCCATATCACCCAAATGATCTTCATCACCTAAAATATCAGACAATACTGCAAAACGCTCTCCATCAGAAATCAATCCCATAGCAATTCCAGATACGGGTTTTGTCATTTGAACTCCTGCATCCATCAACGCCATAGTTCCTGCACAAACAGTTGCCATAGAAGAAGAACCATTTGATTCTAATACTTCCGAAACAATTCTAATGGTGTAAGGGCAATCTGAAGGAATCATGTTTTTCAACGCTCTTTGTGCCAAGTTTCCATGACCAATTTCTCTCCGTGAAGTTCCTCTCAAAGGATGAGCTTCTCCTGTTGAAAAAGGAGGGAAATTATAATGCAAATAGAATTTTTCTTCTCCTTGATATGAGGCCATATCAATTTGATTTGCTTCTCTTGAAGTTCCCAAAGTTACGGTTGCCAAAGCCTGAGTTTCTCCACGTGTAAAAATAGATGAACCATGAACTGATGGTAAATAATCTACTTCGCACCAAATTGGTCTGATATCGGTAGTTTTTCTTCCGTCTAAACGCAATCCTTCTGCCAATGTCAATTCTCTTACAGCTTCTTTTTCAACTTTGTAAAAATAAGTTTTTATCAAACCACCATTTTCTGCCAATTCTTCTTCAGTAAATGCTGCAATCACTTCATCTTTTACAGCTGAAAAAGCATCACTTCTGTCTTTTTTGCTATGTGCACCTTTGGCAATAGCATAGATTTTATCATACGCAAGTTCTTTTACTTTTGCTGCAATAACTTCGTCTTTTTTTGCAGGTTCGTAAGTTCTTGTTTCTTTTTTTCCAAATGCTTCTGCCAATTTTACTTGTGCTCTACATTGAATTTTGATAGCTTCATGTGCAAAACGAATTACTTCTACCATTTCTTCTTCAGAAATTTCTTTCATTTCGCCTTCAACCATCATCACTGAATCTTCTGATGCTCCAATAACCATGTCAACATCCGACAATTCTAATTGCGCCTGATTTGGATTGATAATCAACTGACCATCAATTCTTCCAACACGAACTTCAGAAATAGGACACTCAAAAGGAATGTCTGACAATTGAATTGCAGCAGAAGCTGCTAATCCTGCCAAAGCATCAGGCATTACATTTTCGTCATGAGACATCAATTGAATCATTACTTGTGTTTCTGTTCTGTAATCTGAGGGAAATAATGGACGTAAAACACGATCCACAATTCGCATTGTCAATACTTCACCATCACTAGGACGTGCTTCTCTTTTGAAAAATCCTCCAGGAAAACGACCTGCAGCTGCAAATTTTTCACGATAATCAACCGTTAACGGAAAAAAATCTAATCCGCTTTCTTTGTACGAAGAAACTACGGTACACAATAACATGGCATTACCCATTTGAACAACAACTGAACCGTGCGCTTGTTTCGCTAATTTACCGGTTTCTAAGGAGATGGTTCTTCCATCTCCAAGGTCAATGACCTCTCTAAATACTTTTGGAATCATAAATGTTTACTAATAAAATTTTTAATTTGTTTGTTGTTGTTGTGTTGTGGTTGTTTGCAATGGAAACTCAAAAATGCTGTTACTATTTTTGATTTTTTTTGATATAATTTATACTGTCTAATTTTAAGACCTCTAAGATATTGAAAAAAACAGTGTTGGGAAGAATAGGAAAGTTATTTTTTGATTAAAAAAAAAGAGGCACAGAAACTGTACCTCTTTCTAGGAACATTATTTTCTAATGTTTAATTCTTTGATAATTGCACGATATCTTTCAATATCTTTTTTCTTAAGATAATCTAATAGACTTCTACGTTTTCCTACCATCATTACTAACGAACGCTCAGTGTTGAAATCTTTGCGATTTGCTTTTAAATGCTCAGTTAAGTGGTTGATTCTGTGCGTAAACAACGCAACTTGTCCTTCTGTAGAACCGGTATCATTTTTTCCTTTACCGTGTTTTTCGAAGATGTTTTCTTTTACTTCTTTTGTTAAGTACATGCCAATATTATTTAAATGATTTTTATGTATTCCAATGAATTTTTCATTAGAGTTTGCAAATATAGGATTTATTTTTTGATTGAAGAATAAGCTTTTGAAAAATCATACTTTATAATGAATTGAATATCAATAAAATTATATACCAAGATGAATATTCATTTACTTTCTTATCGGCAAATTCTGAATCAAATCAATATATAAGTTTACTTGCTTTTTCAAGTCTTTGCGCTCGTAAATAGCATCTAAAAACCCATGTTCCAACACAAATTCCGAACGTTGAAATCCTTCTGGCAATTCTTTTCCTGTAGTGTCTTTTACCACTCTTGGTCCCGCAAAAGCAATCAATGCATTGGGTTCAGCAATATTGATATCACCTAACATGGCATAAGAAGCTGTGGTTCCTCCTGTTGTTGGATCAGTACACAAAGAAATATATGGAATTTTGGCTTCTGCCAATTGTGCTAATTTTGCAGAGGTTTTTACCAATTGCATGAGCGAAAGTGAGGCTTCCATCATTCTAGCACCTCCTGATTTTGAAATCATCAAAAACGGAATTTTATGTTCAATGGAATAATTAATTGCTCTCGCAATTTTTTCTCCCACCACAGAACCCATAGAACCACCAATAAAAGAAAAATCCATAGCAGCAACAACCAAATCTTTGCCTAACGATTTTCCAACAGCTGTTCTTACAGCGTCTTTTAATTTTGTTTTGGTTTGTGCTTCTTTTAAACGATCAGGATATTTTTGAGTGTCTTCAAATTTCAATGGATCTTTTGAAGTCAAGTTTTCGTTCAATTCAGTGAATGTATTGTTATCAAAAAACAATTCAAAGTATTCTTTACTTCCAATTCGTACATGATATCCATCTTCTGGACTTACATATAAATTCTTTTTAAGTTCTTCTGTATCAATGATTTTGCCACTAGGTGTTTTGTACCAAAGTCCTTTAGGAGTGTCTTTTTTATCTTCAGTAGCAGTTTGAATTCCTTTATCTGTTCTTTTAAACCAAGTAGTCATGTGAATCTCTATTTAAAGTTAGTGTTTGTTTTTCAAAACTACGTGTTGAGTTATTTTGAATGACAAATGTAAAAGAATTTTTGTTGACGATTAAATTTCATTCACAAAAAAAAGCATCTTTCATAGTTGAAAGATGCTTTTTATCGGTATTTGTATCGATTTTTTTACAACGTATTTACGTTATTCAAATCAGCAAACGCTTGTTTTAAACGAGCTTTAAAGGTTTCTTCGCCCAAACGAATCCATTTTCTAGGATCGTAATGTTTTTTATTAGGTTGGTCTGCGCCTTCAGGATTTCCAATTTGTGTTGCCAAATAAGGAGCCATTTTTTGCATATAATCTCTGATTCCTTCTGTGTAAGCAAATTGCAAATCGGTATCAATATTCATTTTGATAACACCATAACCAATAGCTTCTCTGATTTCTTCAACTGTAGAACCAGAACCTCCATGAAATACAAAATCAATGGTATTGTGAGGCACATTGTAGGTTTTTGAAATGTATTCTTGAGAATTGCGCAAGATTTTTGGAGTCAATTTTACGTTTCCTGGTTTGTACACACCATGTACATTTCCAAACGCTGCAGCAATGGTAAATTGTGGAGAAACTTTTAATAATTCTTCATATGCATACGCCACTTCTTCAGGTTGCGTGTATAATTTTGAAGAATCCACATCCGAATTGTCAACGCCATCTTCTTCACCACCTGTAATTCCTAATTCGATTTCTAAGGTCATGCCCATTTTGCTCATTCTTGCCAAATATTCTTTACAGATTTCGATGTTTTCGTGCAAAGGTTCTTCAGATAAATCAATCATGTGCGAACTATACAAAGGTTTTCCAGTTTGTGCAAAATGTTTTTCAGATGCTTCTAACAATCCATCAATCCAAGGTAATAGGTTTTTTGCACAATGGTCTGTATGCAAAATTACTGTAACTCCATACGCTTCAGCCAATTCATGAATGTGTTTTGCACCAGCAATTCCACCAGCAATAGCCGCTTTTTGGTTTTCGTTAGACAAGCCTTTTCCAGCATTGAATTGCGCTCCTCCATTCGAAAATTGAATGATTACAGGGGCGTTTAATTCTTTGGCAGTTTCTAAAACGCCATTGATATTACTTGACCCAATTACGTTTACAGCTGGTAATGCAAATCCTTTTTCTTTAGCAAGTTTAAAAATTGCTTGCACTTCGTTTCCTGTGGCTACTCCAGGTTTTATTGTATGACTCATGTTTATTGTATTGATGTTAATGTTTCAAAAGTACTAAAAAAATGGCTTTTTTAGGGATTAAATTTGCTTTAAAATAACGAAAACGTTGTATTTTAAAATGGATAATTGATACCTATATTATATACAGCGTTTGAAAAGTTATAGTTTTTAAACCATTTATTACCATCCAAATAAGGTTCGTAGGTTTTAAATCCGATGTCAAAACGCAAAATTAAAAAGCTAAAATCCAAACGTGTTCCAAATCCTGATCCAATTGCAATATTTTTAAAGGAAGATAAATTTTTGAGTTTTGCATCATCATCCACAAAGTCAGAACCCGAAATATCCCAAATATTTCCTGCATCAATAAAAAAAGCTCCTTTAAGTTTGCTTATTACATCAAATCGATATTCTGCACTTGTTAAAAACTTAAAACTTCCTGTGTTGAATTCCAAACCTGTATTTCTTCTTCCTGGACCCAATTCGTAGGTTTGCCAAGCTCTAATGTCATTAGAACCTCCTGCAAAATAACTTTTGATAAATGGAATATCAGAATTATCATAGGTAATTATGGCGCCAACTGAAGATCTAAAAGCAAGAACGGCATTGTTACCAATATCCCAAAATTTCTTGTACTCAATATCGGCTTTAAAGAATTGTGCTAACGGAATATTCAAAAATGTTTTTTTATTATTACTGTTTCTGGTCTTGGATAATAACCCCATAATATTTCCAGAATTAGCAACTCTTACTCTTAAAAATGAGAAATTATTGTCTTTTGCTCCTGTTTGATTATTATAAGTAAATGAATATCCAATAACAGGAATTAAAAAATCGGAAGTAACAATATTAAATCGGTTTTGAATGTTTAGAACAGTATTGTAATCATTTGGATTGGAAGCTTGAAAACCAATATCATTAGCGACTGTTCTCATAAAACGAATAGATTCTTCATATTTTGTTTCATCTGTTGGCAAATTTCCTCCTATTCCTGGATATATTTGTGCAATCTCATTAAGTCTTGTAAATTCTGAACTAAAGATGTCAAAGAAACTTGTAACATTTAGATTTTTAACATATTGCGTATTAAAAATTTCTACTTGAATGGTTTTTTTTGCATTGAATTGCCATTTAAAATCGGTCATAAACGTAAAGGTTTGCCTGTCTAAACCGATATTTTTTTGAAAACTTGAACCTAAGGAAATATAAGTTCTTGGAGACATTTCTTTCGGAACCAATTTATTGAGTCTAAATGGTGCTAAAAAACGCGGAACTTCTAGAGAAATATCAGCTCCCAATTCCCAACCTGGTCCATTATTAGAATTGAACCAAGAACCTAAAACGGATATTTTTAGCAATTCTGCACCTCTAAAAGCATTTCTATTGGTGATGGAAAATTTGCCAGACAATCCAATATCTCGAATGTTAGAATGGGTGATTTCATTTTCTAATCCCAAATTGTATTTTTCCATTGGTGTTAAAAAAACATCCATTCGCAAGTCGCCAGAATCTTCAGAAAGTGGAGTGAATTTTAGCGTAGTTGATTTAAAATTCTGTAGTGATTTTAAATGATTTCTCGTTAAATTTCGCAAAGTATCTTTATAAGTTTCTCCCGGTTTTAAGAAGATAGATTGTGATAAATATTTTGGGTTGAACTTGATTTTGTCATTCGCAAAAAAAGAAATTCCTTCATAAGAAACTGCATCTTTCATGATAGAATCTTTTTTGGTAAAGGTATAATCTGTGTACACAGCTACTTCTTTAATAGTGTGTATTTGGTAAGGTTTTTCAATATAATTTCCATTTTCTTCAGTCAATCTGTTTGGCGAAATCAAAAACTCAACATTGGTTTTAGAATCTGCTCTTGTTGAATCTACATAAAAACCCAAAGCAGCTTCCGAAAAATGATAAACACCACTATTTCTGTAGAGTTTTACAATGCTACTTGCCTCATTTCTAAATGCTTGATCTTTATACTGATTTCCTGATTTTAAATAACTCTTATGCTTCGAATTTTTATAAATAGTATCCAATGCTGGAGAAGCAATTTTTACAAAAATTGAATCTAAAATAGTTGGTTTTCCTTTTCGAATGTGATATTCAACAACTGCTTTTTTATCATTAGTCCTTTTGATAATTGTATCAACTCTAGATTTAAAATAACCTTGAGTTTTATAATATGCCCATAAATTATCAGCTGTTTTTTTAATTTTTTTCTCATCTAAAATAACAGGAGCATCATTTTTTAAATACCAATTATTCAGGTTAATAAACGAATTTGCGTACGCAATACTCTGTTTTTCTGAAAAAATATTTTTAATAAATTGGTGTGATTTCGGATTTTTTATGGCCCATTCTGAGGGAGTTTTTGGTTTTTCAGGATTTCCTAAATTGTAAAAATACAATTCAAAAGGAAGCCCCAAAAGTCTATTGTTTGGTTTTTGTAAAATATATTTCCCTAAATCACCACTTTTAGATTTCACACTATCAATAAAAAGCAGATTTTCTCTGAGCAAGAATTCTTTTTCTGCAACTCTTTTGGTAGAATCGCAAGCAGCAAAAAAGACAGTCAATAAAAAAAAGAAAGCAAGTTTTTTCATTATTTTAGCAACGCTAATAATGCCAAAAATAGTATTTTTCATCGGTTTATTTTTATTTACAATCAATTAATGAGCATCTCTAAAAATCAAATTAAACTCATTCAGAGTTTATCTCAAAAAAAATACCGATCAAAGCATCAATTATTCATTGCAGAAGGTGTAAAAGTAGTGAATGAATTGTTGAAATCTGCTTTTGAATTAGAGCAACTTTTTGCAACTAACGATTTTATTTGTGGTGATTTTCAGGATAAAACAACACTCATTTCAGAATCGGATTTAAAGAAAATAAGTCAGTTAAAAACCCCTAATAATGTATTGGCATTATTCAGAATTCCATCAATAAAATCAATTGAATACAATGGATTGACAGTGGTTTCGGATGCCATAAATGATCCTGGAAATTTAGGAACAATTATCCGTTTGTGTGATTGGTTTGGAGTTTCGCAATTGGTTTGTTCTGAAGATACTGTGGATTGTTTCAATCCAAAAGTGGTCCAAGCAAGTATGGGTTCATTGACAAGAGTTGACATTCATTACGCCAACTTGACAACTTATTTAAAAAAAACTAACTTGCCAGTTTTCATGGCAGATATGAATGGTGAAAATGTGTATAAAACCAAACTTCCTGAGAAAGCAATTTTGATCATGGGAAATGAAGCAAATGGCGTTTCAGAAGCAATAAAACAATTGGCAAACCAAATTATTTCTATTCCGAGATTTGGAGAAATGCAACAAACTGAAAGCTTAAATGTAGCAACTGCCACAGCTATTTTGTTGAGTGAATTTAAAAGAGAAAATTGATTTTTAAATAGCTAATTATTCAAAAGCAAAAGTCAAGAAAACACCACGAGTTCCCATGTAATTGATAGGAGCAGTCCATTGACTGTTAGGATTATCATCATATTTCACTTCATTATTGATGGCAAAAACACCACGAATGGAAGGTGAAAATTTAAAGAAATACAAATAAATATCAATTCCAACACCAACTTCATACATGAAATTGTGCGTTTTCATTCGAAATTCTCCTGCAGAATTATCATCTTGATTGGCTTCATTGCTGGAAAAATTATGATCATAAGAAATTCCTGCCAACACATAAGGGCGAATATTTTTATAACGATCTGTACTAAATTTTAACAACAAAGGAACGTGTAAATACGTAGAACCAACTTCGCGAACGCTGTCTCTTGGAATTGACAAATGATTGAAATAAATTCTCTTAGAATTGGTAACCAAACCTGGCTCAAAACGAAGATTTAGATTTTTATGCAAACGCAAATCTGCAATCAAACCCACGTTAAATCCTGCTGTTGGTGATACAGTAATATCGGCATTTGGAATGGTGCTATTTCTTAAATTGAGTTTGAAATCATTTTGATTTACTCCCAAATAAAAACCGTAATGCAATTTTTTATTATCAAACGTAGGAAGTTTTTCAATACGCTCAGATTGCGAAAAAGCCATCAATGAAAACCAAAAAAAGTATCCAAAAAAAAGAATTTTTTTCAACATAATTATTTTTTTGCTGTATAAATTGTTGCAACTCCAAAAGTAACAGGATTGTGCGTTACTTCACTAAACCCATTTTTTTGCAAAATATTGTTAAAAGCTTCTCCAAATGGGAAAGAATTTGCAGATTCAGAGAGATAAGCATACGCAACTTTGTCTTTTGAAAACAATTTTCCAACCAAAGGCAATATGAAATTCGTGTAGAATTTATAGCCTTGTTTGAAAGGAAATTTTGTTGGATTGGAGGTTTCTAAAATCACCAAAACACCTGTTGGTTTCAAAACTCTTGCAATTTCTTTGATACCTTTGTCAAGATTGGCAAAATTTCGAACACCAAATGAAACTGTAATGGCATCAAAAGTGTCATTTTCAAAAGGCATTTCTTCAGAATCGCCCACAATCATTTCTATTTTTTTGGACAGATTCGCTTTGTTGATTTTTTGTTTGCCAACTTCAAGCATTCCTGCTGAAATGTCCAATCCAATAATTTTATCAGGATTCAAATTTGCCATCATCAAAGCCAAATCTCCAGTGCCAGTGGCAATATCCAAAATTTGTTTTGGATTATTTTTACCAACAATTTTTACTACTTTTTTACGCCATTTCACATCAATTCCGAAAGAAATCACTCTGTTTAATCCATCATAATTGGTAGAAATGGTATCAAACATTTGCGCAACTTGTTCTTTTTTCCCAAGTTCAGAATCTTTGTATGGTTTTATAGTTTCAGACATTTATAATTTTTTATCCATTTATGGCAACAACACCATTGATTTGGTTTGGCAACATTTCTTTCAATAAATTTTCAATTCCATTTTTTAAGGTCGCTGTAGAAGAAGGACAACCACTGCAAGCACCTTGCAACACCACACTAACAATTTTGTTAGATTCATCATACGAACGAAATGCAATATTTCCACCATCACCAGCCACAGCAGGTTTGATATATTCTTCTAAAATATCTACAATTTGACCTGCAATTCCCTCTAATTTAAATTCAGGAAGTACAGTTGATGAAGTTGTTGAGTTTTGTTGAGAAGGCACTTCAGAAAAAATAGTTTTTCCTGCCACTAAATATTCTCTAATAAAACTGCGAACTTCTGCAAAAATTTCATTCCATTCAACCATATTGTATTTGGTAATGGAAATATAATTGTCAGAAATAAATACTTCTTTTACAAATGGAAATGAAAAAATGGCTTGTGCTAAAGGCGATATTTTACTAGCTTCTTCAATATTTTTGAATTCAGCATCTGTTTGAGACAACGCTTTATTTGTGCCAAATTTCATTACTGATGGATTAGGAGTTACTTCCGCATAAACTTCAATAGCCTCTTTTTTTGATGCAGCAGTTTCTTCATTTACTACCACATTTCCTTGGTTGATAAAATTTTCAATTTGCTCACGAACTTCTTCTTGAACATCAATCCAAGAAACAATATCATAGCGTTGAATGGCAATAAAATTGGGAGTGATAAACACTTTTTTTACGAAAGGAAGGTAAAATAATTGCTGCGCTAAAGGTGATTTTTTTGCTTCGTCAATATTCGCATATTCATAACTTCCTGCATTGATTAATGCAGTGTTGCTATTGAATTTTAAAATGGTTTCGTTAGAGGAATTTTGAATGGTAATTTTAGTCTCTTGCATGATTTTCAAATAAAATGCAAAATTAAGGCAAAAAAATCACATCTAATAAAAAAGACCTTGCATGTTTTTGATGCAAGGTCTTTTTTAATGCGTTAAAAATTTTATAAATTGATAGAAACTGAGGCTGTGAAAATGCGATTATCCAAAGTTAAATTTGCTGGATTTACATTAAATCCTTGATAAAAATTATAGGCTGCAGTTCTATTATTGGTTCTGTAAGCAAAATCCAACTTGAAACTTCCGAAATTGTATCCAGCTCCAAAAGAATATTCGTTCAAATCATCAGAAGCAAAAGCGAAAGCATCAGGACTCTGTTCAAAACGATAACCACCTCTGATACTAAATTTATCAAAACGCCATTCTGTTCCGATTGAAAAATTGTGTGTATTTACAAAATCATTCTGAAAAGCTTGATTTTCTCGCATAAAATTGGCACCTGAAAGTTTTGTTCTTGTGTAATTCATATTGGAATAATCAATACTCAATAAACCCATTTTTCCAAAAACGAATGCAGTACTTGCTGTGAGTTTACTTGGTGTTTTCAGTCTGTAAATTAATGATTGTGTAGGAAAAAATCCATCACCAGTATTTGAATAAACTAAGTTATTATTGCTAACAGCTATTTCTGTATCTCCAAAAAAACCATCATTATTTACAATATTACTGTCTTCTAAAATTTCTGAAAACCAAGTAGGAGTTTGGTATGACAATCCAAAACGAAAGCTATTGTTTACTTTATATATAAACCCAGCATTCATAGAAAATCCTGTTCCTGTGGTAAAGTTTTCTTGATACAAGTTGGCATCCAATTCATTGCCATTTGCATCACTATTAAATTCAGTTAAATTGGAACGTTGTGAAAAGTTCAAATCATAAAAATTCAAGGCCATGCCAACGTGTAATTTTTCTTGATAAACAGAGGAAAAACCTACATTGAATTCACTCAATTTACCCAAATAGGAATTGTTGAAAATTTGTTCATCAGCGATATCATAAACAAAAGGAGTTGCATTGTTATCCAAAGGAAAATCAACAAATGTGGCAATGCCACTATTTCCTTGAGCAATAAAACCATCCGTAAAATCTTTGGTAATTCTATAATTAAAACCCATGGCAAATCTGCTCCAATTGCTTCCAAAATTGTTGTCAAAAACCAAAACTGCTCCCGCTTGCGATAGGTTTATAAATTGGTCATTTGTGGTGAGTCTGTTTCCATAATAATTGGCCATAATATTGGAGTTTCTAGAATTAAAACCACCAGAAAACATACTATTATTGAAGACGGATAATCCAGCAGGATTGATATTGATGCTAGAAATATCTCCGCCCAAAGCCCCAAAAGCACCACCCATTGCATTGAAACGCGCAGTTCCGTTATTGTCATTTTGAGAGAAAAGGATTCCTAAATCTTGATATCCTAAAGATTGTGCATTTGTTGCAATAACAGCTGCAAAAAACATTGCTGACGCTATAATTTTTTTCATGTTGTAAAAAATTTATCTAAAATTTATGATTTAATTGCCTCTTCTTCCTCCACCTCTTCCAGAAGTTGAACCTCTACTGGTATTTCCACTACTTCCACCTGTATTTGTTGACCTTCTTATGGTTGAGTTGTTGTTATCAGAACTGCTTCTTCTTGAATAATTGCTGTTATTGTTATTGTTATTGCTGTTCGTATTATTATCTCTTATAGTAGAACTTCTTCTAATAGGAGCATTGTAAGTGCTTCTTCTCGTATTCGTTGAATTCGGATTGAAATCGGAAGAACTTCTCCTGTTGGTAATTGAATTATTTCTTACAAATCCATTAGAATCTCTTCTTCCATAAGAGTTGTAAGAATCTCTTCTTCCATAAGTGTTATTTCTAAACCCATTGTTATTCCAGCGATTTCCATAAAAATAGGGATTGTTAAATCCGCCATACCATCCCCAATTATTAGCATATGGATGCCAATATGGATTTCCATAAAATCCATTCCATCTGTTCCATCTATTCCAACCCCAGTTGTTCCATCCCCAACCAACATTCCAATTATTCCATCCCCAATTATTCCATCCCCAATTGTCCCAACCCCACATTCCAAAACCATTTCCATACCAAAATGGGTCATTTACCAAATTTACATTGACAACAACATTATCATTTTGATTTCCCCATGGGCCATTTTGATTGTAATTTTCGTTGTTATCAGAAAAGTTAGGATTTGAATTGTACGAATTTACATCAGTAAAAATATCATTATCTGAAATTCGTTCTAGGCTATCCAGTTTTTTAGTGAAATAGTTTTCTTCAAAATTGTTGCGATTTTCTCTTTCAACCACCACAATTTGTCTTCTTTCAGGACTAGAGTAAATACCATCCTCAAAATATGCAGTTTGGTATGTTCCGCATGAAACAAAAACCAAATTAGCGGTTGCAAAAATTAAAAATGATTTTAAGCTGAATAATTTATTTTGTAGTTTCATGATGATAAGTTTCTATAAAAGTACTGATTTATTTACAAAATTTGTGTTAAAAAGACTTATTTATAGTAGTTTTGTAACCATTTCAAAAGTGATTTTTCACAAGTTTTATATTTAAAAAAATAACAATATTTGTGCCAAAGTAAAGAATTATGAGCAAGAGTTTAACAAAAAGAGAAGAGGATTACTCAAAATGGTATAATGAATTGGTGGTGAAAGCTGATTTAGCTGAGAATTCTGCTGTGAGAGGATGCATGGTAATCAAACCTTATGGATATGCAATTTGGGAAAAAATGCAAGCAGAATTGGATAGAATGTTTAAAGAGACAGGGCATCAAAATGCCTATTTTCCATTGTTTGTGCCAAAAAGTTTGTTTGAAGCTGAGGAAAAAAATGCAGAGGGTTTTGCCAAAGAATGTGCAGTGGTTACTCATTATCGATTGCAAAACGACCCTGATAATCCTGGAAAATTACGAGTTGATCCTGAAGCAAAATTAGAAGAGGAATTGGTTGTTAGACCTACTTCCGAAGCTATAATTTGGAGTACTTATAAAGGTTGGATTCAATCCTACAGAGATTTACCATTATTGATAAATCAATGGGCAAATGTGGTAAGATGGGAAATGCGAACACGTTTGTTTTTACGCACTTCAGAGTTTCTTTGGCAAGAAGGTCATACAGCACATTCCACAAAAAACGAGGCAATTGCGGAAGCACAACAAATGCAACAGGTGTACGCAACATTTGCAGAAGAGTTTATGGCAATGCCAGTTATAAAGGGAGTAAAATCTGATAGCGAACGTTTTGCAGGTGCTGAAGATACTTACACAATTGAAGCTTTAATGCAAGATGGAAAAGCATTGCAAGCAGGAACAAGTCATTTTTTAGGACAAAATTTTGCAGAAGCTTTTGATGTGAAATTTACGAATAAAGAAGGAAAACAAGAGTATGTTTGGGCAACTTCTTGGGGAGTTTCTACACGTTTAATTGGAGGTTTGATCATGACACATTCTGATGATTTTGGGTTGGTTTTGCCACCAAAATTAGCGCCAATTCAAGTGGTTTTCGTACCTATATATAAAGGAGAAGAAGAGTTGGAAATTTTATCTGTTAAAATTAATGAATTTGTAAATGCATTCCGAAAAAAAGGAATTTCTGTAAAATATGATGATAGAGATACGTTAAGACCAGGAGCAAAATTTGCTGAATACGAACTAAAAGGAGTTCCTATAAGGATTGCTATGGGCGGTCGTGATTTGGAAAACAATACAGTTGAAGTAGCCAGAAGAGATACGTTGTCTAAAGAAAGCATTTCGCAAGACAATCTTATAGAATATGTTTCGGAGTTGTTAGAAAAAATTCAAACTAATTTATTTGATAGTGCTTTACAATTCAGAAATAGTCACATAACCCAAGTAAATTCATTTGAAGAATTTAAAAATGTTATTGAAAATAAAGGCGGATTTGTTGCTGCACATTGGGATGGAACTGAAGAAACAGAAGAAAAAATAAAAGAATTGACAAAAGCAACCATCAGATGTATTCCAAATGATTCAATAGAAGAGGCTGGAAACTGTGTTTTTACAGGGAAATCTTCCTCAAAAAGAGTGCTTTTTGCGAAAGCATATTAAAATTATAATTTTTTTTAAAAAATAATTGTAGGATTTTAAAAACGTTGTATATTTGCATCCGCAATTAAGGATATACATAATTGTGATGGTCCGTTCGTCTAGGGGTTAGGACGCCAGGTTTTCATCCTGGTAACACGGGTTCGATTCCCGTACGGACTACAAAGTTTTAAATAAAAACGAATTAAACAACATTATGGCAAATCATAAGTCAGCATTAAAAAGAATCAGAAGTAACGAAGCGAAAAAATTACGCAACAAATATCAACACAAAACGGCTAGAAATGCTGTAAGAGATTTGCGTGTTTTAGAAGATAAAACTGAAGCTGAAACTAAATTAGTAAACGTAATTTCTATGTTGGATAAATTGGCTAAAAAGAATATTATTCACAAAAACAAAGCTGCAAATTTAAAATCAAAATTGATGAAGCACGTTGCTGCATTGTAAGATTTTAACAAAATATAATTATAAAAGCTCTGAATTTTCAGGGCTTTTTTTTGTTTAATAAATAAGATTTTCAGATTTTCAAATTAATTCATTGATGCTTACCAATCATATTTTTTATGAGCGTCCAATCGAATAAAAATAAAAAGTAAAATCGTAAAACTCCATAATGAAGAACCTCCGTAGCTGAAAAAAGGTAGTGGAATTCCAACAGTTGGTAGTAAGCCTATAACCATTCCAACATTCACAGTTACATGAAAAAATAAAATGGAAGCAACTCCATAACCGTAAATTCGTCCAAATTTATTGGCATGCGTTTCTGCTAAATAAATGATTCTTGCAATGAATAACATAAAGAAAATGACAACTAGCGCGCTTCCAACAAAACCCCATTCTTCTCCAACTGTGCTGAATATATAATCTGTATGTTGTTCAGGCACAAAATCTCCTTTTGTAATATCACCATTTAAAAATCCTTTCCCAGAAAAACCTCCTGAACTGATGGTTAATTCTGATTGATAAGAGTTGTAACCTATATCTTTATTATCAATTTTTAAACCCAACAACACTTCAAAACGATCTCTATGATGTTGTTTAAAAACGTTTTCATACACAAAACCTGTTCCGTATATAAAAATTGCTAATCCTAAATATGTAATTAGAATTTTATGCCAATTGAAACGAAGTAATCGTTTTCCTCCCTTATAAATAAGATAAATCACTATTAATGTAAAAATGGAAAATACCCAAATAAACATATTACTTGTTCCAAAAAAAATCGTTAATATGAATAAAGTTATTGATGTAATCCCAAAAATGATATAATTCAACGTTAAACCTTCTCTATTTAAAACCAAAAAGAAAGACAAATAAATTAATGCTGAACCAGGATCAGGTTGAATAATGATTAAAAATGCTGGTAGAAAAATAATTATAAATGCTTTAATTTGATTTTTCACAAGTGAAAGATTGTATTGACGATCACTCAATAATTTTGCAAGCGCAAGCGCAGTAAGTGCTTTCACAAATTCTGATGGTTGCAATCTCATTGAACCAAAATTGAACCAAGCTCTTGCACCATTAATCTCTTTTCCAAGAGGAAATAATAATAACAACGATAAAATGGCAATTAAATAGAAAATACTTGCAAATCGCTCGTAAAACTTAGCATTGAAAAATAAGATGAGAATAATTAATGGCACACATAAAGCAATCCAAAGTAGTTGTTTGCCATAATTAGTTGTGAAGTCTGATAGATTTACATATGCATCTGTTTGCGAAGCTGCAAGAATATTTAACCAACCAAATCCAACAAAAATCAGGTAGAAAAAAATAAGAATCCAATCAATTCCTGCAAATATATTATTCTTTTCTTGACGCAATTTCTCGGTTTTTTGGTCTGTAATAGTTGTAAATATCTTGCAAATTGAGATTCAGCATATTTGTTTCTCGGTACTTATTTTCTTCAGAAATATAACCATTCAAATATTTTTCAATCAATAAACTTGTGATTGGTGCTGCAATTGTGGAACCATAACCTCCATTTTCAACAAACACAGCCATTGCAATTTTTGGATTTTCTTTGGGTGCAAATGCTACTAAAATAGAATGGTCAGGCAATTGTTGTTTGTACCCATTTATTCGAATAAAATTTTCTGATGTTCCTGTTTTTCCACAAATTTCAATTCCTTTAACTTGACTCCATCTTCCTGTTCCAGATTTAAAAACTTCGTGCATAGCTTCAATAACTGGTTCAAAATGTTCACTTTTTATTGTAGTTTGTTTTCTTCTAGTAAAATTTGTATTGTCAATAGGTCTCTTACTTATTTTTTTTACAATATGTGGTGTATAAAAAAATCCTTTGTTGGCAATTGCAGCAGTAAAATTGGCTAATTGAATTGGTGTTGTTAATATTTCTCCTTGACCAATAGCATTTGAAATTGTAGTTGAAGCGCTCCATCTATATTTGTAGCGGCTGTCATAATATTTGCCATCTGGAATTAGTCCTGGAGCTCCAGAAGGCAAATCGTAACCAAGATAACTTCCTAATCCAAAGCTAGTTACATGTTTGTTCCAAATATCAAGAGATTCACTTGCTTTTCTCTTTTTTTCTATAATTTTCTTGTAAGTATTTGAAAAATAACTATTGCAAGATTTTGCTATACCTGTTTTCAAAGCAATAGGCGAATCATAAATTCCACAATGACATTTCATGAAATTGTTTGCTTTTCTCCCATATCTATATCCGCCATAACATCTAAAACTAGTTTCGGTATTGATAACGTTTTCTTGCAATGCAATTAACGCATTCATCATTTTAAATGGTGATCCTGGGGGATATGCAGCCAATAATGCCCTGTCAAATGTTGGTTTTTCTGGGTTTTGTGGATTCATCAAAATAATTGAGTTTTTTGAGCGATCACGCCCAACCAACATATTTGGATTGTAAGAAGGCGAAGTTACAAGAGCTAAAATCTCACCGGTTGAAGGTTCAATCGCCACAATTCCTCCACGTTTTCCATTCATTAATTGTTGTGCATATATTTGCAATTCAATATCGATAGTCAAGGTTAGGTCTTTACCACTTTCTGGTAAAGTGTCCATCAATCCATTTTTATAAGAACCTGTAACTCTGTTAAATCGATTTCTATTGAAGTATTTTTTGCCTTTTCTTCCTCTTAAAATTTTTTCATATTCACGTTCAACACCCTCTTTTCCCTCCAATTCTCCTTGTTCATAATCGCTACTAGTTCTGGCATTTTCTTCATTTACTTCGCCAATATAACCCAAAACATTTGCTGCTGCATTGATTGGATAATCTCTAATAACTCTTTTTTGAATATAAAACCCATTGAATTTGTGTAATTTTTCCTGAAGAAAAGCGTAATCATCTTTGGCAAGTTGCTTTAAAAAAACCGAAGGAAGATATGAAGCATAATTTTCTGCTTTTTTGAACCGATTTATAAAATCCTCTTTTTCAATTTTTAGTAGTTTACACAGTTCAAGTGTGTCAATATTTTTCACCTGATTTGGTTGCACCATCACATCATAAGACAACTGATTTGCTACTAAAAGTCGGCCATTTCTGTCATATACATAACCGCGTTCAGGATAGTCGTATTCAATTTTTACAGCAGCATTGTGCACAGGATCAAAGGCAACACCTTTAACAATTTGTAATTGAAAAAGACGGCCAATAAAAAGAATTCCAACTAAGGAAATCAAAAAATAAAGTAAAAAACTACGTTGCATTATACTTTTTTTGTAAAAATAGCTTCGCCAATAAAATATAAAAATAATGTAAAAATACTCGAAAAAAATGTATTGCTCAGCACATTGGAAAAATTATGAAAACTAAAGTTCGCCAATGAAAAAAATATAAAATGGTGAAATACTGTTAGAGTAACTACATAGTTGAAAATTTTTCCAAAAGATTCTGATTTTAGCTCAAAAAATGGATAATCTATTTCCATTTTATTGAAATAAAGTTTTACAAAAAAAAGTCGGATGTAGGCAATAAACGTTATTGAAAATGCGTGAATTCCTCCAGTATCTGAAAAAAAATCAACCGAAATTCCTAATAAAAATGAGTAAAAAAGTAACGGAATTTTATTCTCTTTTAAAGGATATAAAAAAACAAAAACTATATATAGATAAGGATTTATAAACCCAAAAAGCAACAAGTTATTTAAAACAAATACTTGCAGAAACAAAAAGGAAAAGAATAGAATTATGATTTTTAAAGGATTATTCATCTCCTAAATTTTCTAAGGTTTTTATTTCCATTTTATCAAAATTTTTGATGACGTAAATCGCTCCAAGATTGCTCATATCATTAAAAAGTTTGATGGTTACTATATTGTCAGCTGAGTTTCCTCTCTTGATTTTTAAAACTGTTCCAATCAGAATTCCTTCAGGAAAAATGGTAGATTTCCCATCAGTTTCTATAGTATCACCAATTTTTAGAGGGGCTTGTCTAGGAATATCAATCAATTGAACCGTTTTGTAATCTTCGCCATTCCAATCCAAAGTTCCAAAATAATTCGTGTTTCTTAATCGTGCATTTATTTTACTATTTCTGTTTAAAATAGACTGAACTCGAGAATATTTTTGCGAAGTATTATCAATAATTCCAACAATACCTTTGCTGTTGATTACTGCCATTTCTTTTTCAACGCCTTGATTTTTTCCAATATTCAATGTTAAAAAATTGAATTCTTTGTTATAGTTGTTGTTGATGATTTTACCTGATGTGTATGTATATTTTTGAAAATATCTCACAGTGTCAAGCATTGTAGTGTCTTGAAAATAAGTATTTTGTGTTTTTTTTTCAAGTTCGTTTTTCAAACGTGTGTTCTCTGCAACTAAAATTTCGTTTGCTGATTTTAAAGAAAAATATTCAGAAATAGCAGCTTTTTTCACATACAATCCACCAACTATTGAATTGGTTGAATTTACAAATTTACTTTTTTGAAAGTTTAAATTTGTGAATATAAAACTAATAGCAATAAACTCTAACAATAAAAAAAACAAGAAATATTTAAACCTCTGAAGAAAAAAAATCAGTTGTTGCATTGATAGAATTTAGTGTCTAATTCATTAAAACATTTTTGTATTTAACAAGTTCTTTCAGGGCAACTCCTGTTCCACGGACTACTGCTCTCAAAGGGTCTTCTGTTACATAAACTGGTAAATCTGTTTTGCGTGATAAACGTTTGTCCAAACCTCTTAACATAGAACCACCACCTGCTAAATAAATTCCTGTATTGTAAATATCAGCAGCTAATTCTGGAGGTGTTTTTGATAAGGTTTCCATCACAGCGTCTTCAATTCGTAGAATAGATTTGTCTAATGCTTTTGCAATTTCGCGATAGGAAACTTGTACTTGTTTTGGTTTTCCACTCAATAAATCTCTTCCTTGAACCAACATTTCATCTGGTGGATTCTCTAAATCTTCTGTAGCTGCACCAATCGTAATTTTTATTTTTTCAGCAGTAGTTTCACCCACATGCAAATTGTGTTGCGTACGCATGTAATACATGATGTCGTTTGTAAACAAATCGCCTGCAACTTTTACAGATTGATCGCACACAATTCCGCCCAAAGCAATTACTGCAATTTCTGTAGTTCCGCCACCAATATCAATAATCATGTTTCCTTTTGGCTCCATGATGTCAATGCCAACTCCAATTGCAGCTGCCATTGGCTCATAAATTAAGTAGATTTCTTTGGCATTCATGTGTTTTGCAGAATCTCTTACAGCGCGTTTTTCAACTTCAGTAATTCCTGATGGAATGCAAATCACCATGCGCAAAGCAGGTGGAAATAATTTCTTTTTGATGGATGGAATTTGCTTTACAAACTCTTTAATCATCTCTTCAGATGCTTGAAAATCAGCAATAACACCGTCTTTTAAAGGACGAATTGTTTTGATATTTTCGTGCGTTTTTCCTTGCATTCGGCTTGCTTCATGACCAATTGCAATTATTTTACCTGAAATTCTATTTCTTGCTACGATTGATGGACTATCAATAACCACTTTTCCATTGTGAATAATCAATGTATTTGCAGTGCCCAAATCAATGGCAATATCTTCCGTCATGAAATCAAAAAAACCCATAAATTTACTTGTTATTTTTTAATGCTGTATTCTTACAAAATTACTAAAATAAATCTGTTTTTTAACAGCTATTTTTTTAATGTTTAAAATGTCTTGTTCCAGTAATTACCATGGCAAGATTGTGGGCGTTGCAATAGTCTATACTCAACTGATCTTTGATAGATCCTCCAGGTTGAATAACACTTTTGATGCCAGCTTTATCCGCAATTTCTACACAATCTGGAAAAGGGAAAAAAGCATCACTTGCCATTGCTGCGCCATTCAAATCAAATCCAAAGTTTTTTGCTTTTTCAATAGCTTGATTTAGTGCATCAACTCTGCTTGTTTGTCCTGTTCCACTTGCCAATAGCTGTTTGTTTTTTACCAAAACAATCGTATTTGATTTGGTGTTTTTACACAATTTTGAAGCAAATAATAAATCTTCAATTTCAGCAGCACTTGGTTTTGTATTGGTTACATAAGTCAAATGTTCTATTGAATCAGTGATAAAATCTTTGTCTTGAACCAACAATCCATTTAACGAAGTTCTTACCAATTGTGTTGGTAATTTCACCTCTTTTTGCACTAAAATGATTCTATTTTTTTTAGATGTTAAAATTTCTAAAGCATCATCAGTATAACTTGGCGCAATCACCACTTCACAAAATAAGTCATTGATTTCATTGGCTGTTGCTACATCAATAGTGGTATTTGCAATTAAAATTCCGCCAAAAGCAGAAACTGGATCTCCAGCCAAAGCATCAATATAGGCTTGTTTGATAGTGTTTCTTTGTGCAAATCCACACGCATTGTTATGTTTTAAAATCGCAAAAGTAGGAGCTTCTCCTTTGAATTCTTCCATCAAATTGACAGCTGCATCAACATCAAGTAAGTTGTTGTAACTCAATTCTTTTCCATGCAATTTATCAAACATAGCATCTAAATCTCCAAAGAAATAGCCTTTTTGATGTGGATTTTCTCCATAACGCAACACTTGCGCTTTTTGTTCACTGGCTTTAAAAACCACTTCATCTTCATTAAAATAATTGAAAATTGCAGTGTCATAATGTGAAGAAACATTGAACGATTTTGCAGCAAACTTTTTACGTTGTTCCAAAGTCGTAATTCCATTATTTTCGGAAATAATGTTTAAAAATTCTTCATATTGTTCCATAGAGGAAACTATAAAAGTGTCTTTAAAATTTTTGGCAGCAGCTCTAATCAATGAAATTCCTCCAATATCAATTTTTTCAACAATATCAGCTTCTGAAGCTCCTGAAGCAACCGTTTTTTCAAAAGGATACAAATCAACAATCACCAAATCAATTTGCGGAATTTCATATTCTTTCATTTCAGCAATATCTCCTTTGTGATCTTGTCTGTTGAGAATTCCACCAAAAATTTTTGGATGCAATGTTTTTACTCTTCCACCTAAAATAGAAGGATATGAAGTAACATCTTCTACAGGAATAACATCAATTCCTAATTGTTGAATAAAAGTTTCTGTTCCTCCAGTTGAATAAATGGAGACATTTAACTCATTCAATTTTTGTACAATTGGTGCTAAACCGTCTTTATGAAAAACCGAAATTAAGGCAGATTTTATTTGTTTTGAAGTGCTCATTTTTTGCTCTTTGATTAAGCCTGCGAATTTACGCAATCATTCAATGATTATCAATAAAAAGATAGTAACAAATGCGCTAAGTAATTAACAACAAATTTTAAAATAAACTAGCAACTTTTAGGCAAGTATATTCCAATAAAGTTTCATCATCTTTTGTAAAAGGACTCACTGTGTGTGAATCAATATCAATTTGACCAATATTTTCGCCATTCACAAAAATAGGAATCACAATTTCCGATTTCACTTTCCAGCCACAAGAAATGTAATTGTCTTGTTCGCTAACATCCTGAACAACAAAGTTTTGATTACTTACAGCAACTTGTCCACAAATTCCTTTTCCAAATGGAATGATGGTATGTTCAGTTGGTTCGCCAGTAAATTGTGCCAATTTCAACTCTCTTTTATCTCCGTTTTTGAAGTAAAAACCTACCCAATCATAATAGGAAATTTGATTTTCTAAAAAATCACAAATGGCTTGTAATTTTTCGTCTTTAGTATTTTTTGATTTTATAATGATATCAATTTCTTGTTGTAGAAATGCTAAATTCATATTGATTATTTTGTCGGCAAAAATAAGTGATTTTTTGAACTTCAACAGAAATTAAGCAAAGTGTTTGATACTTTTTTTTACTTTTGTATTATTCCTTAAAATCTAAAAAAATGGAAAACATAACCATTTATCCGAAAAATGAAAAGCAAAAATCATTGCTTACTTCTTTATTGGAAGAAATGAAAATTCGTTTTGAAGTTGGGAAAAATGATAAAAAAGTATCATTTACCGAAAATGAATTTATTGCCAAAATTGATAAATCTTTGCAACAAGCAGCATCAGGAAAAACAAAAAAGCTTGAAAAAGATCAACAAAAGGAATTTTTAGGTTTATGATTTATGAGCTTGAATTAACTGACGAAGCTATTTCTGACATTGCAAAACATAAAAAAGCGGGAGATAAAAAAGTGCTTATTAAGATTGATAAACTTTTAAATGAACTAAGAGAGCACCCAACAAAAGGAACTGGAAAACCTGAAAAATTAAAACATTATCAAATTGCCACTTGGTCTCGCAGAATTACAGACAAGCACAGATTGATTTACAGAATTGAAGATGAAAAAGTTGTTGTTATTGTCCTTGCTTTTTGGGGACATTATAGTGATAAATAATATTATTTATGGTTTTCATTTTTTTTAAAAAAGCTACCTAGATTCATTCATATAAACTTGTTGATATTAATTTGAAAAGACATTGGAAATTACAAAAAAAGACATAGAAAAACTAATAGAATTGAGAAAAGAAAACACTTATCTTAATCATTTTTGGAATGTTTTTTCTCGTGATTTTAGATCAAAAGGAGAAATTAGTCGTAATGAAATAAAAGTTTGGAATCAAAGTATTTGGAATGTGGCTTTTTATCCAATTTTCACGTTTGAATTAAATGCTAATAACCATTTGACAAACATAACAGACAAATTAAATCCAATAGGAAAAACAATCGTTGGATTATTTTCAATTGGAATTCTCTACTTTGTTTTTACCAATTTCTCAACCGATTTTGACTTTTTGGAAAATTGGTTGGCAATTCTAATCGTTTCAGTTTTATTGATAATTTTTATTACCGTTTTTAAAAAACTTTATAAATCAGAAAAACAAAATCAACTTGACCAAATATTTGAGTTTCTGGACATAGAAGTTGAGGAAAAGAAATCAGAAAAAGAATGGTCATTGAAAAATATATTAATCAGATTATTTACATATCCATTTTGTATTTTTTTAATCGGACTTAACATTTTTTTAATAATTCCGAAAGGACAATATATTTTAGCATTTGGAACTTTTGGATTTGTTGGATTTTATTTATTTGCGGATTTGAAAATGATTTTTAAAAAATAAAAACGACTAGTAACAACTTTTACTATGTAAAATTCCTAGTTTTAGCTAAATCAAAGTTGATTTGTGTTTTTCGGCTTCCGTTTTTTCTGCAAAAAATCCTTGCCCACAAACTGCAACTTTACTTACACAAAAACAATTCAGCAACATAAATCACTATTTAAAAAGTAAACAGAGTTATATTATTTTAGTAATATTTTACTTTTCTAGTTGTCAAAACGACGAAAGTGAGAAATACATTTTAAAATTATTTTTCTTTTACACATCTAGTAAATAACTCAATATTAAAAACTTACACATTATAAGATATTGATTTTAACAAAACAAAAACGTTATTTTTTGTTTGCATAGCAGACAAAGTTGTAATTTTGCATTCGATTATGAAACAATCAATATTAAAAATTACTTTTTTCGTACTTGCTTTATTAGTGCTTTTCTCAACAGTATCTTTTACAGTTGAGAAGCATTTCTGTGGCGAATTTTTGATGGATGTTTCTTTCACTGGTAATGCAGCAGATTGTGGAATGGAGATGGAAAAAGTTGCAACTACCAAGAAAAAAGGATGTTGTAAAGACGAAGTTCACCAAATTGAAGGTCAAGATGAGTTGCAACAATTCTCTTTTGAAGATTTTGATCTTGAAAAACAAAAATTCGTTGTTGCTTTTACACATTCGTATCAAGCACTTTTCTTAGAAAAAAATACTAAAAAAGACTTTTATAAAGATTTTTCTCCTCCAGATATTCCTGAGGATTATCAGGCATTTTTTCAGGTTTACATCATTTGATTTTTAATTTCTGACTCGTAAAATCTTCTTTATTGGAAGGTTTTAAAAATAAGTTCATACATTAAAAATCATAGTACAATGAAAAAAAATATCCTCAGTTTTTTACTGATTTTTGTGTCCACATTTCTTTTTTCTCAAACCACTTTTACAGGAATGATTATGGACAAAAACAACCCAACAAATGCTTTGGGAATTGAAGGCGCAAGCGTTCATTGGTTAGATACCAATATCAGCGCAATTACGAATAAAAAAGGGTGGTTTACCATTCCATATAAATCCGAATACAAAAAATTGGTAATTAGTTATGTAGGTTTTAAAACAGACACACTGACAATTACTAGTTTAGAACCCATTCATCATTTTCTAACTCCTGAAAGTGATTTGGATGAAATTACCATCAAAACAAAAAAGAAACCCATTCAAAAATCGTTGTTTGCAACTACCAACGTTTTTACAGTGAATATTGCAGAATTGCTAAAAGCAGCTTGTTGTAATTTGGCAGAAAGTTTTGAAACAAATCCTTCCATTGATGTGGGTTTTTCTGATGCATTAACAGGAACAAGACAAATAAAAATGTTAGGTTTAACAAGTCCGTATTTGTTGATTACGCAAGAAAATATTCCATCTGTAAGAGGTGCAAGTCAGGTTTTTGGACTCACTTTTACACCTGGAACTTGGGTGGAAAGTATTCAAATAACCAAAGGTGCAGGAAGTGTTGTGAATGGTTTTGAAAGTATTTCTGGACAAATAAACACAGAATTGGTAAAACCTGCTACTGATAAAAGCTTCTTTTTGAATGCTTTTGCATCGCAAATGGGACGTTTTGAATTGAATACACATTTCAATAAACAAGTTTCTGAAAAATGGCACACAGGTTTGTATGTTCACGGAAATTATACAGGTCAAAAATTTGACATGAATGATGATAATTTTTTGGATATGCCGCTTTCAAAACAAATTAATGTGCTAAATCGTTGGCAGTTTACAGACGCTGAAAAAGGTTGGGTAAGTTTTATCAATGTGCGATTTATGAATGATGAAAAACAAACTGGTGAACTTGATTTTAATCCTGAACTTCACAAAGGAACTACACAGTTTTGGGGAAGTGAAATCAATACAAAGCGTTTTGAAACTTCTGCAAAATTGGGATATGTGTTTCCTGAAATGCCGTATCAAAGTTTTGGTTTTCAAGTGGCATATAGCACTCATCTTCAAGATTCGTATTTTGGATTGAATTTGTATGATATTCAGCATCAAAGTGTGTATTCGAATTTGTTGTTCAACTCGATTATTGGTGATACTCGCAATAAATTCAAAACTGGATTGTCATTTACGCATGATAATTTTGATGAATTTGTAAACACAAATGATTTTGGCAGAAAAGAAACTTCTGTAGGTGCTTTTTTTGAATATACTTTTGACAATTTAGATGATTTTTCGCTAGTGGCAGGTTTACGAGTAGATTCTCATAATTTATTAGGAAATTTCATTACACCACGTTTGCATTTGCGCTACAATCCTTGGGATGATGGAGTAATTAAAGCATCAATTGGAAGAGGAAAAAGAAGTGCGAATATTTTTGCTGAAAATCAACAATTGTTTGCAAGTTCAAGGCAAATCAATATCGAAAATAACAATGGAAATATCTACGGATTGAATCCTGAAATTGCTTGGAATTATGGAATTTCGTATTTGCAAAAGTTCAATTTATTCAATCAAAAAGGAGACATTACGTTCGATTTTTACAGAACCGATTTTAACAATCAAGTAGTAGTTGATTGGGAATCCCGAAATTTCGGGACACAAGCGATTTCTTTCTATGATTTGGATGGAAAAAGCATTGCCAATAGTTTTCAATTGGAAGTGAATTATACATTAGCTACCAATTTCGAATTGAGAATGGCTTATAAATATTTTGATATTGCAACAACTTATAAAAACGGACATTTACAAAATCCCATTCAACCACAAAATCGATTTTTTGTAAATCTTGCCTATGAAACCGAAATTGAAAACAATAAACAATGGCGTTTTGATGCAACTTTTAATGCCATTGGCAAACAACGATTGCCAAACACAAGTGCCAATCCTGTGCAATATCAATTGCCTGAATTTTCAGCACCATATCAATTATTGAGTTCGCAAATTACCCGAGTTTTTTCAGATAGATTTGAAGTGTATATTGGCGCAGAAAATTTGACAAATGTGCAGCAAAGAAATCCTATTTTGGGCAATGACAATCCTTTTGGACCCAATTTTGATACCACTATTGTATATGCACCCATTTTTGGACGTGCCATTTACACAGGTTTACGCTTTAACATAAATTAACCATTAAAATTAAATAAAATGAAAAAAATCATTGTAGTAATTAGTATCTGTTTGATTGGATTTTCAGTACAATCTCAAGAAGTAAAAAAGAATAAAAACGCCAAAGTTACCTTAGAAGTGGATGGAATTTGTGGCATGTGCAAAAAACGAATTGAAACATCATCATTAAAAACACCAGGTGTAAAATTCGCTTTGTGGGATGTAAAAACCCATCAATTAAACTTGATTTTGGACGAAAATAAAACAGATGTTGCCACAGTTCAAAAAAATATTTTAGCAGTTGGGCATGATATTATTTTGAGCAAAGACAAAAAATTATCAGCCAAAGACGAAGCTTACAATGCTGTGCATCCTTGTTGTAAATATCGTGATGAAGAAATCATTTTGGATCATGAAGGAGGAATGAAAAAGGTGAAAAAGAATTAATGTTTATTTCAAAATGATTTTTCAAAAACCATAAAAATTCCTTTTACAATTATGAACATGCCCCAAATAGTATCAAACTTTTTGGGGCATTTTTTTGCTTAAAATAACGGATTATAAAGATTGAGAAAGCAACATAGATAGCTCTTTAATTTAAAGGAGTTTGGGACAATTGAATAAATAATTGCTACATTAGCGAAACAAAAAGCGGGGTTTTGGATTTAAGAAAAGTTACATAAACTTGCGC
>DAIUBY010000029.1:0-13600 GCA_036846425.1 Polaribacter sp.
CCTGCATTTTTTGATGCTTCCACCATTGCTTTGAATTCTGCTGGTGTCATAGGTTTTTCAACTAAAACCTCTTCTTCCTCTTCTTTCTTTTCAACATTCAACGTGAATTGTTTTGCATTTACTGCCGATTTTGTTCTCAAATAATACATTCCTGTTTTCAGACCAGATTTCCATCCGTAGAAATGCATTGAGGTTAATTTTCCAAAATCTGGATCTTTCATAAACAAGTTTAATGACTGTGATTGGTCAATGAAATAGCCTCTGTGACGCGCCATGTCAATGATGTCTTTCATACTCATTTCCCAAACTGTTTTGTACAATTCTCTAATATCTGCAGGAATTTTTTCAATATGTTGGATAGAGCCATTTGCACGCATAATGTCTTCTTTCATATCATTATCCCACAAATTTAAGGCTACTAAATCTTCTAATAAATGTTTGTTTACTACAATAAATTCTCCTGATAATACTCTTCTTGTATAAATATTAGATGTATATGGTTCAAAAGCTTCATTGTTTCCAAGGATTTGTGATGTAGATGCAGTTGGCATTGGCGCAACTAACAATGAATTACGAACACCATGTTTCATCACTTGTTTGCGCAATTTTGCCCAATCCCAGTTGCCACTCAATTCCTCATCTTTGATTCCCCACATGTTGTACTGGAATTCTCCTTCAGACATTGGTGAACCTTTAAAACTTGAATAAGCTCCTTTTAACTTAGCAATTTCCATGGATGATGTTACAGCAGCAAAATAAATAGTTTCAAAAATATCTTGGTTCAATTTTTTTGCTTCTTCGGATGTAAAAGGCAAACGCAATTGGATAAAAGCATCTGCTAAACCTTGAATTCCCAATCCAATTGGTCTGTGTCTAAAGTTTGAGTTTTCAGCTTCTTGAACAGGATAATAGTTCATATCAATGACGCTATCTAAATTGCGCGTTACTTTTTTCGTAACATCAAATAATTTTTTATGATTGAAAAACTTTACACCATTTTCGTTTTCTGTAACAAACATTGGCAATGCAATAGATGCTAAATTACACACAGCAACTTCATCTTTGGCTGTGTATTCCATGATTTCCGTACACAAATTTGAAGAACGAATAGTTCCTAAATTTTTTTGATTCGACTTTCTGTTTACAGCGTCTTTGTACAACATATAAGGCGTTCCTGTCTCAATTTGCGATTCTAAGATTTTCTCCCATAATTCTCTAGCTCTAATAGTTTTTCTGCCTTTTCCTGCAGCTTCGTAACTGGTGTATAAACGCTCAAATTCATCTCCATAGGTATCATACAAATGTGGGCATTCGTGCGGACACATCAGCGTCCATTTGCCATCTTCTTGCACACGTTCCATGAATAAATCGGAAATCCACATGGCATAAAATAAGTCTCTTGCACGCATTTCTTCTTTTCCGTGATTTTTCTTTAAATCTAGAAAATCAAAAATATCTGCATGCCAAGTTTCTATATACATAGCAAATGAACCTTTGCGTTTTCCTCCTCCTTGATCTACGTAACGTGCAGTATCATTGAAAACACGCAACATTGGTACAATTCCATTGGATGTTCCATTGGTTCCTGCAATATAACTTCCTGTGGCTCTCACATTGTGAATTGACAAGCCTATTCCGCCTGCAGATTGTGAAATTTTTGCAGTTTGTTTTAAGGTATCATAAATTCCTTCAATACTATCATCTTGCATTTGCAATAAAAAACAAGAGGACATTTGTGGTTTTGGTGTTCCTGCATTGAATAAGGTTGGTGTAGCATGTGTAAAATATTTTTTACTCATCAATTCATACGTTGCAATGGCTTCATCAATGTCATTTTTATGAATTCCAACTGCAACACGCATCAACATTTGTTGTGGACGCTCAACAATTAGCCCATTTAATTTTAATAAATAAGAACGTTCCAATGTTTTAAAACCAAAGTAATCGTAACTAAAATCTCTATTATAGATGATGGTAGAATCTAATTTTTGAGCATTTTCTTTGATAATTTCATGCACATCATCTGCAATCAATGGCGATTTTTTTCCAGTACGTGGATTTACATAAAAATACAAATCGTCCATAGTTTCAGAGAATGATTTCTTGGTATTTTTGTGTAAGTTAGAAACCGCTATTCGTGCTGCAAGTTTGGCATAATCAGGATGGGCAGTTGTCATGGTTGCTGCAATTTCTGATGCTAAGTTATCTAATTCTGAAGTGGTTACACCATCATACAAACCTTCAATAACACGCATTGTAACTTTCACAGGGTCTACAATACTGTTCAATCCATAACACATTTTTCTGACTCTAGCTGTGATTTTGTCAAACATCACAGGCTCTTTTCTACCATCTCTTTTTAATACGAACATTTTTTACTTGTTTAATTTTGTTAGTTTTTTTTACCCACAAAAACATCCCAAATTTTGGAAGTTTTACAAACTTTACACTGATGTAAATCAGTGTAATGAAATTTCTTTTATGAAATATTTTTATTAAAAATCAGAATCGAAACTAATGCTTCCTGTTCCTCCCGATTTTACGCCTGCTTTTTGGTATTCAGAAACTCTTTTTTCAAAGAAATTGGTTTTTCCTTCTAAAGAAATCATTTCCATAAAATCGAATGGATTGGTTGATTCGTATTCTTTTTCACAACCAAATTCTTGCAACAATCTATCAGTTACATATTCTAAATATTGAGTCATTAATTTGGCATTCATCCCTATTAAACTTACTGGCAAGGATTCTGTAATAAACTCACGTTCAATAGTTAAAGCATCAATAATGATTTCTTTGATTCGATTTGGAGTTACTTTATTTACAATATGTTTGTTGTGCAAATGAACTGCAAAATCGCAGTGCATACCTTCGTCCCTTGAAATCAGTTCGTTTGAAAACGTTAATCCTGGCAATAATCCTCTCTTTTTCAACCAAAAAATAGAACAGAATGCACCAGAAAAGAAAATTCCTTCTACAGCTGCAAATGCAATTAATCGTTCAGCAAAAGAGTCAGATTCAATCCATTTTAGCGCCCATTCTGCTTTCTTTTTGATTGCCGGAAAAACCTCAATTGCTCTGAACAATTTGTCTTTTTCCACTTCGTCTTTCACATAAGTATCAATCAACAAAGAATAGGTTTCTGAATGAATGTTTTCCATCATGATTTGAAATCCATAGAAAAATTTTGCTTCAGAATATTGTACTTCGTTTACGAAATTTTCAGCCAAATTTTCATTGACAATTCCATCAGAAGCTGCAAAAAAAGCTAAAATATGTTTGATAAAATAGCGCTCATCATCCGTTAATTTTGTGTTCCAATCAACAATATCCGAATGCAAATCAATTTCTTCAGCTGTCCAAAAGCAAGCTTGTTGTTTTTTGTACCAATCCCATAAATCAGTATGTTGAATTGGAAAAATTACAAATCTGTTATCATTAGGCTGTAAAATGGGTTCTGTAAAAGACATTTTTATGTATTTTTTGTGAGTTAACGTAACTTTGAAAAATCGTTCAGAAACGACGCTTACAAAGATTGACATTTTTAATGCAAAATGAAAGGGATACTTATTCACAAATTGCTTAAAGTTTTTAACAATTTTGTGAAATGTTGAAATAATTCGTCAAAAAAAAATATTTTTAGATTATTGATTTTCAATACTCTAAAAAACAAAAAGCTTGTAAACCATTCATTTTAGGGGATTTTTTAAAAAATACTTTTTTTGGGAATTTACAACTTTCAAAATCAACAAAAAATTTATTGAAAAAGTTGTGTTGTTTTGAAAAAATCAAATCGAAATTTTTAAAAAATTATCGATTTTTTTTGACATCACTTATTCTGATTTCATGAAAATTATCAACTAAATTGTAAAAATAAATACTTTTTAGAGCATCACAAGAACATAATAAAAAGAGAATCAGAAATTTATTTCAAAAAAAAAGCGAAAACAAAAAATATAAATGTATCTTTGATTTATTATTAACAAATATTTTTTTAAAGTGAAAAACGGTACAGTAAAATTCTTCAACGAATCCAAAGGTTTTGGATTTATTACTGAAGATGGTTCAAAAACAGAGCATTTCGTTCACATTTCTGGCTTAGTAGATGAAGTTAGAGAAGGCGATACAGTTGAATTTGAATTAAAAGAAGGTAGAAAAGGTTTAAACGCGGTTAACGTAAAAGTTATATAACTATTTAGAATTTTTTTACATTAGGACAAGTCGCTTCATTTATTTGAAGCGACTTTTCTTTTGTCGTATTTTTGCATAAATTTCAACAAATAATGAAACGCAGATTTCCTCAAATTGTAAACATTGCAATTATTTCTTTGTATCTTATTTTTTTAGCTGGAGCAATTGTTAGAATGACTGGCTCTGGAATGGGTTGCCCAGATTGGCCCAAATGTTTTGGCTATTATATTCCACCAACTGAAGAAGCACAAATTACTTGGAAACCCAATACTGAGTTCAAAAAAGGAATGATTATCATTAAGGATGAAACACTTTTTGTAGCTGAAAATGACTTGAAAACTGGCAATGAATTCAACCCAAATAATTGGAGCGAATATACCAAGCATGATTATGCTGTTTTTAATAAATTTCATACTTGGACAGAATATATCAACAGATTGGTTTCTGTTTTAGCAGGATTTGTATTCTTATTTTTGATTTACGCATCCACTAAATTTTGGAAAGAAAATAAAACAATTCCACTACTCTCTTTTGGTGCCTTTTTCTTGATGCTTTTTGAAGCTTGGCTTGGAAAAACTGTGGTTGATTCAAATTTAACTCCGACAATTATTACGATTCACATGGTTGTTGGTTTGATCATTATTGGAATTTTATTGCGATTGAAATTCATCATATCAGAAAAAAATACCGTTTATAAATATGACAAACTATTCAACAGATTGTTGATAATCTCCGTAATTTTTTCATTGATACAAATTGCCATGGGAACTCAAGTGCGTCAATTTATTGACGAACAAGTAAAATTGTATGGTTTTGAAAACAAAAACTACAGTTTGATGAATCCTAGTTTTAAATTTTATTTTCATAGATCTTTTACCATCGCAATTGTGTTGGTAAATTTTGGTATGTTTTACTTGAATCAAGTGAAAAATTTAGGTTACAAATTGGTTAATTGGATTGTCTTTTTAATTTTTTTAGAAACCATCACAGGAATTTTGATGTATTATGCTGAAATTCCTTTTGGAACACAAGCAATTCACTTATTAGCAGGTGCGTTTTTGTTTGGATTGCAATTTTATTTGTGGCAACAAAGTAAAAAAGTTTAATTTTAGCTTTTAGTGAAAGTTAAAAAAAATAAACTTTTCAAACCCTTTTAAGGATGTGAATTTACCCAAACTTCGCCATCTTCAAAAAATTCTTTTTTCCAAATTGGAACTGTTTTTTTGAGAGAATCAATGGCAAATTCGCACGCTAAGAATGCCGCTTTTCTGTGTTTTGCTGATGCTGTTATAATTACAGGAATATCACCAATTTTCAACATTCCTTCTGCATGATGAATGGCAATTTTATGAATTTCAAAAGTGGCTAAAGCTTCTTCAGCAATTTTTTTCATCTCTTTGATTGCCATGGGTTTGTAGGTAGAAAAATCTAATTGAGTTACTTTTTTTCCAGATGTATCATTGCGAACTGTTCCTATAAAAGCTGAAATTCCACCACAAGTTTCATCAAAAACAAAATCGTAACACGCTTGTAAATCGAGTTTTTCTGAAGTAATTTTTATTGAAGTTCGTTGCATAATTTCACAAAAATAGGAAAGATTTGAATAGTATAAGTTAGATATTAGATATCAGAAGTTTGTAACTTTGCAAAACCTTGAATATTGAATGTAAAATCTTGAATTTACAAGCATGAAAAAACTATTTAGAATTGTCGGATTTTTAGAAGGAATTTCCTATTTATTGTTAATGTCTTTAGGATTATACTATAAATATGTTTTGAATGATGAAAGTTTTGTAAAGCTTTTTGGAATGCCTCATGGATTGTTATTTATGCTGTATTTGATTTTGGCATATTTGATTAAAGATGAAATGCAATGGAAAATCAAAGACTTAGCGATTGTATTTTTAGGCGCTATCATTCCTTTTGGAACTTTTTATATAGACAAGAAATATTTACAATAATCATCCTCCACTTACAGGAGGAATTATTGCCAAAACATTTCCAGATTTTAACAAAATCTCATCACTTGCATACGTTTCATTTACCGCAATTGCATAAGAATTGATATTTTTCAGCTTTGGAAATTGGTTTTGCAACATCAATTTGAATTCTTTTACAGAAGCATTTTCTGATACAGAAATTTCTAGTTCAGTAGCATTTACCAACTCAGATGCAATTCCGAAAAAAAGAATTTTTAGTTTCATTTGTGTAAATTTTATTTAAACATTTGTCAATAAATTTTTTAAAAACTTTTGATTTTATTCGGTAATTCGTGGCTAAAAATCAGCAAAAAAATCAATTAATTTTAAAAGCCCAACAAATCTAAACGGAATAAAAATCCGTCATTACGAACACCTGCATAATACGATTTTGCATAATCAATTCGTAAAAATCGCCATTTGCCAAAGCCAATATTGTCCAATCCAATTGAAAACTCAGTATATGGTTTTTTGTCAGCCATCATCAACGTTTTTGCGCCTCCAACTAAATGGAAGTTCAATTTGTTTATCAATGGAATTTTTCCTAAGATAAATCCTTTAAAATTATGTTCAATATGCGCTTCTGCATAGCTTTTATTTGAATAAAACTTATAGTATTCTAGCAAATTAAAACTCGTCAATTGATTTTCTAAAGGAAATGAAAATTGATTTCCATTGGCTTGTAAGAAATCCATAAAAGCAATATTTTTTTGTTGTAAAAATGCTCCTGCTCTAACGTTATATTGAAATTCCCCATAATTTCCAGCATTTATATTTTGACGAATTGTAGTTATCAAAACATCTGAATTCAATTCGCTATTTGATGCTCCAAAACGCTTGGTATAGGTAAGATTTACAGTAGGATATTTTTCATTACCAATATTGAATTTGCTATTTGGATAAGACAAATATTTTTGCCCAAAAACAAAAGTTGCGCCAACTTTTAACGTTGCAATACTGTGTTCTTCAAAAGCTGAATTCACGAAATCTGTGGGGTCTAAAGGATTATTTGAAGTGTAACCTCCGTTTTTATCTTTTGCGGCAAATGAATAATCAGTGGTATTGAAAAGTGGTTTTCTGTTGGCGTATTCTAAGGATGAATTGAGGTAAATTCCGTTTAAAATTTCCTCAGAATAATTGACTTTTGCAAAAGTTTTTTCATAGATTTTCATGTAATTATTTCGATCTAAAAGCGAACTTAGTGTGTTGTTCAATTTCAAAATTGGCTCTCTATCATTGAATTGAGCAATGTTATTTCCACCAGAAAAAGTAAGAGTTGGTTTTGAAAAATTATCCCATTTTTTAGTAAAGAAAAAAGTTGGACGCACTCTTTCATCAGAAAAACCATAATTTACATTCAATCCTGCAATCCACCATTTTCCTTTTTTGTTGATTTCCTCAAAATAACTCAATCCAATTGCCGAATAAAATCCTTGAACTGTATTGAACCCTGTTTGCAACAATGGTCCATTGTATGAAAAAGTATTATTTTCAAAAGAATTTCTGTAAGTATATCCTCTAATTGGAGAAATCCAACTGATTTTATTTCGTTTTTGATCCAAAGAATCTAAATACGGTTTTGATTCTCGCAATAATTTGATACTATCTTTTACTTTATAATCTTTCAATTCTTCATTCGTCAAAGGCACAGGACGTAAAGAATTCCAATAAATCGAATCTTTTTCGGTAGCATTTTTCTCAAAAGAAAGCACTTCGTTTGTAAAGGTTTTTTCAGAAAAATTTGGGGTAAAGTTATAGTCTTTGTAGGCAGCAGAAAATCGACCATCAAATTTAAATCCGAAGAAATTCACTTTAAAATCAATACTTTGACTGATCAAAACCCACGCATCATGTTGTTTTGAGTAATTATAATCTTGTTTTAAATGCAATACATCCACCACAGGAATATTGATTTGTGCGCCTGTAACTGTAACATCAGCACCATAAATTGCCCAATCATCTTCTACGATATATAAAAATCCATTAAAAACTCGGTCATTAATTCTTTTTGGAATGATGTTTATTTTATTGATGAGTTTGCCATTTTTATCATAAAAAGTTCCTACCAATTTAAAATTATAATACCCAAAAGCATTGACTGATGTTGGCGAAACCAATTCATTTCCAAACTCAATACTGTTTTCATAAAAATTGATATTGGCATCTTCTGCCCTATTGAAACTTACGCCATTATCGCGACCAGAAACTTTGGAAGCAATGATTTTTTCTTGAAAACGTTTTGGTTTTTTTTGAAATTTAATTTCAGAAACCGTTTCTGAAAGATAAATGATGCCACTTCTGGTGGAATCTAATCCACCACCAAAATCACCCATAGTTTGACCTAAAAATTTTTCTGGAGCATCTTTAATTTTATACAAACCTCGAGAATAAAACTGAGCTGTGTATTTTGCAAACTTGTCTGTATTTTTATCTTTGTTTGCAATGACATTTCGCATTATTTTATTGGCAGGATTGTCTTTTGTAGAAATTGAAATTCCTTCCAATTCTATATTTTCTTCCTCCAAAACAACATCTAATTGAAACGGAAATGAAGTAATTGAAACTTCTTTTTTCAATGTTTTATACCCTAAAAACTGAAAAACAATGGTATATTTTCCTGTTTTTTTTATATCTAAAATATAAAAACCACTGTCATTAGAAGTAGTTCCTGTAATGGTATTGTCCAAATAAATACTAACAAATGAAAGTGGTTGTTTGTTACTATCAATGATAGTTCCTTTCACTTGTGCAACAGTTGCAAATGTTCCTAAAAAGAAACTAAGAAGAATGATTTTTTTCATTAAAAAAGTTTTTATTACAAGTCGAAAAAAAGCTTCTTTTGTTACAATTTTTCAGAGTGATTTAAATTAAAAAGGTTCGTTTTTACGGTTTTAAATTAGTTTTCCTCATCAAGATCATTTTTCTCCATTGGATTTTCTTGCTCAAACTTACTAACCACAGTTGCAATTACGCTCTCAATTCGCTCATTATTGATATCGTATTTAGGATTGAATCCTTTTTTCTCAGGGAAATTTTCGATAGTAACTGTTGTTGAAGGAAATGCAAATTCAACTCCCAATTCTTTGGCTAATTTTACAATAGCAATGTGTAATTTATGTTTGGATGATTGTTCAGAATTCCAATCCAATCTTTTGAAATAAACATTAACCATGATTAACAATGCAGAATCTCCAAAACCAATAAACTCTACATTATAAGCATCTTTTCTAGAATCTGGATGAGCCAAAATAAGTTCACGAACACCTTTTGCAAAAGCATCAATCAATTCTGGAGGTGTGTCATAGCGCAAACCCAATTCAAGTTTATGCCTTCTAAAAAGCAACATTCCTTTGTTATTAATGACAATTTCCGATAATTTACTATTTGGAATTTGGAAAATAGAAGTGTCTGGAGCACGAACTCTTGTAGAGCGAAATCCTACTTTTTCAACAGTTCCTTCTAGTTCTGAAGTTACAATCCAATCACCAATATGAAACGGTTTATCAATAAAAATCATGATAGTTCCTATCAAATTTTTAACAGTGTCTTGAGATGCTAGCGCAAAAGCCAAACCTCCAATAGTTGCTCCTGCCAATAACGTAGTAGCATCTACTCCAAACAGTCGCAAGATTTTAAAAAACCCAAAAACAAAGACAATTCCTTTGAGAAAATTATTGAGAATTGGCACTAATTGATCGTCTAATTTGCTATCCGTTTTTTGTGTATAATCTGCATAAATACCCATAACTACTTTCACCAATTTCAATAAAATATAAATCAAGAAAACAGTTTCAGCAATGTTTATTGATAAAAAAACCCAGGTATTGATATCAATTGGAAATTGTAAAGAAGGAAATGCAATATCAATGATTTTGATTCCCACAAATAAACTAATAGGATGTGCTAACCGTTTTAATGCCAATTTTTCCTCAAAATCAGAAGTTTTGTGTGTAATTTTCCTTTGTATAGTTTCTAAAACCCAGTAAATAATTTTTTTGACAATAATTATGATTACAATTGTAAAAATCAAAAGAAATAAGATTCCTGCAATTTGCCACAATTCAATTCCGAAAATTCTTTTATGACCCGAAACTGGAATTATTTCTTGCAATTTATGCACATACCAAGGAAAAACTTGATTGTAAATCTCATCAATTTGAGCAACTGTTTCTTGAGAATAATACCATTTTCCATTTATTTTTTCAACAGAAATCTGGGGCATTCTTAAAGGAAAAATCACATATTTATGAACGTATATATATCCAATAGAATCGCTATAATTTGGGTTGTTTGGGATTTTATTTAAATCAATATACAATCCCTTTCCATCTAAAATTTTCTTTAATTTAATTGCTTTTTCAATAGCTTGCTTTTTCGGTAAACCATAAATAGTTTTTGCTGATTTTTCAGGTTGATACGTATTGTTTTGCAAAAAATACAAATGGGTTTGAATTGTTGAATTCGGATTGCTTAAATCGACTTTAACAGTTTCTTGAGTAAAAGACAATTGATTTACGAAAAGGAGTAAAAAAATAATTTTTTTCATAGGTAATGGTTGTTAATCACTTGTTAAAAGCAATTGCAAAGTTAAACCTTTTGATATTTTATATGTCAAAGAAGCAACAATAAAAAATAAAAACAACCTAAAAATGAAAAATTTAGCACTAATTTTAATGATGTATATTGTAGGAACGATTGCTACAAATGCACAACAAAAACAAGAAAAAGAAAGACAAAAAGGCCCACAATTTTCTGTAGAACAACATACAGAATTGGCTGTAAAAAAAATGACACTTGCTTTGGATTTGAATGAAAAACAACAAAATCAAATCAAACCATTGTTGCAAATACAAGCTACTCAACGAAAAGCAACTATGGAGAAAATGAAAAAATCCAAAGAAACCAAACAAAGACCTTCTGATGACGAACTTTTTGCAATGAGAAACCAACAATTGGACAATCAAATTGCCATGAAAAAAGCGATGAAAGAAATTTTGACAGAAGCGCAATTTGAAGAATTTGAAAAAATGGGAAAAATGAGAAAAATGAAAGGAAAAAAAATGATGGCTGAACGAAATGGAATGAAAAAAAGAATGCCAGAAACCGAGGAAAAAAATTAGTAATTTTGATTAGTTAGTTTTTAAAAGCTCAATTTCAACAATGAAATTGGGCTTTTTTATTCTTTAAACCAACTTGAATATTTGACGTAGTTTTTAGCAATTCTATCAATTTCGCCCGAAATTAATTCTTGAGAAATGTCTTTCACTTTTTTGGCAGGAACGCCTGCATAAATACTGCCACTTTCAACAGTTGTGTTTTTGGTAACTACAGCTCCAGCAGCAATAATTGAATTTGATTCAACAATACAATCATCCATAATAATGGCTCCCATTCCAACCAAAACATTGTCGTGAATTGTACAACCATGTACAATGGCATTGTGACCAATAGAAACATTATTTCCAATATTTGTAGGTGATTTTAAATAGGTTGCGTGAATCACAGCTCCATCTTGAATATTTACTTTATCACCCATTTTGATGTAATGTACATCACCACGAATCACAGCGTTAAACCAAATACTGCACTGTTTTCCAACAGAAACTTCACCAACAATAGTAGCATTTTCTGCAATATAACAATCTTCAGGAATTTGCGGATATTTTCCGTTAACGGCTTTTATGATGGGCATATTTTATTGAATTATTAATTTTTGACCAATGGAAATTGTATTGTCTTTTAAATTATTGCGATTTTTTAAATCTTCCACAGAAATTAGAAATCGCTTAGAAATTGAGTATAAAGTATCTCCTTTTTGCACTTCGTAAGTAGTATTTTCTGCTATTTTTTCTTCAATTTTAGGCTCAGTTTTCTCAATAAGTTTTGCGAATTTGATGTCCTTTTCTTTTACATTGTCAAACTCATATAACTTATAATCTTCTATAATTTTGATGAGTTTTTCAGGATATTGTGGGTCAGTTGCATAACCTGCATCTTTTAAACCTCTTGCCCATTTTTTATAATCTTTTGTATCAAAAGAAAACAAAAATTCGTAACGTTTTCTTTGCGTCAAAAATGCAGAATGATCTTCATAAGAAGTTTCTGGATATTCGTATTTTCTGAAACACTCACCTTTTTCATCATCATCATGAGTCACGCTTTCTCCAGTCCAATTGGTGTGACATTTGATGCCAAAATGATTGTTGGATTTTAAAGCCAATTCACTTCTCCCATTTCCAGATTCTAAAACTCCTTGAGCTAAAGTAATACTTGCAGGAATTTTGTGCGTGTACATTTTTTTAACCGCAATTGGCGCAAATCGTTCAATATATTCTAAAGTGAATTTATTTAAATTCTCTTTTTTATCTTTCAATTCTTCAACATGTTTTGTTTCGTTTACAGATGGTAGTTTAACTGGCTCTTTTTCAACAACTTTTACCACTTTTTTCTTTGTTGGATTTACAACTGGTTTTTTTGATCCACAACTCGCAGCAATTAATAAAATCAAACAAAAAAGTATGTTTTTTACGCTCATTTTCACTGAATAATTTCCTCGTTATTTTTCTTTATTTGTTTATTCATACCCTGAATTCCTTGCAAACCTCCTGTATGGATTGCCAAAATTTTACTTCCTTTTTGAAATCCATCATTTTTGATAATTTCCAACAAACCATAAATCATTTTTGCAGTATAAATAGGGTCTAACAACACGTTTGTTTCTTTTTTAAAATCATTGATAAAACGAATCAATGTTGCGTTATATTTTGCATAACCACCAAAATGATACTCAGTTTGTAAATTCCAATTGGATTTCTTTGCATATTTCTTAATTTCTGATGTCAAAAAATCGCCTTTTAAAGCTGGAAAACCTATCACTTTTTGATGATTTTGAGACGCATTTATCAATCCTGAAATGGTTCCTCCTGTTCCAACTGCACAACAAATATAATCGAATTTTGAATCTTCAGCTACTAAAATTTCTTCACAACCTTTGATTGCCAATTCATTGGTTCCTCCTTCAGGAATCAAATAAAAGTCGCCAAATTGTTGTTTTAAATTTTCTAAAAAAATGCTTGATGTTTTGTTTCTGTAGGTTTCTCTTGAAACAAATTCGAGTTTCATTCCATTTTTGTGTGCTTCTTTTAATGTTGGATTTTCAGCAATTGTTTGCTGAAAATCAGTAGCTAATTCATCACCTCTAATAATTCCAATCGTTTGAAAACCAGTAATTTTCCCAGCAACAGCAGTTGCAATGATATGATTTGAAAATGCGCCCCCAAAAGTCAGTAACGTTTTATATCCCTGATTTTTAGCTTTTTGAAGATTGTATTTTAGTTTTCGAAATTTATTTCCAGAGACAAAAGGATGAATTTCATCTTCTCTTTTGATGAACAACTCAACCTCTTTTTCTTCCAAAATGGGGAGCACAATTT